>NZ_JBEZGC010000012.1:0-254413 GCF_040649795.1 Nonomuraea sp. NPDC048881
CACCTGGCCCGCATGGAACTGCGCACCGCCCTCGACGTCTGGCTCCAGCGCATCCCCGCCTTCACCCTCGCCGACCCCGACGCCGTCACCTGGGCCGCCAGTCAGGTCCGGGGCCCTCGGACCCTCCCGCTCCGCATCGGCTGACCGTGCCCGCCTAAGTGGACGACCAGCATCCGCTTGGTGTAGAACGGGAAGCCGGCATGCCGTTCAGGGGGTTGCGTGATGATCGTGGTGACGGGCGCGACAGGCACGATCGGGCGTGCGCTGATCGAGGAATTGGGCGGCGTGGCGCGGGCCGTGGTGCGGCGCGCGGAACAGGGTGACGAACTGAGGGCGGAGCTGGGCTGCGACTACGTGGTCGGCGACCTGGAGCGGCCGGAGAGCATCCCGGTCGAGCCGGGGGACAGGCTCTTTCTCAACAGCGCGTTGTGGCCGGGCTTCGCGCGCGCCCACCGGGCGGTCATCGATCACGCGGCTGCCGTGGGGGTCGCCCAGGTGGTGACCGTGTCCGTACGTGGGGTCACGCCGGGCAGCCTGCTCGGGTTCGGCCTGCACGGGCAGGTGGACGAGCACCTCAAGGCCTCCGGAGTGCCGTGGTCGATCCTGGCGCCCGTCGGTTTCATGCAGAATCTCGCGGGCGACGTCGACGGGGAGGGGCGGATCGTCGGCTCGTACGGCAGGGGCAAGGTGGGGTACATCGACGCTCGTGACATCGGGGCGGTGGCTGCCGTGCTGCTGAGGCGTCCCGTCGGGGCCGACGCGGTCTACGAGCTGACCGGCCCGGTGGCGCCCACCCATGACGAGATCGCCGCCGAGCTGACCCGGGCGCTCGGCCGGGACGTGCGTTACGTGGACCTGCCCGTCGAGGAGGCCGCCGCGCACCTGGCGGGCCGCGGCATGCCCGCTCCCGCGGCCCACGACCTGGCCACCCTCATGTCGCAGCTCGGGGACGGGCGCTGGGCGACCACGACCACGACGGTGACCGACCTCCTGGGCCGCCGGCCGCGCTCGCTGCGGGAGTTCCTGGGGTAGCGAAGAGACACCGGCCTCTCCGGGGCCGTCACCGGCGGGGGAGGTCGATGCCGGACGCTCGCAGCTCCGCCTCGACCAGGGCGTTCAGCCGGGCGATGGACGGTTCCCGGTCCTCGCCGTGGTGGTTGACCAGCCCGTAGCGGGCGGCGGCGTCGGACCGGTTCCAGAACCCGGCAGGCATCGCCCGCATCTCCGGGTCGGTCAGCAGCTTGGCGGCCAGGGCCGAGGCCAGCTCCTCGATGCGCGGGTCGTCCGGGTCCCAGGCCCTCGCCTCCAGGGCGCGTCTGATCAGCTCGACGTGCTCGGGGTCGTCCAGTGAGTGTTCGAGCCGGGTCAGGAGGCTGTCGAAGATCGCCGGCATCAGCGCCCTGGTCAGGACCATGGCCTCCCGCTGGGTGGACACGTAGCCGGGGTCGAAGCCGAGGGCGGCCAGCCGGTCCAGGACGGCGCAGGCCCGGTCGGGCAGCAGGACCCGGTCGCCGTGGGCCAGGCGGTGCAGCGTGTCGCGGCGCGCGGTCAGGTCCTCGATCCGTTCGGTCAGCCGGCGGCGGACGTCGTCCAGGGCGGCGGCGAACGGCTCGGGATCGGCGTCGAGCAGGTCGCCGATCTCGGCCAGCGGCACGCCGGCCGCGGCGAGGGTCCGGACCTGGACCAGCCGGACCAGGTCGGCCGACCGGTAACGCCGGTAGCCGGAACCGTCGCGTTCGGGTTCGGCGACCAGGCCGAGCCGATGGTAGTGCCGCACGGTCTTGACGGTGACGCCGGTGAAGGCCGCCGTCTGACCGATCGTGAGCCCGTCCGTCATCGGCTCGGCGCGGCGGCGGACGGCAGGCGGACGCGCGCCGGTCGCCGGTCGGCGAGCGGCGCGCCCGGGTACGGGTCGCGGGCATTCACAGGGCCGAGAGTAGCGCGCACGGCATGGCGGGGTTGACCTTGACCTTGGGTCAGGGTCCAGGCTCGTCGCACGGCCACCTCGAAGGAGCCGGTGGCCCGTCCGTCACCGCCTTCGAGCCTTGGCGGACGACGACCACCACCGAAAGAGGGATCATGACGGTCGAGAACGACAACGGCTTCTCCGGAGCAGGGCTGCGCCGGCTGCGCGAGGTGCTGGCCCGGCACGTTGAGTCCAAGCGGATCCCCGGGCTGGTCGCCCTGGTCAGCCGGGGCGAAGAGACGCACGTCGAGGCGATCGGGACGATGCGCCACGACGGCGGCGCGCCGATGAGCCGGGACACGATCTTCCGGATGGCGTCCACGTCCAAGCCGGTCACGATGGCGGCGGCGATGGTCCTGCTGGACGAGTGCCGGCTGCGGCTGGACGACCCGGTCGATCCGTGGTTGCCCGAACTGGCCGACCGGCGGGTGCTGCGGCGTCCCGACGGACCGCTGGAGGACACCGTGCCGGCACTCCGGCCGATCACCGTACGGGACCTGCTGACCTCCACGTTCGGCCTCGGCATGGACTTCACGCTGCTGGACTCCCCGATCAGGGCCGCCACCTTCGAGCGGACCGACTACAGCGTGGCGTCCGGGCCTGCGCCGGCCCCGGACGAGTGGATGCGCCGCCTCGGCGAGCTGCCCCTGTCGTACCAGCCGGGGGAGCGGTGGCAGTACGACCTCAGCAACGAGGTGGTCGGCGTGCTCGTCGCCAGGGTCGCCGGCCGGTCCCTGGAGGCGTTCCTGCGCGAACGCGTCCTGGACCCGCTGGGGATGAAGGACACCGCCTTCCACGTGCCCGCCGCGAAGATCGACCGGCTGCCGCCCCTGTACGGGCCCGACCCGGCGACCGGGGAGTTCCTGGTGTGGGACGAGGCGGAGGGCGGCAGAACCGCCCGGCCCCCGGCGTTCCAGGGCGCCGGCGGCGGGCTGGTCTCCACCGTGGACGACTACCACGCCTACTTCCAAATGCTGCTGAACCACGGCGTGCACGACGGCGAACGCATCCTGTCCAGGCCCGCGGTCGAGCTGATGACCACCAACCGCCTCACCCCGGCGCAACAGGCCGCCCGGGACGCCATGTACGGGAACATCGTCCATGTGTCCGCCGGCCAGGGGCTCCAGGGCGGCTGGGGCTTCGGGATGGCGGTGCGCACCCGCCGCGGCGACTACGCCTCCGTCGGCCAGTTCGGCTGGGACGGCGGGACCGGCACCACCGCCTACGCCGACCCGGCCAGACGGCTCACCGGGATCCTGCTCACCCAGGTCGGGATGTCCACCCCGGATTCGATGCGGCTCATCAACGACTTCTGGACCACGCTCTACCAGGCCCTCGACGACTGACCGGCGCGGGCGGGGGCTCCGGTCGATGGTCACGTCCCGGGTGGGCGGGCTGTTTAATGCTGCCATGGGCCGAATCGCCGGCGTCACCGCCGCCGAGACTCGTGAACGGTTGTTGCGCGCCGCCGCGGAGGCGTTCGCCGAACGCGGCTACGACGGCACCCGCGTCGCCGACATCGCCGCCGCCGCCGGGGTGAGCAACGGCGCGCTGTACGCGCACTTCGGCTCCAAGGCCGAGCTGCTGGTGGCGGCGCTGCGCGCGCACGGGCGGCGGGGGCTGGCCGACCTGTTCGCCGCCGACCCCGACCGGCCCGTCCCCGACCTGCTGCTGGAGATCGGACGCTGGCTGCCGCAGCGGCGCGACGCCCGCGGCTACCTCATCGTCGAGGCGCTCGTCGCGGCCCGCCGGGACGAGGAGGTCGCCCGGCCCATGCGCGACTACGTCGGCGAGCGCGCCGGGGCGATGGCCGCGCTGGCCCGCCTCGCCCAGGATCGGGGCGAGCTGGACCCGGCGCTGTCGCCCGCCGCGCTGGCCCACTTCTGCCTGCTGCTGTCCATGGGCAGCGCCCTGGTCACGCCCGACCTGCACGCCGTCGGCGACGAGGAATGGGCCGCCCTGCTCGCCCGGGTGGTCGGCGCGCTCACGCCCGAACCGTCCTGACCGTGCTGCTCGCCCGGGGCGTCGGCGGGCTCACGCCCGAACCGCGTTGCGGCCCGCCGCGGCCTCTATGGCGGCGGTGATCAGGGGCCAGGTGCTCGACAGGGGGTCGATCAGGCTGAAGTGGCCGGCGTCCGACGGCTCGATCAGCACCGCCGACGGCTCGGCCGCCGCCGTCCGGCGGCTCATCGACACCGGCAGCACGCGGTCCCTGACCCCGTGCACGAGCACCAGCGGGCCCCGGTCGTAGGGCAGCAGGCGCGCCGGGTCCACCTCGTCCAGCAGGTCGGCGCGGTCGTGGAGCAGGGCGCGGGCCGCGCCGCCGCCGAGCCCCGCCGTGAACGCCTCGCCCAGGTCGCCGACGGCGGCCAGCCCCACCACGCCGCGGACCGCCGGTTCGGCGTGCCAGCGGGAGCCGGGCGGCAGCCGGTGCCGCAGCGCCGACCAGAGCGCGAGGTGACCGCCCGCCGAATGGCCCACCAGCAGCACCCCGGACGGGCACTGCGCTCCTACGAGGTCGAGCGCGGCGGCCACGTCGTCGAACGTGCCCGGGTGGCCGCCGCCCTCCTGGCCCACCCTGCGGTACTCGGGCAGCCAGACCGTATGGCCGAGCGCGGCCAGGGCGACTGCCATGGGACGGGCGTGCCGCCGGTCGTACTCGGCCATCCAGTAGCCGCCGTGCAGCAGGACGAGGGGCGGGCGGCCGGCGCCGTCGTAGACGTCGATCACCTGGTCGGGGTGGCGGTCGCCGTAGCGGAGCACGCGGTCGGGCGGGCGTACCGGTCGGGACAGCAGGTCTTGGTAGGACATGGCGTGATCGTAGGAGCGCGTCCACGGGGTTGACCTGGGGTTGCGCTGGCAGGAACGTGCCGCGGGGCGGCAGCAAGAAGACGGGCCGCGTACCGCCGCCGGGCGCCTCGCGCCGCGACCATGGGGGAGTGACGTCCGAGGGAAGCGAGGTTCGGCCATGTCCCCAATCCGCCGTGTCGTGGTGATCGGCTGTGGGTTGATCGGCACGTCCGTGGCGTGCGCGCTGCGGCGGGCGGGCGTCCGGGTCGAGCTGGCCGACCACGATCCGTGGGCGCTGGCGCAGGCCGCGCGGATGGGCGCGGGCACCGCGCTGCGGGCCGGGGCCGGCCCGGCCGACGTCGTCGTGATCGCCACGCCGCCCTCGTCGGTGGCCGCGGTCCTGCGGGAGGCGCAGGACCGCGGGCTGGGGAGGGTCTACACGGACGTGGCCAGCGCCAAGACGCGGATCCTCGCCGAGGTCGAGCGCGGCGGTTGCGACCTGTCCTGCTACGTGCCCGGCCATCCGATGGCCGGGCGCGAGGTGTCGGGGCCGGGGGCCGCGCGGGCGGGCCTGTTCGAGGGCAGGACGTGGGCGTTGTGCCCCCATCCGGCGCTGTCGCCGCGCGCGCTGCGCACGGTGGCGGCGCTGGCGACCGCGTGCGGGGCCGAGGTGCGGCTGCTCGCGCCGGACGTCCACGACCGGGCCGCCGCGGCGGTGTCGCACCTGCCGCTGGTCCTGTCGGCCGCGCTCGCCGCCCGGTTCGCGACCGGCGCCCAGGACGGGCCCGCCGAACCGCCCCCGGGCGGGGAGACGGGCGCGGAGACGGGCGCGGAGACGGGCTGGGAGGTGGATCGGGATGCGGGCGGGTTGTCGCTGGCCGCCGGGGCGTTGCGGGACGTGACGCGGGTGGCCGGCAGCCCCGCCGGCATGTGGCGGGACATCCTGGCGCACAACGCGACCCCGGTGGCCGACCTGCTGGACGAGCTGACCCGCGACCTGAGCCGCGTCGCCGCCGCCCTGCGCGCTGCCGACGACGGCCCGGTCGCCGAGGTGCTGGCCAGGGGGAACGAGGGGCACGCGCGCATCGTGCGGGCGCTGTCGCGCACGCGGGAGGCGGAACGGGCGGCGTCCTGACCCCGCCGCGCGACCAACGGGCCCGCACGGACGAACGGCCCCGAGTGCGCACGTGAGGACAAACACCCGCCGCCCCCGCGGCTTATGGTCCCCCCAAGGGAGCCTCACGGGAGGGCGCGCGACGTGGACCCGGCGGACGTCGACAGGCACGTCACCGACATCTGGAACACCGTGCTCGGCGTCGGCCCGGACGAGGCCGGCGCCACCTTCGGCGAGCTCGGCGGCACGGCGCTCGCCGCGCTGCGGATGGCCGCCCGGATCGAGGACCGGCTCGGGGTGGCCGTCGAACCGGCCCTCCTGCTGTGCGACGGGACGCTCGACGCGCTGCTCGGCCAGGTCAGGTCCAGGGCATCCTCGGAGATGTAGCCGCCGCGGCGCCGTTGCGACAATCACCAGCAGACCTTGAGAAGGGACGGCCCATGACCGGCGGACTCAGCCTCGCCGAGCTTCGCGAGAAGGTCGGCGACATCTGGAACGAGGTGCTCGACGTGCCCGAGGGGCTGGAGGCGGCGACGTTCTCCGACCTGGAAGGGGAGTTCGCGGCCGCGGCGCGGCTGGTCGGGCGGATCAAGGAGGAACTGGGCATCGCCATCGACGTCGGCGACGTCTTCGACGCGGACCCGAACCTGGAGGCGCTGGTCGAACGCGTCGCCCTGGACGCGCACGTGCCGATGGCGGTGTAGCCCCCGCGATCACACCCGGGTTCCCGCGGGAGCCCGGGTTTCCGCGTGCTCCAAGAAGGGTTCAGGCGGGGAGCGGGCCGAGGTGGTCGGCGTCGGCGGGGAGGGCGGCGTCCTCCAGGGCCCGCGCGCAGCCGCACGTACGGGTGCGCGGCAGCCGGGACACGGTCGCCAGCACCAGCGCCCGCAGCCGGTCCAGCCCCTCGTGGAAGATCGTGAACAGCTCGTCGCGCCGCGCGCCGGAGCCCACGCCGAGCCCGGCGTCCAGGTCCGTCACCAGCGCGACCGGCACGTAGCACAGGGCCAGCTCGCGGGCGAGCGCCGCCTCCGGGCAGGCCGTCATGTCGAGCAGCGACCACCCCTGCGCGGCGTACCACTGCGCCTCGGCCCGGCTGGACAGGCGCGGGCCCTCGACCACCACCGTCGTCCCGCCGTCCACGCAGTCCTGGCCGGTCGCCGCCGCGGCGTCGAGCACCGTCTCGCGGCCCACCGGGCAGTACGGGTCGGCGAACGGCACGTGCACCGCCGCGTCGTCGAAGTACGTCCGGACGCGTCCGCAGGTCCGGTCCACGAGCTGGTCGGGCACCACCATCACGCCCGGCCCCAGCTCGGGCCGGAGCGAGCCGACCGCGCACGGCGCGATGATCTGGCGCACGCCCACCGAGTGCAGCGCCCACAGGTTGGCCCGGTAGTTGATCCGGTGCGGCGGCCGGCGGTGGTCGCGCCCGTGCCGGGGCAGGAAGGCGACCGTGCGGCCGCGCACCCGGGCCAGCGAGAGCGGCGCCGACGGCTCGCCGTACGGGGTGGTGAGCGCGACCTCCCGGGCTCCGTCGGCGACCGAGGAGAACCCGCTCCCGCCGATGATCCCGATCTCCGCGCCGATTCCGTTCATGATCAGCCTTTCGTCGCCGGTGCGGCCGGGACCCGGCGTAGGTGATCCGCCCGGCGGGAAGAGCCGTCCGGGCATCAGGAGCATCGTGGCCTCCCGGCGCGTCCGGGGCATCTCCTGGATTGCCCGACCGGTCCCGACGCCGCACAGGGAAAGAACCCGCCACGCCCGGCCGTGGTTATTCTCGGAAGCGAACCTCCGTCGCGCAGGTCATCGGAGAAGAATGCTCGACGCGAAATCTTGGATGATCTGTGTCCGGGAAATTCGAGTTTTTCCCGCCGCCGAGATGTGGAGCGATTCCATGCCCAAAGTGATTCGCGTGCCGAGGCCGAAGAAACCGCGTACCCCCGTGACCGCACTCGACCTGCGCACCCCCGCCGGGCGCCGGCTGCCCTACTAGGAGGCCCCGGTGTCACGTCGTTTGTTCACCTCAGAATCGGTCACCGAAGGCCACCCCGACAAGATCGCCGACCGGATCAGCGACGGCATCCTGGACGCCCTGCTGGCCAAGGACCCCGGCAGCCGGGTCGCGGTCGAGACGCTGATCACCACGGGCATGGTGCACGTCGCGGGCGAGGTCACCACGCAGACGTACGTGGACATCCCCGGCCTGGTCAGGGAGACGATCCTGCAGATCGGCTACGACGCCTCCCAGAAGGGCTTCGACGGCGCCTCCTGCGGCGTGTCGGTGTCGATCGGCACCCAGTCGCCCGACATCGCCCGCGGCGTGGACGACGCCTACGAGCACCGCGGCGCGGCCGCCGCCGACGAGCTGGACCGGCAGGGCGCCGGCGACCAGGGCCTGATGTTCGGCTACGCGTGCGAGGAGACGCCCGAGCTGATGCCGCTGCCGATCATGCTGGCCCACCGGCTGGCCCGGCGGCTGGCGGCGGTCCGCAGGTCCGGGACGGTGCCGTACCTGCGGCCGGACGGCAAGACGCAGGTCACCGTCGAGTACGAGGGCGACCGGCCGGTCCGCCTGGACACCGTCGTGCTGTCCACCCAGCACGCCGCGCACGTCGACCTGGCCGACATGCTGACCCCCGACGTCACGCGCGAGGTCGTCGAGCCGGTGCTGGCCGAGGCGGGGATCGACACCACGGGCCACCGGCTGCTGGTCAACCCGACGGGCCGGTTCGAGGTCGGCGGCCCGATGGGCGACGCGGGCCTGACCGGACGCAAGATCATCATCGACACGTACGGCGGCATGGCCCGGCACGGCGGCGGCGCGTTCTCCGGCAAGGACCCCTCCAAGGTGGACCGGTCGGGCGCCTACGCCATGCGCTGGGTGGCCAAGAACGTGGTGGCCGCGGGGCTGGCCGGGCGGTGCGAGGTGCAGGTGGCGTACGCGATCGGCAAGGCGCGGCCGGTGGGCCTGTTCGTGGAGTGCTTCGGCACCGAACGGGTGCCCAGGGAGCGCGTCCACGACGCCGTGCGCGAGGTGTTCGACCTGCGCCCGGCCGCGATCATCCGGGACCTGGACCTGCTGCGTCCCATCTACGCGGGCACCTCCGCCTACGGGCATTTCGGCCGTGACGAGTTCACCTGGGAGCGGGTGAACCGGACGGAGGAACTGCGGGCGGCGGCCGGGCTCTGACCATGGGCCCGGTATACACTCCGGAAAAAAGAAAATGGCTGGAAACGGCGGCGGGAAGTCAGCTTCCTGCCGCCGTTCCGCATTTCGAGGGACGCCGTGGCGGCACATCATGGAAACAGCCTCAAAAAGCTGCGAGAAATTCGGAGGTCGCCGTGCCGGTCGTTTCAGAGATCGAGCCCTACCCGATGCCGGACGCCGCCGAGCTGCCGCCCGCCGCGGTCACCTGGACGCCCGACCCGCGCCGGGCCGTCCTGCTGCTGGTCGACCTGCAGCACGTCTGCCTCGACCTCTTCCCGCCCGGCGAGGCGCCGCTCACCGACCTGGTGCGCAACGTGACGGCGCTGCGCGAGCTGTGCGCGCGCCTCGGCGTGCCCGTCGCCTACGCGGCCCAGCCGGGCCTGCTGACCGGCGAGCAGCAGGGGCTGGCCAAGGACTTCTGGCGGCGCAGCGACCGGCTGGAGCCCGCCCGGCGCGGCTTCCCCGAGCCGATGGCGCCGGGGCCGGGCGACTGGGTCTTCACCCGGCGGCGCTACAGCGCCTTCCACGAGACCACCCTGCTGTGGTGGCTGCGCGAGTCGGGACGCGACCAGCTCCTCATCGCCGGCGTCTACGCCCACATCGGCGTCCTGACCACCGCGCTCGACGCCTTCACCCACGACATCCAGCCGTACGTGGTGGCCGACGCCGTCGCCGACCTCACCGCAGCCGACCACCGGCAGGCGCTCGGCTACGTCGCCGGCCGCTGCGGCGTCACCCTGACGACCAAGCAACTGCTCGCCGGACTGCCGCGCAATCTGTGAGTTGTCAGGCGCGGGATCGCAGCGGACACTGAACTCGCGATCTCCCGGAGCAGGCGCAACCGAAGGGGACCGAAGACCGTTCGCCGGCGACCTCGCCGTGCCGGGACGACGCGTGACCGACGATCCCGGAAGCCGAGGTTCCCCACATGGCCACCCACACGGTGTCGACGTCCGGCGGCCTGTTGAGCGCGCTCAACACCCGCTACCACAAGCCTGCCCTCACCCTCTACCTCGTCATCGTGCTCGCCCACTGGGCCGAGCACGTCGCCCAGGCCATCCAGGTCTACGTGCTGGGCTGGCCGCTGAAGGAGGCGCGCGGCGTCCTCGGCATGCCCTTCCCCTGGCTGGTCAGCTCCGAGTGGATGCACTACGGCTACGCGCTGCTGATGCTCATCGGCCTGCTGATGCTGCGCTCCGGTTTCACCGGCAGGTCCCGTACGTGGTGGAACATCTCCCTGGGCATCCAGATCTGGCACCACCTGGAGCACCTGCTGCTGCTCCTGCAGGCGCTCACCGGGAACAACCTGATGGGCCGTCCGGTGCCGACGAGCATCATCCAGCTCCTCGTCCCGCGCATGGAACTGCACCTGTTCTACAACGGGCTGGTCTTCGTGCCCATGGTGGTGGCCATGCTCCTGCACCGCAGCCCCCGTCCGGCCGAGCGGGCGGACATGCGCTGCGCCTGCGCGGTGTCGCCCGCGTGATGGCGCGCTCCGGGCGCCGCGGGGTCTCCCCGGCCTTCTCCTTCGCGCTCAGCCTGGTGGCGGGTTTCCTGCTGTTCCTGACCGTGCCGAACCTCGGCACGGTCGTCCGCGCCGCCCGCGCCGACGGCGTGCCCGGGGTGTTCGTGCCGCGCACGCTGGCGTGCATCACGCATCCGGGGCACGAGTCCTGCGTCTGGACGGGCGACTTCCGCTCCGACGACGGCACCACCGGCCGGACGGGCGTCGAGATGTACGGCAGCGACCGCTACACCCACCGGGCCGGGCAGCCGGTCCGCGCGGTGGACATCGGCTCCGGCGGCCGCGTCTACGGGCCGGGCGGGTCGAACGAGTGGGTCTTCAGCGCCCTGCTCCTGGCCGTGGCGCTGGGCCTGCTGTGGTTCCTGCACGCCGGTTCGCTGCGGCGGCTGCTTCCTGCGTCCACGCGGCCCGGGCCAGCACCGGGCCCGGAGGCCGCCGGCCGCTCAATGGCGGCCGGCGACGGCGTCGGACAGCAGAGCGCTGAGCGGGCCGGGCGCTGAGACCATCGGCCAGCAGCCGGTGTCCAGGGTGTGGAAGTCCCAGGACGGCGCCGCGCGCAGCGCGGACACGTCGGGCGACAGGCTGCCCTGGAAGTGGTCCAGGTCGCACACCACGTAGCTGGCCCGCTGCCGCTCCAGCGGCGTGCTGAGCACGGCGGCCTCGGCCACGGCCCGGCCTGGGTGGCCGACGAACCGGGCGGCCAGCCAGCGCGCCTGCGCCGCCGTGAGGCCCTGTCCCTCGGCCACCAGGGTGTGGTCGGGGGCGGGCCAGCGGCCCCCGCCCGACTCGATCAGGCGCAGCTCCTGCTCCCGCTGCCGGTCGGGGAAGGCGTGCAGCATCGAACGGCCGTCGTGCGGCAGGAACGCCTCGACGTAGACGGTGTGGGCGACGCGGCCCGGCGCCCGGTCGGCGACCTGACCGGCCACCAGCCCCGAGTAGCTGTGCCCGACGAGCACGACGTCGCGCAGCCCCTCGTTCTTCAGCAGGGTCAGCACCTCGTCCACGTGCGTCTGGAGGCCGACGCCGGCGACGTCGTCGCGCGGCCCGGACAGGCCGCGCAGGGTGACGGCGCGGGCGTCGTGCCCGAGCAGGCGCAGCCGCCGGACGACGGGCTCCCAGATCCACGCGCCCGACCAGGAGCCCGGCAGGAGGAGGAAGGTCCTTCGCATCTGGATCGTCCTCCTCGTCACGCGACGCCGGCCAGCGGCCCCGGCAGAGGGCCCCGTGCGAAGTCTGCCCGCGCGGCGGGCAGGTGGAACTCCACCGCCTCGACCGGGCGGCCGGTGATCACCGCGACCGCGGCGACGTAGCCGCGGCCCGGCGACAGGACGCGGAACCGCAGGCTCTCCGGCGGGATGTCCAGCGGCCAGCTCAGCAGGGCCGGGTCGTCGGCCGGCCCGCTGACCGCCACCTCCGTCGGAGGCACCCGCAGGCCGTGCCCGGTGGCCTTGAGCGCCGCCTCCTTGCGCACCCAGACCTTCGCGAACGCCTCGTACCTGTCCTCCTGGGGGAACGCCTCCAGGACGGACAGCTCGGCCTCGGTGAGCGCGCAGCGGGCCAGGTCGTCCACCGGGTCGGCGGGCACGGCCTCCACGTCCACCCCGAGCGGCCCCTCGGTCGTCACGGCCACCGCGACCCGGTCCTCGGAGTGCGAGACCGACACGTGCAGCGGGAAGCCGGGCGCCCGGACCTGCGGCTTGCCGTGGTACCGGGTGCAGTCGGGGCACGACCGGTCCACCACGACGTCCTCGGGACGCACGCCGAGCTGCACGGCGCTCGCGGTGCGCAGCAGCCACGAGCCGGTCAGGAAGCGCCTGCGGTCGGGCTCGCGGCGGAACCGCGCGGCCCGTTCGAGCTCGGGCTCGCTGAGCACCGACAGCAGGGTCCCCTCCGGATGGTCGCGCGGGCCGGCCCACCAGACCTGGCACTCTCCTGGCGCCACCACAGATGCGATCACTGGTCTTCCTCCCTTGCGGCTGTGCTGCTGTGGGACAGGACGCGGCAGGCCACCAGCTCCCACCGGTCCACCTCGGGGTTGGCGAGGGTCTGCGTCACCTCGGCGCGCACCTGCGCGCTGGTCAGGGGCTCGTCCACGCGCATCCGGATGACGATGTCCCCGCCGGCCTGGGTGAGGTCCTTGTGCCAGTGGCCCGGCAGGAGCGCCATGATGCGGATCCCGTCGATCGGGGAGCCGAGGATCGGCATCCCGCGCACCTGGCGCATCGTCACCTGGATCAGCATGGCTTCCTCGTCGCCGTGCGGCGTGAAGGGGCGAACATGGGGTCTCATCTCCATCTCGTCTGCCGGAGGTCTGTCTCTCGTACCTCCACTGTGGGATCCGGGAAGGGCGCGATCCAGGGATGGGGACGTCAGGAAGCTGCAGGCCGCCGCCGCATGCTGTCACCGGGCCCGCCCGGCCCTGGTCCTAGGTCCAAGGTCCTGTTTCACGCTGACCGGACGGCCGATCCCGCGGGCCGCGGCGGACGGCATAGTCGTCCCGGAGACGACGCGGAACACCTGGGGAGGGGCGATGACCGGACCGGACGGCCCGAGCCCGGGCGCCGCCCACCCCAGTGCCCTCAGGGGGTGTGCCAACAAATGTCCGCCGGTTCCGGTGCAGCCATGAAAGGCCACCGGACCCCGTACGGACGAAAGGCACATCCATGTCCATCACCCGCTCCCCGGACCGCATCCGGCGGCCGGGATGGAGCCTCGCGCTGCTCGCGCTGGGGCACCTGATCATCAGTCTCGACTTCACCATCATCTACGTGGCCCTGCCGGACATCGCGTCCGACGTCGGCTTCACCGCGCACACCCTGCAATGGGTGGTCACCGCGTACGCCGTCCTGTACGGAGGCTTCCTGCTGTTCGGCGGGCGCCTGTCCGACCTGGCCGGACGCCGGCGGATGTTCGTGCTCGGCATGGCGCTGTACGGCGTGGCCTCCGTGCTGGGCGGTCTGGCCACGGCGCCGGGGGTGCTGCTCGCCGCGCGCGCCGTCCAGGGCCTGGCCGGCGCGGTGCTGTTCCCCGCGGTGCTGGCCCTGGTCAACACCGCCTTCGCCGAGGGCAGGGAGCGCAACCGCGCGCTGACCGTCTGGGCCATGGCGGGCGCCGGCGGGCTCACGGCGGGCGCACTGGCCGGCGGGGTGCTCACCCAGGCCCTGGGCTGGCAGGCCGTGTTCTACGTCAACGTGCCGCTGACCGCCGTGGGCGTCGCCGCCGCCTTCGCCCTGCTGCCCCCCGACGGCCGCGCCACCCGGGGCAGCGTGGACGTGCCCGGGACGCTGACCGGCACCGCCGGCATCACGCTGCTGATCTTCGCGGTCGCGCACGGCTCGGAGGCGGGCTGGGCGCGGGCCGAGGTGGTCGCGGCGGCGGTGCTCGCGGCGGTGCTGGTGGCGGTGTTCCTGCGCCTCCAGGCCCGTGGCCGGACGCCGCTGATGCCGCTGCGGCTGTTCCGCAACCGCGCCCTCAGCGGCGCGGTCGTGGTCATCCTCCTCTTCGGCCTGACGATGCAGGCCGTGCCGTACTTCCTGACCCTGTACCTCCAGGACGTCCTCGGCTTCAACGCCCTGGAGACCGGCCTGGCGTTCCTCGCCCCGACCCTGTCGATCACGGCCGGCAACTTCCTCAGCGAGCGGCTGGTCCACCGGCTCGGCACCCGCGGCACGCTGATCGCCGGCATCCTCGTCAACGCCGTGGGCGCCGTGCTCCTGGCCCCCGGCTTGCAGGGGGACGGGTCCCTCCTCACCGTCCTGCCGGGGGTCGTCGTCATCGGCCTGGGCATGGGCATCACGTACGAGGCCATGTGGATCGCGGCCGGCACCGGCGTCCCGGCCGACGAACAGGGCCTGGCCTCCGGGGTGGCCTCGACCGCGCTGCAGGTGGGCACCGCGGCGGGCCTGGCGGTCCTGGTGGCCGTCGCCAACCAGGGCATCGAAGGGCTGGCCGGGCAGGCCCTGCGCGACGCCTCCGCCCAGGGGATGCGCGCGGCGGTCCTCGTCCTGGGCGCCGTCATGCTGACGGGCGTCCTGGCCGCGCTCAGGCTCCCCGGACAGCGCGCCCGGACGGCCGCGGCCGTCCCCTGCGCCGACCAGGGGAACTGACGGGAAGCCCTACAAGGGGAGGTTGCCGTGTTTGCGCGGCGCCACGTGCTTGCGCTTGTCGCGCAGCATGGCCAGCCCGCGCGCCACCGCCGACCTCGTCTCCACCGGGTCTATGACGGCGTCGACCAGACCGCGCTCGGCCGTGTACGCCGGATGGACCAGCTCGCGGGTGTACTGCTCCAGCAGCTCCGCCCGCCGGGCGGCGGGGTCGGCCGCGGCGGCCAGCTCCTTGCGGTGGATGATGTTGACCGCCCCCTCGGCGCCCATCACCGCGATCTCGTTGGTCGGCCAGGCCAATGACAGGTCGGTGCCGATCGACCGGGAGTCCATCACGATGTACGCCCCGCCGTAGGCCTTCCTGACGATGACCTGGACGCGCGGCACGGTCGCCTCGCAGTAGGCGTACAGCAGCTTGGCGCCGTGCCGGATGACGCCCGCGTGCTCCTGCTCCTTGCCGGGCAGGAAGCCGGGCACGTCCACGAGCGTGACCAGGGGGATGGAGAAGGCGTCGCAGAACCTGACGAACCTGGCCGCCTTCTCCGCGGCCGACACGTCCAGCACGCCGGCCAGCACGGTCGGCTGGTTGCCCACCACGCCGACCACCTGGCCGTCGATCCGGGCCAGCGCGCAGATCACGTTGGGCGCCCAGCTCTGGTGCAGTTCGAGGAAGTCGCCGTCGTCCACCACCTCGGCGATCACCAGCCGCATGTCGTACGGCTTGGTCGGCTCCACCGGCACGATCTCGGCCAGCCGGGGCCGGGCGTCGCCGGCCGCGGCCCGCGCGGGCAGCGCCGGCGGGCGGCTCATGTTGTTGCTCGGCAACATTGAGACCAGGTCGCGCACGGCGGCCAGGCAGCTCTCCTCGTCGTCGTGCACGAACGTGGCCAGCCCGGACCGGCTGGCGTGCACCTGCGCGCCGCCCAGCTCGGCGTGCGTGATGCGCTCGCCGGTGACCGCCTCGACCACGTCCGGGCCGGTCAGGTAGAGCTGGGCGGTGTCGCGCACCATGAACGTGAAGTCGGCCAGCGCCGTCGAGTACGCCGCCCCGCCCGCGCACGGGCCGAGCACGACGGCGATCTGCGGGATCACCCCCGACGCCTGCACGTTGCGCTGGAAGATGCCGCCGTAGCCGTTGAGCGACAGCACGCCCTCCTGGATCCGGGCCCCGCCGCTGTCGTTGAGCCCGATGAACGGCGACCCGCTGGACAGCGCCAGGTCCATCACCTTGTGGATCTTCTGGGCGTGCGCCTCGCCGAGCGAGCCGCCGAAGACGGTGAAGTCCTGCGCGTAGACGAAGACGCGGCGGCCGTCGATGGTTCCCGATCCGGCCACGACCCCGTCGGTGTGCGGCCGCTGGGCCTCCATGCCGAGCCCCTGGGCCCGGTGCCGCCGGAACATCTCGATCTCCAGGAACGAGCCCTCGTCCAGCAGTAGGTCGAGCCGTTCGCGCGCGGTGCGCTTGCCCAGCGCGTGCTGCCGCTCCACGGCCTGCGGGCGGCCGCGCGCGATGTCCTCGCGCGCGCCGGCGAGCTCCTCGCGCAGACGGTCCATGGCCGACGGCGGGGCTTCCTGGAGGACCTCGGGGGAGATGGTCATCGTTTCCTCCTCGGACTCTTCCGGTACGTCCAGTTAAGGAGCGATGGCCGTTTCCTGTCACCTCCTGCAGTGCTTGACCGCGCCGGACGTGGCAGGAAGCGGAAACGCCCTGCAGCTTGCTGCCTCGCCGAAGCCTGGTTCGCGCCCCCGCCGCGGCGCAAAGTTGGAAGTGCAAGGGAACAGCGAAACGAACCGCCGAGAAAGAGGCAGTGAAATGACGAACAGCATTGTTGCCAAGAGGATTTCCCAGTGGATTATCGCGATTGTCTCCGGAATGCTCGTCTGGGCCGTCGGCGCCACCGCCGCGCAGGCCGCCGCCGCTGCCGCCGACACGGTGGTGCTGCAGGCGGACGGCAACACCTGGCCCGCGCCGGCCGGCACTGACGGCAACACCTGGCCGCTGCCCACCCCGCTGCCCTCCCCGCAGGGCAACACCTGGCCGTAAAAAGCCCCGACACCGGAAAGGAATTGACCGTGAATTTCCCCGAGGAGGTCTGCTCATAGGATAGAGGCCGAACACGAGATAACCCCCGCGACCGGGTCGCGGGGGTTCGTCATGCCGTCCGGCGAGAAACAGCGGAAGAAACGCGTCAGATCCAGTTCTCCTCCTTGGCGCGCAGCGCGGCCTGGAAACGGTTGACCGCGCCGAGCCTGGCCATCAGGTCGGCGACGTAACGGCGGTAGGTGCGCACCGAGATGTCCAGCTCGCGGGCGGCGATCTCGTCCTTGTCGGCCGTGGCCATGACCGCCAGCACCCGCTGCTCCATCTTCGACAGCGTCGGCTCCTCGCCGGGCGGGTCGAGGTGGTCGGCCAGCGGCACGGCCGCCTTCCACAGGCCCTCGAAGTAGATGACGAGCTGCGAGATCAGGCCCGGCTCGCGGACCAGCAGCGCGCCCGTGGAGTGCGCCTTGGGATCGATCGGGACGACGGCCACGCTGCGGTCGTACATGAGCATGCGGTCCATCGGCTGGTCGGTGACGCGGATCTCGGCGCCCAGGTGCGCCAGCTCGCGCAGGTACGACACCATGCGCTGGTCCTCCAGCGCCTTGGGGTGGAAGATCTCGCGCAGGGCCAGGCCGCGCCGCAGCGAGCGCGTGTCGAGCGGCAGCGCCGACTCGATCATCACCTCGTTGAACGGCCCGCCCGGGTGCAGGCAGAGCGTCTCCTTGTAGGAGAAGAAGGCCAGGTCGTCCAGGCGCTGGCGGACCCGCGCGCCGCTCTCCACCCGCTCGATGTCCAGCACCGCGTCGGAGCGGTCGCCCTCCCGCTTGTCCTCCAGGAAGCTGGAGATGGCGTCGCGGGCGCCGAACACCCGGCGGATCTCCGCGTTCAGCTCCTCCAGGCGCTGCTCGACCAGACGCTCGATGGCGATCCGCGGCTCGGTCGCGGTGACCCGGTGGCGGTCGTTCAGGTCGAGCATGGCGAGCCGGTCGAGCGTCTCCACCGCCGACTCCACCGTCTCGGGATCGAGGTCCAGGGCCTCGGGCACCGAGCCGACGCTCTCGCCCCGATGGCGCAGGAAATAGCGGTAGACCGCCTCCGCTTCGGGGGTGACTCCAATGACGGACAGATCCACGCCCCACCTCCCGGGGGTTCGGCGGCCGGAGCTTGCACTTCCATTATCGGAATCCGGACGGCCGGCGCTCCTCGCAGGTTGCGGTGTCCGCTGAGGTCAGGGCACGGGACAGGGCAGCACGGTGGCCCCGGACGCGGCCCGGTAGCACGCGGCCCCCGGGCACAACACCTTGACGACCTCGCCACCGGCCCGCACGGCGACCGGCTCGTGCCCGAACCGGCGCGCGGCGATCTCCGGCCAGCCGGACGGACGCAGCCCGCTCACCTCGTCCACCAGCCGCGGATCGGCGTCGACGGCCAGGCGCTCCAGATGGGCGGCGTAGTCGCCCTCCCGCTGCCACACCGCGAACCGGCGCAGGCAGTCGGGCAGCTCCAGCGTGCTCCACGGCTGCGCCCTGGCCGCCATCGCGCGCAGGAACGCCTCGCACACGGCCGACTTCACGGTACGGCCGGCCGCCGCGGCCAGCGTCGCGCCCTCGCCGCCGACGGTCACCAGGGCGACCCGGAGATCGGGCACCGACAACACGAACGCCGACATCCGCAGCCCCAGCCCCGAGGCCGCGGCCGTCACGCCGGGCGGCAGCAGGCGGTCCAGCGAGCCGGAGACCCGCAGCAGCGGCTCGCGCGGCTCGGCCCACCAGCGCGCCACCACGTCGTGGGCGACCACCTCGGCGATCGCCTCCGGCACGCCGCTGTCCACCACGCCGCTCGTGGCCGGCTCGACCAGGCATTCGTGCCCGCCCGTCCACACCACCTCGACGGGCAGCCGGTAGCGCCGCCCGCTGAGCAGGCCGGTGCCGGGCACGTGCCGCCGCAGGCTCGCGGGCGGGTCGGCGACGAAGTCCGACAGGCGCAGCTCCGTACCCGTCCACGCGGGCCGGGGGCCGTCGCCGGGCAGGCGGCGCAGGCGGCGCAGGGCGGCGAGCCGGGCCAGGGCCCGCGCCCGGCTCTGGGCCTCGTAGCCGGCGAACCCGGCGACGATGACGGCGAGCTCGTCCTGCGGGGATTCGGCGCAGGCCAGATGGACGGCGCCGCCGAGGCAGTCGGCCATCGGCGCGGCCGTCTCAGCGGCCCTCTCGGCGATCGTCTCAGGAGCCGTTTCACGTGCCATGTCACCGGGCGCCTCACCGGTCGTCTCCGTCACCGGCCACGAGCCCGCGGGCGTGGATGCCATCGCTTCTCCTCCGCAGCGCGACGGCCGTCGCGGCCGCCGCATCCCCAGTACACGCGCGGCCCGGCGGGCCCGTCAACGCCGCGGCGGCCATCCCGCAATCCGGGAGAAACCCGTCAGCAAGCTGCCACGACCGCCAGCTTGCTGACGCCTCCCGACCCCCTGCGGACGGCCCGCGCCCGGCACCGTGGAAGGCGGAACCAGCCCGCGAGCAGAGCAGCGAGAAGGCATGTCATGGACTCTTTCAACATCGCCGCACGATTCCTCGACCGCGCCGACGGCGCCAGGACCGCGCTCGTCACCCGGCAGGGCCGCGTCGACTACGCGACGCTGCGCGCCCTGGCCGACCGCGCCGGCAACGCGCTGCGCGAGCTCGGCGTCCGCCGCGGCGACCGGGTGCTCATCGCCGCCGACGACAGCGTGGAGTCGGTCGCCACCTGGTACGGCGCCCAGAAGATCGGCGCGGTCACCGCCGAGGTCTACACGTTCCTGCGGCCCAAGGACTACCGCTACTTCGCCGGCTACGCCCGTCCGCGCCTGGTGGTGGCGGGGCCGTCGGCGCTGGAGAGCCTGCGCGCGGCGGGACTGACCGGCCTGCTCGTCACCGGCGTGCCGCGCCACCTGCTGCGCCCCGGCGAGCACCACTTCGACACCCTGGTCGGCGCGCAGGAGGCGCGGCTGGACCCGGCGCCGGTCGCCGCCGGGGACGTGGCGCTGTGGAAGTTCACCACCGGCAGCACCGGCGCGCCGCGCGCCTGCGTGCTGCCCGCCAGGAGCCCGCACGTCAGCTTCGACTCCTACGCCCGCGGCGTGCTGGACCTGCGCCCGGACGACGTGGTCCTGCCCGTGCCCAAACTGTTCTTCGGCTACGCCCGCGACCTGACCGCCCTGTTCCCCTTCGGCGTCGGCGCGGCCGGCGTGATCTTCCCCGAGCGCAGCCGGGTCGAGACGATCTTCGAGCTGATCGCCGAGCACCGGCCCACGGTCCTGGTGAACGTGCCCACGATGATGAGCGCCATGCTCGCCCACCCCGACGCCGGCCGGCAGGACCTGAGCTGCCTGCGGCTGTGCACGTCGGCGGGCGAGGCGCTGCCGCCGGAGCTGCACCGCCGCTGGAGCGACACCTTCGGCGTGGAGGTGGTGGACGGGCTCGGCTCCTCCGAGGCGTACCACATCTTCCTGTCCAACCGCCCGGGACGGGTCCGGCCCGGCACGCTCGGCCAGGTGGTCCCCGGCTACCGCGCCCGCGTCGTGGACCCCGAGGGGCAGGAGGTCCCCGACGGCGAGACCGGACGGCTGGAGGTCACCGGCGACGCCGTCGCGCTGGAGTACTGGCAGGACCCGGAGCGGACCGCGAGCACGTTCGTGGGCGGGCGGACCGTGCGCTCGGGCGACCTGGTGACCAGGGACGCCGACGGCTACTTCCGCTACCGGGGACGGGCCGACGACCTGCTGAAGGTGGGCGGGTCCTGGGTGGCGCCGGCCGAGATCGAGAACTGCCTGCGCGAGCACCCGGCCGTGGTCGAGTGCGCGGTGGTCGGGTACCGGCTGCGCGGGCTGACCCGGCCGCACGCGTACGTGGTGACCTCGGCGGCGGTCGAGGCGGCCGAGCTTAAGGCGTTCGTCCGGGCCCGGCTGGCGGCCCAGAAGTTCCCCCGGCGGATCACGTTCGTGGAGCGCCTGCCGCAGACGGCCTCGGGCAAGGTGGACCGCCGCGCGCTGGAGGTCGGGACGTGAGAAGCGGGCGCGCCCGGGACTGGGGGAGTTCCGGACGGGCGCGCCCGCGGTTCGGGAGGGCTTCTCAGACGCCGCTTCTCAGACGCCGCCTGTCGGACGCCGGTTCTCAGACGCCGGCGCGGGCGAACTGGCCGGGACGCCGGCCGGCGCCCGCCGGCCCGCGGTAGGCCTGTGCGATGTCCAGCCAGTGGTCGGCCTCGGCGCCGGTCGCCGTGACCGCCACGTCGGCGCGGTGCCGCCGCCTGGTCACCAGCAGACAGAAGTCCTCGGCCGGTCCGCTGATCCGCTGGGCGGCGTCCTCGGGGCCGTAGGCCCACACCTCGCCGGAGGGGCCGGTGATCTCGAAGCGGAACTCCTCGGCCGGCGGGGTCAGCCCGCGCGACAGGTAGCCGAAGTCCCGGGTGAGCACCGCGAAGACGACCAGGTGCCGCAGCCGGTCGGTGCGCTCCAGCCGCACGCCCAGCGCGTCGGCGACGTCCTGCCCGTGGGCGAAGGTCTCCATGATGCCCGCGCACGCCAGCACGATCGGCGGCAGCGGGTTGACCAGCCACGGCACGACCTCGCCCGCGGGCACGGCGGCCAGACCGGCGTGCACCTCCGACCGTCCGGCCCGCCACTTGGCCAGCAGCGTGTCCGGCGAGTCGTTCTCGAACGCCTTGAGCGCGGCGTTCACCGCGCCGTCGAAGTTCTTCTCCGCGCCGGCCGTCATGGCCGCGAACGCCTCCGCGTCGGTGGCGGCGGCGGTGGCCAGGCGGAAAATGAAGGCCAGGTGGGCGATCTGGTCGGCGATCGTCCAGCCCGGCGCGGGGGTGGGCAGCTTCCACTGCTGGGCGTCCAGGCCCGACACCAGCGCGTCGAGCTGGTCGCCGTCGGCCGCCAGGTCGTCGAGCACTACCTCTAGCTCGGTCACGTCCTCGTTCCTTTCAGTCGGCTGTCGATGCGGTCGGAAGCGGGGTGGCGGGCAGCCCGGACCAGACGCCGGTCCGGCGGGCGGCGGTCATGGCCGCCCAGGAGGCCGCCTCGACGAGCGCGGCGTCGGTGAGTGCGGCGTCGGCGAGCGCGGCCGAGCCGGTCGTCGCGGCCCGGAACTCGCCGACCGTGCGCGCGTCCACCTGGTGGGAGGCCAGCGCGGTCAGCAGCGCCAGCCGGGCGGCCGGACGTTGCGCGGGCGGCAGCGCGGCGGCGGCCTGACCGGCCCAGCCGCTGCCGGGGCCGGGCGGGACGCCGTCCCAGCCGGACACCCGCTCGGCGACCAGCTCGCGGACCGGGACGGGCAGCCGCCGCGCGCCGCCCTCCTCGATCGCCGCCGCGGCCCTGGCGAACGCCTCGCCGAGTCGCGGGACGCCGCCCGCCCAGGCCAAGTCGTCCGGCAGCGGCGCGCCGGGCAGCAGGCCCAGCGAGCCGCCGGGGGTCGCGGGCCGCCGCGCGGCGGGCCGCATGAGCGCGCCGAACACCCGCAGCGCGGGCCCGCGCGCCGCGCCCGGCAGCTCCGGCGGCAGCGGCGAGTCGCCGAGGAACACGTTGACCATGCGGTTGAGGTACTGGAAGGTCACCGCGACCGCCACGAGCTCCACGGCCGCCGCCCCCGTCACCGGCGGCCCGCCGCCCCCGGGGACGGCGCTCGCCCTGGCCCAGGCGGCCAGCGGCCGCAGCCGGGGATCGGCGGGGGTCAGCGCGCGCAGGGTCGCGCCGTGCACGTCCACGCAGTACGGGCAGGCGTTGCCGGCCGAGACCTCCCTCGCCACCAGCTCCCCGGCCACCCGCCCGGCCGCCCCGGCGGCCAGCAGCGACTCGCGCAGGACCAGCCAGCACGCGGCCAGGGCGCGCGGCGCGGGGGAGTGCAGGGCCACCGGCGGCGCGAGCATGCCGAAGTCCCGCTCGACCTGCTCGTACACCCGGGCCACCAGGCCGCGGGCGGCGCCCGGCCGCACCGGGCGGACGTGCCGCACCTGGGCGAGCGCGCCGGGCGCCGTCATCCGGCTGAGCAGCCGTCCCATCGCCGGCGCCCTAACCGCGCAGCGCGGCGGCGGCCAGCGACGCGGTGGCCCGGCGGCCGGCGGTGGAGCCGTCCGGGGCGGGCGCGCCGTAGGAGACCTGCACGCCCCGCTCCCGCGCGGCCCTGACGATCCCCGGCACGGCCCGCTCGGCCAGCGCGGAGATGGTCATCGCCGGGTTGACGGTCAGCGCGCCCGGCACGGCCGAGCCGTCCGTGACGAAGATCCCCGGGTGCCCGCGCAGCTCGTGCCCGTCGTCCAGCGCCGAGGTGTACGGGTCGTCGCCGATCCGGCACGAGGCCAGCGGATGCACCGTGTACGCGCCGACCAGGTCGTTCGTCCACGGCGTCACCGTGGCCAGCCCGTCGCGCTCCAGGATCTCCTTGCACTCGGCGTCGGCCATCGCCCAGGCGGCCGAGGTGTTCGCGGTGGGCTTGTACGACAGCCGGCCGACGCCCAGCATCTGCTGGGACACCCGGTCGGCGTTGCCGCGAACGGGCGGCGGCCCGAAGACGCCCTCGTTGTCGTCCTCGATCATCTGGAAGATGATCAGCCAGGACCGCCAGCGTTCCAGCATCTCCTTCTTGCGCAGCCCGAACCACGCCGGGTCGGTGCCGCCGGCCAGCGCGAGGATGGTGCCCAGGCCGGGCGGGAAGTAGAGCTGCTCCAGCGAGTAGCGGGTGTACTCGGGCAGCGAGCCGTCCAGCCGGTCCCAGTTGGCCACCGTCGGGCCCTTGCCGATCTGGTTGGCCGCGTACGCCAGGCCGTCGCCGCGCTCCAGGCCCAGCACTTCGCGCACGCGCTCCTCGTTCAGCACGGCGGTGTTGAGCCGCTCGCCGTTGCCGGAGAAGTAGCGGCCCACGGCGTGCGGCATCGCGCCGAGCGCGGCCTCGCTGCGCTGCAGGATGACCGGCGTGGCGGCGGCGCCGGCGGCGAGGACCACCACCTTGGCCTCGATGGTCCCCTCGCCCTCGGTCAGGCGGTAGTCCTCGCCATGGACGATCTTGTAGTGCACCCGGTAGGAGCCGTCGGGCGTGCGCTCGATGCTCTGCACCTCGTGCAGCGGCCGGATCCGGGCGCCGTGGGCGAGCGCCGCCGGCAGGTAGTTGACCAGCAGCGACTGCTTGGCGTCGAACCGGCAGCCGGCCATCATCCAGTTGCAGTTGACGCAGGATCCGGTGTCCACGGCCGCGGGCACGGGGTTGGCGGTGCGGCCCGCGTGCCGGCAGGCCGCCGCCCACAGGCCGCCGGAGTAGGAGACGTCCTCCCAGCCCTGCTGGGTGATGGAGATCGACTCGGCGACCCGGTCGTACCAGGGGTCGAGGGTGTCGCGGCTGATCGCGGCCGGCCACATGCGGCGCTTGATGCTGCCGCGGCGCTCGAAGACGAAGCGCGGCGCGCGCGGCATGGCCGCGAAGTAGACCACGCTGCCGCCGCCCACGCAGTTGCCGCCCAGCACGCTCATGCCGTCGCCGACGGTGAAGTCGAAGATGCGGGTGTAGGACGAGCCCAGCTTGAAGTCGTGCTCGTAGTCGGCCGACTCCAGCCACGGGCCGCGCTCCAGCATGACCACGTCGGCGCCGCCGGCGGCCAGGTGGTAGGCGGGGATCGCGCCGCCGAAGCCGCTGCCGATCACCAGCACGTCGGTGCGTTCGACGCCGTTCATGCGGGGCTCCCTGAAGCTGTCGTGTCCGGGTGGAGGTCGGCGAGGGGACGGCCGTAGGAGTAGGCGGGGAATCGCCAGAGCCCGTCCGCGTCCGGCGGGGCGATGCCCATGGCGGTCAGGCCGGGATGCCCGGCCCTGATGGCGTCGGCGGTGTGCAGGTGGGCGGCGGAGTCGTAGGCCATATAGCAGAACAGCACCAGCAGCACCCACAGCGCCTTCTCCGGGTGGCCGGGCGCGGTCAGCGTGCGCACCAGCGCGCCGCGCTCCTCGAACGGCAGGGCCACGAACGCCGGCACGCCCTCCTCCAGCACGATGCCGTGCTGGTCGGCGTGGGCGCGGGCGTGCTCGTTCAGCGAGCGGGCGTAGTCGTCCAGGCCCTCGGTGACGCCGGTGGCGTCCCATTCCAGCAGCTCGACGGCGCCGGCCGCGACCGCGCCGCCCGTCGGGCTCATGCCCGCCACCGCCCGGTCGTCCGGACCGCGCTTGGGGCCGGGCACGATGGTGTCCGCGAGCGCCTCCAGCGTCTCCACCCTCGTCTCGTAGAGCAGTGGACCCATGGGTACTCCCTCGTTCAGGTCGGCTTTCGGTCGGTACGGTCGGCGGCGTCGGCGGGGTCGGTGCGCGCCAGCGCGGCCCGCAGGGTGCTCAGCGCCCTGACGGTCTGGCTGCGGACCGTGGAGGACTCGTTGCCCATGACCCGGGCCGTGTCCTCGGCGCTGCGCCCCTCCCAGAACCGGAAGAAGATCGTCGCCCGCTGCCGCGGCCCGAGCCTGGCCAGCGCGCCCATCAGCACGATGCGCTCGCCCACCAGGTCGTAGGGGTCCAGCGCCGCGGCCGCGTCGGGCGGCGCGCCGCTGAGCACCTCCCGCGACCAGCGCAGCGACCTGCGGTCGCTGATGAGCAGCCGCCGCATGATCTGCCGTGCGTACGCCTCGGCGCGGTCGCGCCGGTCGAGGCCGTCCCAGTGCCGGTGCAGCGCCAGCAGGGTGCGCTGGACGAGGTCGTCGGCCTCGTGCCAGTCGTCGGAGAGCCGGAAGGCCACCCGGCGCAGCATGGGCCTGGCCTCCCGCGCGAAATCAGCGAATTCCTGCCCCCGTACATCGGCCATCACCCTCACCCCCGGAACACGGCCGTGCAATTTCCGCTTTCTTCGGCATGCTCAGAATTGAATGCGCGGTGCGCCGCAACAACCCCTAACGGACGCCCCCGCGCCCTTATCCACAAAGGCGCCGCCGCCACCCCCTATTCGCCCTTGTGGGACCCCTGTTTTTCGCGCCGTACGCTGCCCGGCCCGTTCTCGCGCGCATACGCTCGCGGCGTGAGCGCCTCCGGTGCGGCATTACTGGCGATCAGCGACCTCCATGTCGGATTTCCCGAGAACTGGGCGGCCGTCGAGGAGCTGCGCCCGCGCACCGAGGACGACTGGCTGCTGGTGGCGGGGGACGTCGCCGAGCGGCTGGACGCCTTCGAGCGCACGCTCGGCCTGCTCGCCGAGCGCTTCGCCAAGGTGGTGTGGGCCCCGGGCAACCACGAGCTGTGGACCACGCCCGGCGACCCCGGCCTGCGCGGCGAGGAGCGCTACCGGCGCCTGGTGCAGATCTGCCGGCGTCTCGGCGTGCTCACGCCCGAGGACCCGTACGCGGTCTGGACGGGGGAGGGCGGCCCGGCGGCCGTCGTCCCGCTGTTCCTGCTGTACGACTACAGCTTCCGCCCGCCCGGCACCACCCGGGAGCAGGCGCTCGGCCTGGCCCGCGAACAGGGGGTGGTGTGCAGGGACGAGTTCCTGCTGCATCCCGAGCCCTATCCCAGCAGGCAGGCGTGGTGCCGGGCCCGGGTGCGCGAGAGCGAGCTGCGGCTGGACGCGCTCGACCCGGCCCTGCCCACGGTCCTGGTCAACCACTTCCCGCTGCTGCGCGCCCCCACCCGCGTGCTGCGGCACCAGGCGCTGGCGCAGTGGTGCGGCACCGAGCAGACGGCCGACTGGCACCTGCGCTTCCGCGCCGCCGCGGTCGTCTACGGCCACCTGCACATCCCGGGCACGAGCTGGCACGACGGGGTGCGCTTCGAGGAGGTCTCGCTCGGCTACCCGCACGAGCGGCGGCCGCACCACCGCGACGGCCGGGTGCTCAGGCAGCTGCTGCCGGCCCCCCGCCGCGAATGGGCCCTATAAATCGCATTCTCAGAGAAATTGCCGAGATTTCCGAAGATTTCCGAAAAAGGGCGATTTGTTATGCAGCGTACTGCGCGCCCGAGAGCGTGTACCAGGTGGCAACCGAAAGGCAATGCATCCGGAGCGCCGAGGAATCGTCGCGCCCCCCGGGAATTCTCCGGCCGGAGAATCGACGGGGGACGCGCGCCCGAGGGCTTCCGGGTTCCGGGAGACCATATGGACGACGTCATCGAACGAGCGGTCCTGCGGGTCATCGAGAGCATGCAGGAGAACCACGGCGAGCAGCTCACCATTGACGACATGGCGCGGACCGCGATGTTCAGCAAGTTCCACTTCTCGCGCGTCTTCCAGCGCGTGACCGGGCTGTCCCCTGGACGGTTCCTGTCCGCGGTGCGGCTGCGCGAGGCCAAACGCCTGCTCGTGTCCACCTCGCTCAGCATCACGCACATCAGCCACCAGGTCGGCTACTCCAGCGTGGGCACCTTCAGCTCGCGTTTCACCCACAGCGTGGGCCTGTCGCCGAGCAGGTACCGGCAGTTCCTGAGCGTCACGGCGGCGGACCTGGCCGGCGGCGAGCGCGCGTTCGGCGGCCCGGCGGCGACCCTGCACGGCGTCGTGACCTCGCCGCTGGCCGACCGGCCGGTGTTCGCCGGCGTGTTCCCCGGCCAGATCCTGGAGGGCAGACCGGCGAGCTTCACCCTGATCGACCGGCCCGGCCCGTACGTGCTGGAGAACGTGCCCAAGGGCAGCTGGTACCTGATCGCCCAGTCCGTGGCCGAGTTCCGCGAGGACGCCGTGCACCACCCGCCCCAGGGTGACGCCGCGACGTGCATCGCGCGGATCGGGCCGATCGAGGTGGGCGGCGGCGGCAGCGAGCGCGCCGACCTGCGGCTGCGTCCCATGAACGCGCTCGACCCGCCCGTCCTGCTCGCCCTGCGCGACCTGCTGGCCTGGACCGACACCCACACCTGACAGGAAGGGGCGGCACGTGCGGAAGGGCCCGCGGACGACGTCCGCGGGCCCTTGCGTGACCTGCGGTCTCTAGGCCGGGCTCACCGTCATCGGCAAGCCGCCGCGCACCCGCAGCGACAACATGGCCTCCGGCACCGCCCGCCGGCCGGGCAGCCCGGTCAGCCGCAGCTCCCGGGTGACCATCGCCAGCACGAACGTGGCCTCCATCATCCCCAGGTGGTTGCCCACGCAGAAGCGCGGGCCCGCGCCGAAGGGGATGTAGGCGTACCGCGGCCGGTCGGCGGGCGCGCCCGGCTCGAACCGCTCGGGACGGAACGCGTCCGGCTCCCGCCAGTACGCCGGATGCCGGTGCAGCGTGTACGGGCTGACGAGCACGTCCGCCCCCGCCGGGACCCGGTACCCGCCCACCTCGTCGTCCTCCCGCGCCACCCGGGTCAGCGCCCACACCGGCGGGTACAGCCGCATGACCTCCTCCAGCACCGCCGCCGTGTAGGTCAGCCTGCGCAGGTCCTCGTACACCGGCGGCCGGTCGCCCAGCACGGAGACGGCCTCCGCCCGCACCCGCTCGCGCACCTCCGGATGCCGGTCCAGCAGGTGGAAGGCCCACGACAGGGTGCTGGCGGTGGTCTCGTGCCCGGCCAGCAGCACCGTGACCAGCTCCTCGCGCAGGCGCTGCCGGGCGGCCCGCGGGTCCTTCCGCAGCCCGGTGGACTCGATCAGCAGGGACAGCAGGTCGCCGCCGCCGGTCGGGTTCGCCAGCCGCTCGGCCACCAGCAGGTCCACGACCCGGTACAACTCCCGCCGGGACCGGCGGAACCGCAGGTGCAGCGGCAGCGGCAGCCACAACGGCACCATGGCCAGCGTCACCATCTCGAACATGGCCTGGTCCTGGACGCCCTCGAAGGCGTGCCCGACCGAGCCGTGCGCGCCGAGGTCGGCGTCGAGCAGGGTGCGGCCGAGCACCCCGAGCGCCAGGCCGGTCATCTCCCCGGCCACGTCCACGGGCCCGCCGCCCACCCGGGCCCGCAGCCGTTCGACCAGGCGGCCGGCCTCCTCGGCCAGCACGGTGTCCTGCTGGGCCAGCCGCTTGTTCTGGAACAGCGGCTGGATGGTCCTGCGCTGCTGCCGCCACCGCTCGCCGTCGCTGGTCAGCAGCCCGTCGCCGATCACCCGCCGGGCCTCGGCCAGGCCGATGCCCTTGCGGTAGTTGCCGCTGTTGTCGGCCAGGACGTGCTTGGCGTGGTCGGGATGGTTGAACAGGTAGATGCTCTTCGGGCCGATCGTCATGCGCACCGCGTCGCCGTACCGGGCGGTCGCCTTCGACAGCAGCGCGAGCCGGTCGCCGACCAGCCGCCGGTACAGGACGGGCGCCGCCCAGGGCGGCGGGCCGGGCGGCACGCGGCCGCCCAGCGCCACCGGGCGGGTGCCCAGTGTGGTCACGCCGACACCCCCTGAAGGGCGGGGGAGGTCTCGCCGAAACGGCCCCGGTAGACCAGCAGGCCGTCGCAGTCGTCCCGCCGGCTCAGGGACAGCACCTCGCCGACGAAGATCGTGTGATCGCCGCCGTCGTAGGCGCGCCAGACCCGGCACTCGAAGCGGGCCGCCGCGCCCGCGATGAGCGGCACCCCGGTGACCTCGCCCGGCGTCACCTCGACGTCGGCGAACTGGGCCAGGCCGAGCGGCCGGTAGCGGTCGGCGAAGTGCCGCGCCTCGGCCTCCTGGTGCCCGGCCAGCACCGACACCCCGAACGACGTGGCCGCGGTGATGCACTGGTGCATCACCGCGCCCTTGCCGACGCACACCAGCAGCAGCGGCGGGTCGAGCGAGACCGAGGTGAAGGAGTTGGCCGTCATGGCGTGCGGGACCTCGCCGCCGGTGGTGATCACGGTGACGCCGGTGGCGAACGCCCCGAACGCGTCGCGCAGCGCCTTGGCGTCCGCGACCTGCGGCGCCGGGGCCGATGAGTGGAGTTGCACGGTGACCTCCTGGGTCCGGGTTCTAGGCCAGGTACGGTTCGAGCGCCCTGACCAGGGGCTCGGGGACCCTCGCCGGCGCGGTCTTGGTGTTCGGCCCCCGCATGCAGGCCACCCGCTGCCTGCCGCGGGCGACGAGGACCTCGGGCGCGCCCGGGGTGACCCGGACGTAGTCGAAGCCGAACTCGATCTGCGTCTGCGCCAGCTCGATCAGGCGCATCCGGATGGACAGCTGGTCGAAGGCCGTGATCTCCGCGAAGAACTCGCAGTCGACCTTGAGGGTGAACAGCTTGAGGTCGTCCTGCAGGTCGGCGAGCACGTCCCGGGCCCGTTCCATGAGGAACATCTCCCGGCAGCGTCCCTGCCAGCGCAGGTAGTTGACGTAGTAGACGTTGCCGACGAGGTTGGTCTCCTCGAAGCCGACCGTGTGCAGGTACTCGTAGTAGGTGCCCATGGGCTAGGACCGCCCTTCGGTGAGGATCGCGACGACGACGGGGTCGGGCAGGCCGTGCACCCGGGTGGCGAGCGTGGCCACGGCCGCGCCGCCGCCGGTCAGGACCACCCATCCGTCGGCCGCGGCCCGGGTGACCGCGAGCGGCGCGTCCGTGCCCGCCGCCGTGCCCGCCGCCGTGCCCGCTGCCGTTCCGGCGGTGCGCAGGCAGGCGAGTGCGGCGCGGGCGCGGGCGCGGGCGGTGTCCGCGTCCTCCCCGGAGGCCGCGGCGATCTCGCCGGCGAGCGTGTGCCGCCCGTCGTCCCGGTCGCCCGGGTCGCCGGACCCGGCGGGGGTGACGGGCTCGACGGCGCAGGACAGCGGCCCTGGGGCGGCCACGCACACCGTCAGTCCCGGCACGTGCGCCGACACCGTCCGCACACCCTCCGCTGTGCCCGCCGCTGTGACCGCCGCCGTGACCGCCGCCGTGCCCGCCGTGCCGAGCCGGGCCACGGCCAGGTCGCCGGCGCCCTCGCCCGGCTCCACGACGACCGCGACCCGCGCGCCCGTCAGGTCCTCCAGCGTGCGCTCCAGGTACGGGCCGAGCAGCGGCGCCGCCCACGGACCGGCCCCGCCCTTCTTCCGCACGGCCTGCAACCGCAGCCCCTCCCAGCGTTCGACGACCTCGCCGTCCTTCGTCCGGACCGCGACGTCGTAGACGTAGGCGTCGCCGTCCCTGGACCGCTCGGAGGCGCAGTAGCGCACCTCGTCCGCGCCGGACAGCGCGGCCCCGGCCGGGTGCACGCGTTCGATGCCGGTCGGCAGCAAGGTGGCGTCGGGCACGCACACCTGGTTGCCGTGCATCAGCGCGTCCCGCATGCCGGGGTCGCCCAGGAGCAGGTCCGGCGGGAGGAACCCGGCGAACCAGTCGCACTCCTGCGCCACCTGGAGGTCGGCGTCCACCTCGCGGGCCGCGGCCCGGTGGTAGCGGCGCAGCCGCTGGAAACGCCTGCCCTGGAAGAGCACCTCGCCGTAGAGCTGGGTGTCGGGGTCCAGCGCGACCGGCGGCAGCTCGTCGCCGGACTGCTCGGGCGGACCGGCGGGCGGGGCGCCGGCGTCCAGGCGCAGCACGGCCGTGAAGTGGTCGACGTCGAAGCCGGTCTCCTGGCTGCGGATGGCGACCGCGACCGTGTCGTGCCCGGTGACCGTCGCCGCCACCCGGAGCGTGGTGCTCCCGTCGGGCGGCACGATGATCGGCCGGACGAACTCCGCCTGCTCCACGACGGGCGCCCCGGGACGGCCGGTGGCCGCGTACGCCACCTGCGCCATGGCCTCCAGCCCGAACACCGCCGGGAACAGCAGGTTGCCGTCCAGCAGGTGATCGGCCAGGTACAGGTCGGTCCCGGCGTTCACCTCGACCTCGCTGACCAGCTCCACGCCGTGGTAGCGGACCAGCGGCGCGCCGACGAAGCGGAGCAGCGGCAGCTCCGGCTCCTCCCGGCGCACGGTGTGGATGCCCTCGGTGCGCCCGCTGATCACCACGACGCCGGGCGCGTCGGGGTCGCTCACCAGGCGGCGCATGATCTCCACGCCCCGGTCCACCGGGATCGGCGTGATGCCCTGCTCGACCAGCCGGTCCACGACCGACAGCCGCTCGCCCATGCCGACCTCGGACCAGACCGACCACTCCATGCAGATCGCCCGGCAGCCGGGGTGCCGCTCGCCCGCCTCGCGGGTCAGGTCGGCCAGCCACTCGTTGGCGGTGGCGTAGTGGCCCTCGCCGTGCAGGCCCGCCCGGCCGATGATGCTGCCGAACGTCACCAGCAGCCGCAGCCGTCCGGGCTCGACCGCCTCCAGCACGTTGCGCAGGCCGTCCACCTTGGGGGCGAACGTGCGGCGGAAGGCGTCCATGTCCAGCCCGGCGATGCCCTCGGGCTCGTTGCGCCCGGCGCCGTGCAGGACGGCGGTCACCGGCCCGAGCGCCTGCTCGGCCGCGGCCACGGCCGCCCGCACCTGGGCGGCGTCGGTGACGTCGGCCCTGGCGTAGTGGACGGTGAGCCCGGTCGCGGCCATGCGCCGCAGGTTCGCGGCCAGCTCCTCGTCCTGGGCGGGGTCGGAGCGGCCGAGCACGGCCACCTTCGCCCCACCCGCCATGGCCATGGCGCACTCGGCCGTGATGCCCTTGCCGCCGCCGGTCACCAGGAGCACGTCGGAGCCGGTCAGCGGCTCCTCCGCCCGCTCCTGCCGGTACGGCAGCGCCCGCAGCGTCGGTACCCGCCGCACGCCGGCGGCGTCGTAGTGCACCTCGCAGAAGGCCGTGGTGGCCGCCGCCTCCGCCGCTACCCAGGCGGCGGCCTGCGGCGCGTCCTGCGGCAGGTGCACGACCGTGGTGGGCAGGCCGCTCTCCAGGTGGAACGTCTTGGCCAGCCCCGCCGCGCCCCGGCCGTGCTGGACCAGGACGAACCGGGTGCCCGGCCCGCCGGCCAGCGCCGCCTTGGCGCCGAGCAGCGCCTGCTCCAGGTCGTCGGCCGCGCACCGCGCGGGTAGGCACACCAGGACACCGGAACCGATCTTCTCCCCTTCGAGTGCCTCGCGCAGCGGCCCCGCCAGGGGCGCGCCGGCGGGCGCGAACACCTGCCACGACCCCGCGCGCTCCTCGGCCGTCCGCCGGGGCCGCGGCTGCTCGTCCAGGTCCACGGCGAACGGGCGCACCCACGGCGCCGCGCCCGCCACGCCCCGGGCCGACTGCGCGCGCGGCTGCGCGGCCAGCCGGTCCAGGGCCTCGCCCAGCTCCTGGAGCGTCGCGGTGGCGACGTTGGCCGGCGCCATGCCCGCGGGCACGCCCAGATGCTGGGTGGCCTGGTCGATGATGTGCATGACGGTGACCGAGCTGAGGTGCAGCTCGTCCAGCGGCTTGCTGTCCTCGGTCACCATCTCCAGCGGCAGCTCGGCGCGTTCGGCGGCCAGCCGCCGCAGCAGCTCGACCGTGGACTCGCCGGGCTTCGCCGCCGTCCCGCCGTTCGCGCCGCCGTCCGGCTCGGCCGCCCGCTCCGCCGGCTGCGGGGCGGCCGCCTTGACGCGCACCTGCGGCGCCTGCTCGGCCGGGCTGGTGAAGAACGAGAACGCCGCGCCGATCTCCAGCGGCTTGACCAGCCGCCCGTGGAACAGCTCCTCGCAGGCGACGGGCACGCCCGCCACGTGCGCGGCGCCGGCCACGCCGAGCAGCCCGGCCAGCGACTCGCTGTCGGTGTCCAGCGCGACGGCCGGCACGTCGGTCAGCTCGGCCGCCAGCCTGCTGAGCACCCGGCCGGGGCCCACCTCGACCAGCAGGTCCGCGTCCGCGGCCACGGCGGCCAGCGCCTGGGCGAACAGCACGGGCGCGGTGATCTGCCGGTGCAGCAGCGCCGGGACGTCGGTCCCGGCGGCCAGGTCGTCCCCGGTGACGGTGGAGACGACCCGCCGGGCGACCGGCCCGAACCGCTCCTCCGCCAGGTAGCCGGCCAATGCCTCGGCCGCCGGGGCGACCAGCGGCGAGTGGAAGGCGTGCGAGACGTTCAGCCTGGTCCAGGTGAGCCCGGCGCGCTCGGCCCGGCGGCCGGCCTCCTCCACCGCCGCCACCGGCCCGGCGACGACGGTCTGGAGCGGCCCGTTGTACCCGGCGATCACCACCGGCAGGTCGCCCACCAGCGCCGGCACGGTCTCCGGCGCGGCCCGCACGCCGGCCATCGTGCCCGGCTCGCTGCGCTCCCGCATCGCCCGGCCGCGCTTGGTCGCCACGCGCAGCAGCGCGTCCTCGTCCATCGCGCCCGCCCAGTGCAGGGCCGACAGCTCGCCCAGGCTATGCCCGACGGCCGCGTCCGCCTCGATGCCGAGCAGCGACAGCGCGCGCAGGCCCGCCATCGAGCCGGTGACGATGCGCGGCTGGGCGACCTCGGTGGCCGCCATGTCGCCGTCGGTGGGCAGCGCCGCCGTGGCGTACACCTCGGCGACGTCGGCGAAGCGCCTGGCCAGCGCGCCGCCGTCGGTCCCGCGGCCCGAGCCCTGCCCGGGGAAGAGGAAGCCGATCCGCGGCCGTGCCGAGGCTCGGCCGAGGAACGCCTTGCCGTCGGGGGTGGACAGCGCGTTCTCGCCGGACTCCAGCGCCGTCAGCACGCGGGTGAGCTGCCGTACGGCGTCGTCGGGCGAGGAGACCACGACGGCCGCCCGGAACGGCAGGCCGCGCAGCCGCCCGCGCAGCGTGGCGGCCAGGTCGGCCAGCTGGCCGTAGGACACCTTGGGCACGAAGTCGAGCAGCTCCGACACCAGGCCGCGCAGCTCGTCCCAGGTGCCGCCGTCCAGCAGGAACAGCTCCGCGTCCTGGGACGCGGCGGCCAGCGCCTTGACCCGGCTGGACACCCGCCGCCGCGGGCCGGTGTTCTCCAGCACCACGTGCGTGTTGATGCCGCCGAAGCCCATGGCGGTCACCGCCGCGCGCAGCGGCGCGCCCTGCGGCCACGGCTCGGCCGTGCGCAGCACCCGCAGCGTGGCGCCCTCGTCGGTGAGCACCTGGTGCGGGTCGACGCATCCGATGGTCGGCGGCAGCACCTGCTCGTGCACGGCCATGGCCGCCTTGATCAGGCCCGCCACGCCCGCCGCCGCCTTGGTGTGGCCGATCATGCCCTTGATCGAGCCGACCGCGGCCGGCCGCGCGGCCGTGGCCCTGGCCCGCGACAGAGCCGTGAGCTCGGTCGCGTCGCCGAGCGCCGTGCCCGTCCCGTGGCCCTCGAACAGCTCGACGCTCTCGGGGCCGAACCCGGCCTTGTCGTACGCGCGGCGCATCGCGAGCAGGTAGCCGCTCACCTCCGGACGGGTGATCCCGCCCTTGCCGTCGGAGGAGACGCCCCAGCCGGCGATCGTGGCGTAGATCCGCCGCCCGGCGGCCAGCGCGTCCTCCTCGCGCATCAGCACGACGATGCCGCAGCCCTCGCCGGGCCAGAAGCCGTTGGAGTGCCGGTCGTAGAGGCGGAAGTCGCTCTTGGCCAGCGCGCCGGTCTTGGCGAACCCGATCACCTCGAACGGGTCGATGGACAGGTCCACGCCGCCCGCGACGGCCACGTCCACGTCGCGGTCGGCCAGCGCCTTGCCGGCCGTCACCACCGACAGCAGGGACGAGGAGCAGGCGCCGTCCACGGTGTAGCCGCCGCCGTTGAGGTCGAAGTGGTTGCAGATGCGCCCGGCGATCGTGTTGGACAGCCCGCCGGCCAGCGTGTCCTCGTCCACCGGCGGGAAGGGGCTCTTGTAGGCCACCTCGTAGTCGGCCAGGAACGCGGCCAGGCGCTCGTCGTCCCAGCCCTGCTCCTTCAGGGCCGCGGCCAGGGTGCGCCGCACGTACGGCCAGCGCAGCCGCAGCACGTTCGCGCGGGTGAACTCGCCGGTGAGCGTGTTGCCCACGACGACCCCGGTGCGCTCGCGCGGCAGCCCCTCGCCGCCGGCGAACCCGGCGTCGGCCAGGGCCCGGCCGGCCATGTCCAGGGCCAGCCAGTGGGCCAGGTCGGTCGACCGGTACGTACTACCGGCGATCTTGTGTGCCACCCGGTCGAAGGCGTAGCCCTCGATGACCGCGGCGGTCTTGGCGTAGAAGCGGTCCGGCGCTGCGGGATCGGGGTCCCAGTAGTCCTCCAGCCGCATGCGCTCGTCCGGGAGCCGGCGGAAGGCCCGGCGGCCGGCCACCGCGTTCTCCCACAGCTCCCGGGGAGAGGCGGCGTCCGGGTACCGGCAGGCCATGCCGACGATCGCGATCCTCGTCATGCCTTCGCGACCTCTTCCCGCGCGTGCTGCAGCGCCTGGGCGGCGGCTGCACTGACCCTGGCGGCGTCGAGCTCGCGCGCCTTGTTCACGATGTGCAGCGCCCACAGGAAGCCGCCGCGGATCAGGCAGACCGCCGCCGTGGCGAAGAAGATCCCGTACGGGATGTTCATCCCCATGAGCAGGCCGTACACCACGGCCACGCCGCCGCCGAAGGCGACCTGGGACAGCGGTCTGGACGGGCTCGTGCCCGGGTCGGTGATCATGTAGTTGGTGAACAGGATGAACGCCACCCCGGTCATCATCGACAGCCCGCCGAGGATGGAGATGTCGTCGATGATCAGCCCGCGGACCACGGCCTGGAGGGCGAAGACGCCCACCCATCCGCCGATCAGCCACATGCGGCCGGTCAGCTTCCCGTTGATCATGGTCCCGCCGATGATGATGATCCCCGGGATGATCCAGTCGATCGGGTTGTCGACGTTCTCCGTGAAGTGGTACGGCGGCGCGATGCTGGCCCACGGCAGCAGCAGCAGGATGATCGCGATGCCGAAGTTGGACGGGTTCATGAAGTGCCGCATCCGCCCGCGCACCGGCGCCTTGAGCACCCACTTGGCGCCCACCGCGACGGTCACGCCGAACATCATGACCAGCACCTGGTCGTTGACGTAGATCAGCATGTTGAGCGCGATGGAGGTGATGTGCGCGGGATAGAGGAACTCCATCAGCCCGCGCGGCCCGTTGCCGAGGAAGCGCGGCGCGCGGCCCTCCTGGCGGGCGCCGATCACCTCAAGGATGATCTCCACGGTGTAGCCGGTGGCCAGCGCCACGAACGGCCACGACCACGGCTGCTCGAAGCCCAGCACGGTGTAGCCGAGGATGTTGAAGATGGTGATCGAGATCGCGAACCGGCGCAGCGCCGTGATCACTTTGGGATCGTGACGTGGCGGGGTGATCGTCTTGTCGGCCATGCCGTCACTTCTCCTTCGCTTGCGAGCCGAGCTGGAGGGTGTGCCAGCCGGGGGTGAGCGTGAGCTCCTGCTGGTGCCGCTGTCCGGCGCGGTCGCGCCAGCTCAGCTTGACCCGCACGGGGCCGGTGACGTTCGCGCCGAGGCCGATGTGCACCGCGTGCGCGCGCTTGCCGGAGTGGCCGCTGCCGCCGTCCACGCGGCCCATGAAGGAGCGGCCGTCGGGCGTGGTGGCGGTCACCGTCGCGCCGATCACCGGCGATCCGGCGGCGGGCAGCGGGCCGGCCGCGGAGGGGGTGTCGTGCAGCAGGCGCAGCCCGAGGAACGAGCCGGCCGACCGGCTGGTGTTGAGGTAGAAGGCGGGGGCCTCCCACTGGCGGGCCACCGCGAAGTCGATCAGGCCGTCGCCGTTGACGTCCCCGGTCGCGATGCCGCGCGTCGGCACGGGCACGGCCAGGCCGAGCTGCTCCGACAGGTTGGCGTAGCGGCCGTCGGGGCCCTTGGCGAAGAAGGCCAGCGTCTGCGCGCCGGCGATGTCGCCGCCCTCGGTGACGTTCGGCCACGACTTGGGGTTGCTGGTCACGCCGTCGTTGGCGGCGGCCAGCTCCTGCAGCGGCGGCCAGCGGTTGACGTCGCCCTTGACGAACCCGGTCGCCTGGACGATCTCGTTCTCGCCGTCGTTGTCGAAGTCCTCGATCTTCGGGTCCCAGCCCCAGCCGGACCAGGCGGTGCGCAGCTCGGCGCTGAGGTCCTTCCACGGCGCCCGGCCCTGCCGCAGCTTCTCGCGCAGCTCGGCCTGGGTCTTGACGGTGGACAGGAACGTGAAGTTGCTCTCCTGGATGCCGTACGGGGTGGTGATGTTGCTGACGAAGAAGTCCAGGACGCCGTCGTGGTTGAGGTCGCCGGCGTCCGAGCCCATGCCCTTGAAGGAGTCCTCGCCGAGCACCTTCGACTTCGGCACGCCGATCTCGTGCGTCCCGACGGTGGGGGAGAACGTGATCGTGCCGGGGGAGGAGGTGTTGTAGAGCAGGTGGTCGGGCCCGAAGTCGTTGTTCAGCAGCAGCTCGGGCAGGCCGTCGCCGTCCAGGTCGGCGCTGGTCGCGCCGAGCTCCCAGCCGGTGGAGACGTCCGGCGGCAGCACGCCGTCCAGGCGGGTGAAGCCGCCGTTGCCGGTGCCCCGGAAGAAGTAGTCCCGGCCGCCGTTGACGGCCTTGGACAGCGAGTGGTTCATCTGCACGCCGCCGTCCACGCGGCTGTCGAGGACCGGGCTGCCGTCGGGGAAGTAGTTGCCGACGAAGATGTCCTGCCTGCCGTCACCGTCGAAGTCGGCGACGGTCGCGACGTTGCTGTTCCACACCTCGCCGGTGTACTTCGCGCCGCCCGCGTTGGGCACCAGCTCGGCCGCGTCGAAGGCGGCGGCCTCGAACCGGGCCGCGGTCGGCCGCTGCAGGTGCAGCGTGGGCGTGCGGCCCCACCAGTAGACCAGCAGGTCCGTGCGGCCGTCGTCGTTGTAGTCGGCGGGCACCGCGCCCATGGGCGCCATCGCGTCGGTGACCGGCAGCGAGCCGAGCGACAGCGCGAACGGCCGGTACCGCTCGCCGCCGCCCTCGACCGGCGCCGGGGTGACGACCACCTGGTCGGTACGCGGGTCCACGATCACCAGGTCGTCGTCCCTGCCGTTGCCGTCGAGGTCGTTCAGCGCGATCGCGGCCCCCACCGAGGAGATCCAGGCGTCGATGTGCTTGTAGGCCTGGTTCACCTTGCGGACGGTCTTGGCCGGGCCGCCGCCCGGCATGGCGATCGCCAGGGACTTGAAGCCGTACGCGCCGGCCATCTCGGCCTTGGTCGCGTCGGAGGCGAAGGTCGGGTGGCCGATCGCGAAGACGGCGATCATCAGCGCGAGTGCGGCGACTCCGGCCGCCTGCTTGCGCAACCACGCGGCTACCGAGCTCACGAGGGAACACCTCCATGGAAGACGAACGTCTCGGCGATACGCCGGCGCCACGCCTCATAGGCGGGCGGCGAGTCCTGTGCTGTCGCGGTGGGGCGGGTCACGCGGCTCACCTCGGCCGCCTGCTCCGCCGTGGTGCCGCAGAGAACGCCCACGGCCGACTCGGTGTGCGGGAAGAGCAGCCCGGCGCGGATCCTGGCCTCGGCGGCGAACACGCTGCCCTGGGCCAGCGGCCCCCGGTGCGCTCCGGCGCGCTCGCGCAGCCACCGCAGCTCGGCGTCGTCGGCGCCGCCCGCGTAGGTGGCGGCCAGGCCGATGCCGGCGTAGAGGTCGGCGTGGCGGGACTCGGGGAACCGTTCGAGCAGCGTGACCGCCCGCTCGGCGCTGGTGCCGGCGACGAACCACAGGGCGCGGCCGATGCCCTGGTCGAGGGCGTGGGCCGCGTAGTCCTCCTGGCCGGCCGGCCAGGAGAAGCGGGGTTCGCGCACCTGCTGGTGCACGTACCGGTCGGTGTGGAAGTAGGCCTGGTGGAAGCCGTACCCGTCGTGGACCAGCCACAGCAGCAGCGGGTCCAGCAGCCGGGGCTTGGGCCACAGGAAGCGGGGGAGCCGGGCCATGGCCCAGCCGATCCCCACGTAGATCATGTAGTTGTGGTGGTGCCCGCGTCCCTGGAGGCAGGCGTTGACCCGGCGCAGGTCGCCGAAGGTCATGCAGTCCAGGATGGCGAAGCCCATGCCCGCGCCCTCGTAGGCGAAGCCGCGGAAGCGGGCGGGCACCTCTTCGAGCCGGTCCTCGGCCTCGGCGACGGTGCGTGACTCCACGGCGTGGGCGTAACCGGCGAGAAAGTATTCGCCGACCGTCTCCAGTAATTCGGTGGACGCCGCGTTCTTCACCCAGAAGCCGCGCGTTTCGACTTTCGTCTCACCGACGTCCGGCACCAGAATTCTGCGTCTCAGTGACCGCAATGCGCTTGCCAATTGAGCCTCCGCCGCTTATAGCCCGAACAATCCAATTTCATTGACACATGCCGCCCGGTGGCCGGACAACTTCGGGTTTGCTCAGCTCGGAGGCTCATTTTTGGGCGTGCGAAAGCGAATGACGTGCTTATTCCGGGAAACGCTCAGCGGGCCGGGAGCTCGGCCTCGGCCGCGAAATGCGCGCGCACCCTGGCGCGCCACAGCTCGTAATCCGGGACGCGTTCCGACGTGCCCGCGGCGACTGCGCTCTCGTCGGCCAGCGCGACCGCGCCGGCCACGTCGAGCCCGGTCAGCACCGCGCCGGTGGCCGCCGAATGCTCCGGGACGAACCCCGAGTAGTGCCGGGCCTTGGTCGCGAACACCGAGCCCTGGGCCAGCTCGCCCCGGTGCTCCCCGGCCTCCTCGCGCAGCACCGCCGCCGCGCCCGCCGCGCACCCGGCGAACGTGGCCGCCAGCCCGACCCCGCTCCACAGGTCCGCCTGCCGCCCCGCGGCGAACGCGCGCACCGCCGCGGCCACGTCGCCCGGCCTGCCGCCGTGGATGAACCACAACGCCCGGCCGACGCCCTGGTCCACGGCGCGCGGGAAGTAGGCCGCGTCGCCCTGCCAGGGGTAGGGGGCCGGCACCTGCTGCCCGTCGACGTACCGGCGGGTGTGGAAGTAGGCCAGGTCGAAGCCGTACCCGTCCACGGCCAGCCAGCTCATCACCGGGTGGTACGGGGTGCCGTCCAGGTCGGGCAGCACCTTCTTCCACAACACCCGCGGCAGCCGGGCCATGGCGAAGCCGATGCCGATGTAGGCCAGGAAGATGTGCGGCTGCCCCGGGCCCATGAGCAGGTCCCGGGTACGCCGCCCGCGCCCGCCGCCCATGGCGTCCAGCACGGTGAAGGCCATCGTCGCGCCCTCGTAGGCGAAGCCGCGCTGCTCGACGTCCACCAGGGACAGCCGGCGCTCGATCTCCCACTGGTCGCGGACGTCGATGCCCCACTCGAAGCCGCACACGACGGCCTGCGGGATCGCCTCCAGGCGGCCGGTGAGCGCCGAGGGGACGACGGGGAAGCCGCGTGCGCCGAAGGTCACGTCGGCCAGGGATGGCGCCAGCACGAGCCGGCGCAGCGAACCGAGCAGAGACGACATGGTGTGCTCCTCCTCCAGTACCGTGAAGACCCGGGTCAGCTCGCCCAGGCCGCCAGCCGCCAGTCGCCGCCGGGCAGCGGCCTGGGCACCAGGACGGACGGGTCCGACCACGCCGACGCCTCGCGCTCGGCCGCCTCGGCCAGGCGGCGGAAGACCGCTGCGACGACCGCTTCGAGTTCCTCGGGGGTCGCCTGCCCCCGCACCACGGTGAGTTCCATGCCTTCGACGCTCGCCCGCGGGCCCGCGCGGCCGCAACTTCCTGCATGCCCGGTGCCCACCGGGAGCACAGGTGAGCACGGGTGAACCCGGTCCGGCGGCGGAAGGCTCGCCGGACCGGGTCGGCCCGGGTCAGGATCGGGCGGTCAGGATCGGGCGGTCAGGATTGGGCGGTGTCGTCGAACTCCACCACGAGCGGGAGGTCGGCCCGGCGGCGGATGTTCAGCTTGCGGTAGGTGCGGGTCAGGTGCTGCTCGACGGTGCTGATCGTGATGTAGAGCTTGGCCGCGATCTCGCGGTTGCTGTAACCGGCCGCCGCCAGCGCGGCGACCCGGCGCTCGCCGACGCTCAGCACGCCGATCAGGTCGCCCGGCAGGGGGGACGGCGCGCCGTCCGCGTCCGCCGCCCGGCTGAGCGCGCCGATCATCGGCTCGGCCCCGCACTCCAGGGCCGCCGCCTGCGCCCGTCCGGCCACCGTGCGGGCCCGCCGGAACTCGCCCAGCGCCTCGTACGCCTCCACCAGGTCGAACAGCGCCCTGGCCAGCTCGTACCGGTCGCCGGCGAGCTGGAGGTACTCCACCGCCTGGCGCAGCAGCGCCGGACGGCGGGCCGGCTCGGAGACGGCCGCCTTGAGCCGCATCCCGATGCCGCGTCCCCGGTAGGCGCCGGGACCGCAGCCGTCCAGGTGGGCCTTGATCAGCTCCCTGGCCTCCTCGGTCTGGCCCATCCGCAGGCACGCCTCGGCCGCGTCGGCCTGCCAGGGGATCAGCGCCGGGTTGTTCAGGCCCCAGGCCGTCACCAGCTCGCCGCAGCGCAGGAAGTCGTGCAGCGCGGCCACGAACGACTCGCCGGCCAGGTTGTAGCGGCCGCGGGCGTACAGGTAGTGCAGGCCGTAGCGGGTCTGGAACATGGCCTCGGCGACCGGCCGGTCCAGCGGGTCGCGCACGGCCTCGTGCCGGCCCATCGCGGTCAACGCGATGACCAGGCTGGCCAGCGGGCCGCCGATGGCCACGCCCCAGCTGCTCATCGGGATCGTGTCCAGCGCGATGCGGGCGTGCCGCTCGGCGGCGGGCATGTCGCCCTGGCGGATCGCGATCTCGGCCCGGATGGCCGCCAGCCGGGCCCGGCGGCTCGGCGCCTGCCTTGCCGCCGCCTCGTCGCCGAACAGGTCGCACAGCGGCGCCGCGCGCTCGCAGCGCCCGGCGTAGGTGAGGGCGAGGAGCGAGTTCTCCACGACGTCCAGGGACATCTCGTCCAGCCGCTCGCCCTCCAGGATGCGTTCGACGGCGTCGAGGTTGTGCTCGCGCGGGCCGTGGGTGAGCACCTCGGCCAGGGCGAGCGTGGACTCCAGCCGCCGGTTGACGGCGACCGACACCATCCCGGCCAGGATGTGCTCGCGCGGCGGGTTGGCCACGTACGCGGCCAGCGGCGGGCAGGTCACCCGCAGCCAGAGCTGCGCCACGACCAGCTCGGCCAGCGTCGCGTGGTCGGACGCCGACGCCTCCTGGTTGAGCTGCTCCAGCACGTCGCGGGCGTCCTCGAAGCGGCCGTGCCACAGCAGCGCGCGGGCCAGCACGACGGCGTCGCTGCCGTGCAGGCTGCCCTTCTGCAGCGCCTCGGTGAGCTGGTCCAGGTGCCCGGCGGGGGTGGCCGGGTTGATCCGCCACTCCGCGCGGACCAGCATGGTCATCAGCTTGGAGCGCTGGAGCTCGTCGGTGCACTCGCGCCAGGCCAGCTTCAGGTAGGCCACCGCCGACTCCACCTCGCCCTTGCGCAGCGCGGCCAGCGCGGCCTCCTCCAGCGTCGGCACCACCCACGGCGCCTCGACCCTGGCGGCCTGCAGCAGGCGGTCGGCGACCACGCCGGGCCGCACGCCGCGCGTGTAGGCCAGCTCGGCGGCGCGGCGGTACAGCTCCTTGCGCTCGGACAGGTCCATGCCGGCAAGCACCGCCGAGCGCACCGCCTCGTGCCGGTAGCCGCCGCCGCGCAGCAGGCCGGTCGCGCCGATCGTGAGCAGCTCCCTGCCGACGTCCACGGCAGGCAGTTCGAGCATCTCGGCCAGCCCGTCGGCCTCGCCGAGGATGGCCAGGCCCTGCGCCACCCGGACGGTACGCGGATGGCTGCGCCGCAGGCACGTCTCGACCGCCCGGACGAACCGGTCGCCGACGACCAGCTCCCGCGGCGGCTCCTCCACGGCCCGCAGGTGCTGGCGGTAGTCGGCGGCCAGCTCGCCGGCCAGCAGCGGGTTGCCGCCGCTGATCGTGTGCCACTCGTCGGCGAACCGCTCGGTCGCGCTGAGCCCCACCTGGCCCGCCACCAGCGCGGCCACGCCCCTGCGGGAGAGCGGGGCGAGCTGCAGGCGCAGGCAGTGCGGCAGCCGCAGCAGGTCGGTCTCCAGCGGCCCGTCCGTGCCCTGCCGGTCGTTGAGCGCGAACACCGCCACGATCCGCGCGTTGCGCACCCGCCGCGCCAGGTAGGCCAGGCAGAGCAGGGAGGTGCGGTCGGCGTGGTGCACGTCGTCCACGACGACCACCAGCGGGCAGCGTTCCGACAGGTCGAGCAGCACCGTGACCAGGGCGTGCACGACCTGCGGGTCGAGCAGCCGCTCGGCGTCGGCGTGCGCCGCGGTCGCGGTCCGCACGCCCTCCGCCAGCAGTTTCTCCGAGCGCTCGCGCTCCTCCTCGACCAAGGGGGCGTCCTGGATGAGCTGGCGGAGCAGGCCCAGTTGCAGGTCCTGCTCCATGCGCGATCCTGTCGCCGTCACCGCGAGCGCGCCCAGCTCTATGGCCTGTTCGGACAACGCGCGCAGCAGCGCGCTCTTGCCCGTCCCGGCGGGCCCGCTGACCAGCGCGACCCGTCCACGGCCGAGGATGGCGTTGGCGACGAGCGACTCCAGGCAGGACATCTCCTCCTGCCGTTCGATGAGAGTCATGGCCGTCTCCCCACATGTCGTGTTGCGCTCACGCTAGGCCGGGGTGGTATTCGATCTCTATCGTCCCGCCATCAGCCGCCGGTTCCTGGCCGCGCGCCGGCGTCCGGGCTCGGGAAGGGGCAGGTCGGGGGCGGGGGAGGCGGGTGCGGCGGCCGGCGGGTCCGCGCGGCGGGCGCGGGCCACGGCCGTGCCCACGGCGGCCAGGGCCGCGGCGACCGCGTCGGGCGCGGCGCCGGCGCCCCACGCCGTGCCGCCGTCCAGGCCGCACCGGGCGTAGACGGTCACCTCGCCGGCGGCGGCGCCGGCCGCGCCGTCGAGGTGGTGCACGGCCCGGACCCGGACGCCGGCGGCCTCCAGCGCCGCGCGCAGCGCCGCCGCCACGTCCGACCGGGCCCGCCCGTACGCGCCGCCGTCGACGTGCAGCGTGGCCACCGTCCCGGCGAGATCGCCGGGCAGGTCGCCGGGGTCGCCGGGGGGCAGGTACTCCTGCTCGAACAGCCGCCTGATCCGCTCCGGCTCGACCACGCCCTGCCCTGCCTCCGCCATCGCCTGGACGGCCCGGCCCAGCTCGATCTGCAGCCCGCGCGGCAGCGTGATCCCGTACCGGGCGTTCAGCAGGTACGCCGGGCCCGCCTTGCCCGACTGGCTGGTGACCCGGACCACCGCCTCGTACGTGCGCCCCAGGTCCCGCGGGTCCACCGGCAGGTACGGCACCTCCCACGGCAGCTCCGCCGGGTCGTTCCCGGTACGGGCCGCCTCCCGGTCCATGGCGTCGAACGCCTTCTTGATCGCGTCCTGGTGCCCGCCGGAGAAGGCGGTGAACACCAGGTCGCCCCCGTACGGGTGGCGCGGCGGCACCGCGAGCCCGGTGCACTCCTCGACGACGCGCCGCACCCGGTCGAGCTCGGAGAAGTCGACGCCGGGGTCGACGCCCTGGGTGGCCAGGTTCAGGCCCAGCGTGACCAGGCAGACGTTGCCCGCCCGCTCCCCGTTGCCGAACAGGCAGCCCTCGACGCGCTGGGCGCCGGCCAGCATCGCCAGCTCGGCCGCCGCGACCCCGGTGCCGCGGTCGTTGTGCGTGTGCACCGACAGGCAGACGTGCTCGCGGTGCGGCAGGTTGCGGTGCAGCCACTCGATCTGGTCGGCGAACACGTTGGGCGTCGAGCGCTCGACCGTCGTCGGGAAGTTCAGGATGATCGGCCGGTCGGGGCCCGGCTGCCAGACGTCCATGACGGCCGCGCAGACCTCCAGCGCGAAGTCCGGCTCGGTGTCGTGGAAATGCTCAGGCGAGTACTGAAACCGAACATCACCCTCTTCGAGTAATTTATCGGCATATTTCATGACCAATCGGGTTCCCTGGACCGCCAGGTCCTTGCACTCGTCTCGGTTCATCCCGAACACCAGCCGCCGCGCCAGCGGCGAGGTCGCGTTGTAGAGGTGGATCGTCGCCCCGGGCGCCCCGCTCACGCTCTCCACCGTGCGCTCGATCAGCTCGTCGCGCGCCTGGGTCAGCACGGTCACGCACACGTCGTCCGGGATGCGGTCGCGCTCGACCAGGAGCCGGACGAAGTCGTAGTCGTCCTGGCTCGCCGCCGGGAAGCCGACCTCGATCTCCTTGTAGCCCATGCCCACCAGCAGGTCGAACAGCACCAGCTTGCGGCCGGGGTCCATGGGCCTGGGCAGCGCCTGGTTGCCGTCCCGCAGGTCGGTGGACAACCAGCGCGGCGGCGCGGTGAGCACGGCGTCCGGCCAGGCGCGGTCGCCGAGCGGCATCCGGGGGAAGGGTCGATAGCGGCTGATCTTCATGTCCGGCCTCACTGTCCCTCAGCTGAGCGATCCGAAATAGACGGTCGAGAAATGCGGCGAGATCAGCACGACGATGTGGTTCACGGCGGTCTCGTCCACCATGCGGAAGGTGACGACGATCTCCGGATACGCCGGCCGCAGCCCGAGCCCGACGAAGTACGGGTCGGTGGCGAACACGATGCGGTACAGGCCGCGGTCGAGCGGGCGGTCGGCCCACTCGCTGACCGATCCGTCCTGGTCCGTACGGGTCTCGGCTTCGAGCACCCATTGCCCGTCGGCGTCATGGTCCAGGCGTACGTGCAGGTCGGCCGCACCCCGGCCGTAGACCGCGTCCTGGGCTTGCACCGCTATTCCCATCGAACCTCTCCGAGTGGTCCGCGCGGGCCGTCCGCGCACATGGCCACCCGGACGACGACAGGTCGCGCCGCCCGGGCTCGCGCCCAAGGCTCGCGCCGCCGCCTATCCGCCGGACCTCCGGCCGCTATCGCCGCGCTATCGCCGTCCGATCGTCGCCGATCGCGAAAAGAGGCGGCCGCCTTATTTCGCGCTATCGCCGCTATCGCCGGCGGGTGCGGGGACGGGTGTGCACAGCGTCCAACGTGCACTGATGCCCGGCGAAAAGAAGATGGATAAAGCGCGAATTGCGCACCGTGTGAGCGTCATTTCCGAAGCCGCGGGACGAAGACCGCGGTAATCACCCGGAGGTAGATCGAAATGACCGCGACCACCACCCTCACCGCCCGCGTCCGCCTCACCCTCGCGCTGCTGCTCGCCGCGCTGGCCGGCTTCGCCGCCATCGCCGCCGCGCCGGCCCCCGCGCACGCCGTTCCGTCCGCCGGCCAGCACGACACCGTCAACGGCACCATGGACTGGCCGTGGGGCCTGATCGAGGGCGCCTTTCAGCGCTGACGGTGACAGGCAACACGGATCACCCTGAAACGCTCCAAAACTGGCCACATACCCAAGGGCGTTGTACCATCCACCCAAACCATGGCAGAAACTTTTGAGGGGTAAGCACCAGTTACGCCGCTCATCATGGCAATCACGCCCGGATTCCGGTCGCTTCGGGAAAGATCTTTGACCGAGGGCGATGATTTGTTTGAGGGGATGCGGGTGGAGTTTCGCGTGTTGGGTGCGCTCGAGGTAACTGCGAGCGACAGACAGCTCGATCTCGGCGGGGCGCGGCAGCAGATCGTCCTCGCCGTCCTGATCCTGAACGCCAATCACTCGGTCACACTGGACCGCCTCGTCGAGGCGATCTACGACGAGGACCCCCCGGCCACGTCGCGCGCACAGGTGCAGATCTGCATCTCCGCGCTCAGGCGCCTGTTCAGCGCCCACGGCCACCCCGAGATGATCGTCACCACCCGGCAGGGCTACATGTTGCGCGCCCCCGCCGACGCGATCGACGCACGCCGTTTCGAGAGCCTTGTGAGCCGGGCCCGCAAGGCTCGTGACGGACGTTCCTTCCCCGAGGCCATCCAGCACTACCGCGAGGCGCTGGCGTTGTGGCGCGGCCCGGCTTTCGACGGCATCGACAGCAGGGCCGTGCAGGCGCTGGCCAGCGGGGTCGCCGAGCAGCGCGTCACCGCCAACGAGGACTGCGTGCAGCTCGAACTGGACCTCGGCCGCCACCACGAGCTCGTCGGCGAGCTGGCCGCGCTGGTCCAGGAACACCCGCTCAGGGAGGGACTGGCCGCCCAGCTCATGGTCGCCCTCTACCGCTCAGGACGGCAGGCCGAGGCGCTCCAGGTCTACCGCGACGCCCGGCGGGTCATCGTCGAGGAGCTGGGCATCGAGCCCAACGAGCGGCTCCAGCAGCTCGAATCGGCCATCCTCACCTCCGACGAGAGCCTGGAGGCGCAGCCGCCGCCCGCGGCGGCCCCGCCCGAGCCGCCCGCCCGTCAGCCCGCGGTGCCCGGCATGCTGCCCTCCGACATCGCCGACTTCATCGGGCGTCAGGCCCAGCTCGACGTCATCAGGCAGCGGGTGACCGTCCCCCTGGCCGGGGACGGCCGCTTCGCCGTGCCCGTCATCGCGGTCGCCGGGCGGGCCGGGATCGGCAAGACCACGATCGCCGTGCACGCCGCGCACAGCGTCGCCGCGCACTTCCCCGACGGCCAGCTCTTCGCCGACCTGCACGGCGGCGTCTCCCGCCCGGTCCACCCGATGCAGGTGCTCGACCGGTTCCTGCGGGCCTGCGGCGTGCAGGGGACGGCGCTGCCCGACACCCTCGGCGAGCGGGCCGAGCTGTACCGCATGCTGCTGGCCGACCGCAGGATGCTGATCGTGCTCGACGACGCCGCCGCCGAGAGCCAGGTGCTGCCGCTGTTACCCGGCAGCCCGACCTCGGCCGTCATCACCACCAGCCGGACCCGGCTCGGCGGGCTGGCCGGCGCCACCCACGTGGACGTCGACCTCTTCGACGCCGCCCAGTCCGTCGAGCTGCTGTCCCGCATCGCCGGGGCCGAGCGCGTACGGGCCGAGCCGGAGTCGGCCGCCGCCCTGGCCGAGCTGTGCTGCTTCCTGCCCCTCGCGCTGCGCATCGCCGGCGCCCGCCTGGCCTCGCGCCCCCACTGGGCCGTGGAGCAGCTCGTGGACCGGCTCGGCGACGAGGCCCGCCGGCTCGACGAGCTCAAGCACGGCGACATGGGCATCAGGGCCAGCCTGTCGCTCACCTACGACGCGCTCACCGAGCACGCCCGCCGCCTGTTCCGCCGGCTGGCGATCCTGCACTCGCACATCTTCTCCGCCTGGACCGGCGCCGCCCTGCTCGACCGGCCGCTGGCCGACGCCCAGGACCTCTTCGACGACCTGGTCGACGCCCAGCTCATCGAGGTCGCCGGGGTCGGCAGGAACGTCAACGTCCAGTACCGCTTCCACGACCTCATCCGCGTCTACGCCCACGAACGCCTGGCCGCCGAGGAGCCGCCCGCCGAGCGCAGCGCGGCGCTGGCCCGCGTGCTCGACGCGCTGCACCGCCTCACCGAGACCGCCAGGACCCGCGAGTACGGCCCGCCCGCCGGTCCCCACCTGCGGCCCGGCCCCGACTCGCCGCTCCCGGCCGAGCTGGTCGAGCGGCTGGTCGCCGACCCGATCGGCTGGTTCGAACGCGAGCGCCACGTGCTGCTGGCCGGCATCCGCCAGGCCGCCCAGGCCGGGTTCGTGGAGCTGTGCTGGCGCACCGCGATGAACGCCGAGCCCTTCTTCGAGCTGCACGTCTACCTCGACGACTGGCGCGAGATCCAGGAGATCGCCCTGGAGGCCGCCCGGCGGGCGGGGGACGAGCGCGGCCAGGCCGAGATGTTGTGCGTGCGCGGCACGCTGGCCCAGACAGAGCAGCACTTCGGCGAGGCCAGACGCGACTTCGAGGCCGCCCTGACGCTGTTCGAGAAGACCGGCAACGTCGTCCAGATCGCCCGCTCCCGGCGGAACCTGGCGTTCCTGGAGCGCATGAACGGCCAGCTGGACGCCGCCGCGACGCACCTGGAGCAGGCGCTGGCCATCTTCACCGACATCGGCGACCAGATCTCGGCCGCGCACACGCTGGACAACCTGGCCGCCATCCGGTCGGAGTGCGGCGACATCGACGACGCCAAGATCATGCTGGCCGAGGCGCTGGTCCGCGGGAAGAGCGGCGGCAGCCGGCGCATCATCTCCCAGATCCTGCACCGGATGGGCCGGGTGCACCTGCAGGCCGAGGAGTTCGCGCTGGCGGCCGGCGCGTTCGAGGAGGCGCTCACGCTGGTGGAGGAGATCGGCGACACCGTCGGCGAGTCCTTCGCCCTGCACGGTCTCGGCATCGCCCACCTGCGCAGGGGACGCCTGCGCGAGGCGGGCGACCTGCTGCGCCGGGCGCTGGCCGTGGCCGAGACCGCCCGCCACCGCCTGGCCGAGGCGCACGCCCTGGCCGGGCTGGGCGAGCTGGCCGTCACCGCGAACGAGCCCGGCGACGCGATCGGCCGCCTGCGCAAGGCGGTCACGCTGTTCCGCCAGATGCGCGCGCCGCTGTTCGAGGCGCAGACGCTCACGATGCTGAGCGAGGTGCTGGTCGCCCTCGGCGACGCCAGCGCGGCCGAACGGGCGCTGTCGCGGGTGCACGAACTGGCCGACACCGTCGACGAACGGGCCGGTCAGCGGCTGCGCGACGGCCTGTCCTCGGGGGCCGGGCTGGTGGAGGGCATCGGGTAACCGGGCTTTCTTCGCCGTCATCCCGCACTGTCAGAGATGCCCGCGGGGTCCCGCCGTTGGGATCCTGGCGAGCATGAAGGCTCTGGTGCTGTCCGGCGGGTCTGGCACCCGCATGCGTCCCTTGAGCCACTCCATGCCGAAGCAGCTCATCCCGATCGCCAACAAACCGGTCCTGGAGCACGTGCTGGAGAGCCTGCGCGCGCTCGGCGTGACCGAGATCGGCCTCGTGGTCGGCGACAGGGAGGCGCAGATCGCCGAGGTCGTCGGCGACGGCTCGCGGTTCGGGACGCGCGTCACCTACATCCGCCAGCTCCGCCCGCTGGGGCTGGCCCACTGCGTCAAGCTGGCGCGACCCTTCCTCGGCGGCGACGACTTCGTCATGTACCTCGGCGACTGCGTCCTGGCCGACGGCATCGGCCCGATCGCCGAGGAGTTCCACGCGCTGCGCCCGGCCGCCCAGATCGTGGTGCACCGGGTGGCCGACCCGCGGCCGTTCGGCGTCGTCGAGACCGACGAGACCGGCGCGGTGCTGCGGGTGGTGGAGAAGCCGGAACAGCCGCGCAGCGACCTGGTCATGACCGGCGTCTACTTCTTCACCCCGGCCGTTCACGAGGCGGTGGACCGCATCGCACCCGGACGCCGGGGCGAGCTGGAGATCACCGACGCCGTCCAGTGGCTGCTGACGTCCGGCCAGGAGGTCAGGGCGAGCCTCTACCGCGGCTACTGGAGCGACGCCGGCCGCGTCGAGGACGTCCTGGAGTGCAACCGGCGGCTGCTGGCCCGGCTCTCCCGCGACATCGCCGGCCACGTGGACGCCGCCAGCCTGGTACGCGGCGACGTCGTGCTCGGCCCCGGCGCGCGGGTGGTCGCCTCCGTCGTCGAGGGACCGGCGATCATCGGCCCGGACACCCTGATCGTGGACAGCCACATCGGGCCCGGCACCTCCATCGGACGCGACTGCGTGGTGCGCTCCACCCGCCTGTCCGACTCCATCGTGCTCGACGGCGCCTCCATCGTGGCCGCCAGCGGCCTGCGCGGCTCGCTCATCGGGCGCTACACCACCGTCGCTCCCGGCCGCAGCGACCACCGTCTCGTGGTCGGCGACCACACGCGGATCGAGCTGACCACATGAACCCAGGGAACAAGGAGTGAGGACGTGACCGACGACGGCGCCCCGCGCGCGGGGCGGAAAGAGTGGCTCGGGCTGGTGGCGCTGTTCCTGCCCACGATGCTCGTGGCCCTGGACATCAGCGTGCTGTTCCTGGCCTTGCCGCACCTCAGCGCCGACCTGGGCGCGGACGCCACCCAGCAACTGTGGATCACCGACATCTACGGCTTCATGACCGCCGGGTTCCTGGTCACCATGGGCTCGCTCGGCGACCGGATCGGCCGCCGGCGGCTGCTGCTGGCCGGAGGCGCGGCCTTCGGCCTGCTGTCGCTCCTGGCCGCCTTCTCCACCAGCCCCGAGATGCTGATCGTGGCCCGCGCGCTGCTCGGCGTCGCCGGGGCCACGCTGCTGCCCTCGACGCTGTCGCTGATCGGCGTCATGTTCCGCGACCCCCGCCAGTTCGGCCTGGCCATGGCCGCCTGGGGCACGGCCTTCATGCTGGGCATCGCGCTCGGCCCGGTGGTCGGCGGCGCGCTGCTGGAGCGCTTCTGGTGGGGGTCGGTCTTCCTGATGGGCGTGCCGGTCATGCTCCTGTTGCTGGCCGCGGCCCCGCTGCTGCCGGAGTTCCGCGATCCGGCCGGCGGCCGGATCGACCTGGTCAGCGTCGTGCTGTCGCTGGCGGCGATCCTGCCGCTGATCTACGGGCTCAAGGCGGTCGCCCGCGACGGCTGGGGCGCCGGTCCGGCCGTCGCGGTCGCCGCCGGGCTGCTCGTGGGGGCGGTGTTCGTGCACCGGCAGCGCGCGCTGGCCCACCCGCTGCTGGACGTGCGGCTGTTCCGCCACCGCGCGTTCACCGCCGCGGTGCTGATCGGGCTGCTGTGCGGGGCGCTGCAGACCGGGACCGGGATGGAGGTCGCGCTGTTCCTGCAGACGGTCGAGGGCATGTCGCCGCTGGAGGCGGGGCTGTGGCTGCTCGGCCCGGCCGTCGCGCTCATCGTCTCGATCAACCTCACCCCGCGGCTGGCCAGCCGGGTGCGGCCGGCGTACCTGCTGGGCGGCGGCATGGTGATCGCAGTCGTCGGGCAGCTCCTGCTCACCCAGGTCGTCGTGGGCGCGGTGACCGCGCTGATCGTCTTCCTGGGCGTGTGCTACTTCGGCGTCGGGCCGGTCGGCGGCATGATCAACCAGGTGGCGATGAGCACCAGCCCGCCGGAGCAGGCCGGTTCGGCCGCCTCGCTGGTGGCCACCGGCGGCGAGTTCGGCGTCGCGCTCGGCGTGGCGACCCTGGGCAGCCTCGGCACCGCGGTCTACCGGGGCACGTTCGCCCCGCCCGCCGGCACCCCGGCGCTCGCCCAGGACGGCATCACCGGCGCGGTCACCGTGGCCGGGCAGCTGCCCGCCGACCAGGGCGCGGCGCTGCTCGGCGCGGCCCGCGAGGCGTTCACCGCCGGGCTGCACGCGGTCGCCTGGGCGAGCGCGGCCCTGTGCGCCGTGCTGGCCGTGCTCGCGCTGGTCCGGCTGCGCGGCGTGGCGCCCTTCGCCGGCGTGCACGACGGCCACCACCAGCCGGACCAGGAGCCCGCCCTGGTGGACTGAGCACACGAGACCGAGCACACGAGACCGAGCACACGGGAAAGGCGGGCCCGGGGGACCGGGCCCGCCTTCGCCGTCCGGAGGGTCAGTCCAGGCCGAACCGGGCGCGGGACAGCTCCCGGTTGGCCAGGGCCGCCAGGTAGATCGCGAACCCGGCGTGGCTGTGCGTGGTGGACATGTCCCGCCAGATCCGCTCCATGCGCTGGCCGTCCCTGACCGCGCTGGAACCGGCCGTCGGGAACAGGCAGCCCTCCACGGCCCGCCAGGCCAGCCGGGCGACCTCGCGGCTGACGGTGGCCAGGCGCACGTCCCGCTCCCTGGTGAACGCCTCCGGGCCCGCCGCGCAGGTCCGGCTCCACTGCTGGACGGCGTTCGTCATGGCCGCCTCGGCGGCGGCGAGCATGCCGGCGGCCTCGCCGTACCAGAACTGGTAGTCGGGGTCCTCGGCGCGGGTGGTGAACGGCGGGAAGATGGTCGTCCTGATCCGCATCAGCTCCTCGTAGGCGTCCAGGGCGCCCTGGGCCATGCCGAGCACGACGGCCGCGCTGCCGAGCAGCATGACGCTGAGCGGGCCGCCGCCGTACTCGGGGTTGCCGTGCAGGTCCCGGCCGGGGGTGCCGCCGGTGACGACGGCCTGGCTGAGGTGGATCGGCAGCGTGAGGTGGCCGGGGACGCGGCCGCCCTCCATGGCGATGCTGTGCGAGCCGCTGCCCTTCAGGCCGAGCTGGCCGCCCCAGTCGTCCAGCCGGCGCCACTGGTCGCGCGGCGCGACGAACAACATCGGCCGCCCGTCCACGACGACGTGGCCCATGAAGTGGGTGGCGTACGGGGCTCCCGAGCAGTAGCTCCAGGTGCCGTCGAGGAGCCACCCGCCCTCGCCGTCCGGACGGGCGGAGCCGCCGGGCGCGACCGTGGCCGGGCAGACGAAGTCCCCGCAGGCGAACAGCTCGCTCTGGGCCCGCTCGCCGAACAGCGTGGCCACCGCCAGCGTGTGCGCCGAGCCGAAGGAGTACATCCAGCCGGTGGACGGGCAGCCCCGCGCGAGCGTCATCGACACCCGCATGAAGGTCTCCACGCCGAACTCGTAGCCGCCGAAGCGGCGGGGGACCAGGATGCGGTAGAAGCCCGCCCTGGCGAACGCCTCGTGGGTGTCGGGGGCGTAGTAGGTGCGCCGCTCCGTCTCGGCCTGGCGCTCGACCAGGGCGGGCACCATGGCCTCGGCCCTGGCGACGATCTCGTCGGGGGTGAGCCCGGGCTCGGGCGGAGCCATGGGGGCGTGGGTGACGGCTGTCATGCTGCGCGAACCCTTCGTCTCGGGTTTTCCTCAAGACTCGCCCGGCGCCGGTGACCTTCGCATCTCCGTGCGTGCCCGGCAATCCCGCACGCCGGAAGATGCGCCCGTCAACCGGCGAATGGGACGTTCAGGGAGCAGTGTCTCGACTGACGTCCCGGGAGGACATGGTGTTGATGACAGGTGCTCCGGCGCGGGAAGACCTCGTCCGCCGCGCGACGGAGGCAGGCCCTGTCCTGCGCAGGAACGCGGCCTGGGCGGAGGAGAACCGCAGGCTGCACGAGGAGACGATCGAGGCGCTGGCCGAGGCCGGCGTCTTCAGGCTGCGGACGCCGCGCCGCTATGGCGGTTTCGAGGCGGACACGCGCACCCTGGTCGAGGTCGCCGCCGAGCTGGGCCGCGCCGACGGCGCCGCGGCGTGGACGGCCTCGGTCTACTGGATCCCGACCTGGATGGCCGCCCACTTCCCCGAGGCCGTCCAGGACGAGGTGTTCGCCACCCCCGACGTGCGCATCTGCGGCACGCTCAGCCCCACGGCGATGGCCGTGCGCGCCGAGGGCGGCATCGTGGTCAACGGCAAGTGGGGCTTCGTCAGCGGCGCCCACCACAGCCACTGGCAGGAGATCGTGGCCGTCGTCGTCGGCCCGGACAGCGAGCCCGAGCCGGTCATGGCGCTGGTGCCGATGAGCGACCTGACCGTCATCGACGACTGGCACACCTCCGGCCTGCGCGGCACCGGCAGCGTCAGCACCGTGGCCCAGGACCTGTTCGTCCCGGCCGCCCGGGTCATGCCGCTGGGCGCGATCCTCCAGGGACAGCACGCCGACGGCGCCAACGCCGGCTCCCCGATCTACCGCTCGCCGCTGCTGCCGGTGGCCGCCGCCTCCTCGGTCGGGACCGTGCTCGGCCTGGCCAAGGCCGCCCGCGAGGTCTTCTTCGAGCGGCTGCCCGACCGCAAGATCACCTATACCGGGTACGCCAGCCAGAGCGCCGCCCCGCTGACCCACCTCCAGGTCGCCGAGGCCACCTTCAAGATCGACCAGGCCGAGTTCCACGCCCACCGCCTGTCCGCCACCGTGGACGCCAAGGACGCCGACTCCGCCCAGTGGACGATCGAGGAGCGCGTCCGCGCCCGTGCCGACATGGGCGCCGTCTGCCGCCTGGCCAAGGAGGCCGTCGACATCCTGGCCACCGCCAGCGGCGGCTCCTCCATCTACAGCGACGTGCCCATCCAGCGCATCGCCCGCGACGTGCACGCCGTCAACCAGCACGCCCTCATGCACCCCAACACCAACGCCGAGCTGTACGGGCGGATTCTGTGCGGCCTCGAACCCGACACCCTCTACATCTGAAGGAGATCGCCATGACCACTGTGTCCGCCCCCGACCAGACCCTCGCCGTCGCCGCCCTGCCGCAGCAGATCATCGCCGCCTGGGCCGCCCACGACGCCGAGGCGTTCGCCGCCGTCTTCACCGAGGACGGCTCCATGATCCTGCCCGGCGTGTACCGCAAGGGCCAGGCCGAGATCCGCGCCTTCATGACCCACGCCTTCGCCGGGCCGTACCAGGGCACCCAGGTCACCGGGCAGCCCATCGACCTGCGTTTCCTGGCGGAGGACGTCTGCCTGCTGACCACCGAGGGCGGCGTGCTGGCGGCCGGCGAGAGCGAGGTCGCCCCCGAGCGCGCGGTCCGCGCCTCCTGGCTGGCCGTCCGCCGCGACGGGCAGTGGAAGCTGGCCGCCTACCAGAACAGCCCGCGTGACTGAGATGGCCGCTCACGTCGCACAGCGCGCGGTGGTGCTCGGCGGAGGCATGGCGGGGCTGCTGGCCGCGCGCGTGCTCGCCGAGCACTGCGCCGAGGTCCTGCTGGTGGACCGGGACACGCTGACCGGCGCGGCGGGCCCGCGCCGGGGCGTGCCGCACGGCTGCCACGCCCACGCCCTGCTGGCCCGCGGCCAGCAGATCCTGGACGAGCTGTTCCCCGGCCTCACCCAGCAGATGATCGACGACGGGGTGCCCGCCGGAGACCTGGCCACCAGCCTGCGCTGGTACTTCAACGGCCGCCGGCTGCGCCCGGCCCCCACCGGCCTGATCAGCGTCTCGGCCACCAGGCCCGTCCTGGAGGAGCAGGTCAGGAACCGCGTCTCGGCCCTGCCCAACGTGCGCTTCCTGGAGCGCACCGACATCCTCGGGCCGACCGCGACCCCGGCCCGCGACCGGGTCACCGGCGTCCGCGTCCGCGGGACGGACGGCGTCGAGGAGCACCTGGCCTGCGACCTGCTGGTGGACGCGACGGGCCGCGGCTCGCGCACCCCCGCCTGGCTCCAGGAGCTCGGCTTCCCCCGGCCGGACGAGGACCGCGTCAAGATCGGCCTGGCCTACACCACCCGCCACTTCCGCCTGCGCCGCGACCCGTACGGCGAGGACCTGTCGATCAACCCCGTCGCCTCGCCCGCGAACCCGCGCGGCGCGTTCTTCCCCAAGTTGCCCGGCGACATGAGCATGCTCTCCCTCACCGGCATCCTGGGCGACCACCCGCCGGCCGACCTGGAGGGCTTCCTCGCCTTCGCCAAGTCCCTGCCCGTGCCCGACGTCTACGACGCCGTCCGCGACGCCGAACCGCTCGACGAGGGCGTCACCTTCACCTTCCCGGCCAGCGTGCGGCGCCGCTACGAGCGTCTGCCCGCCTTCCCCGACGGCCTGCTGGTGCTGGGCGACGGCGTGTGCAGCTTCAACCCCGTCTACGGCCAGGGCATGACCGTCGCCGCCATGGAGGCGATGATCCTGCGCGAGCACCTCCAGGCGGGCGCGGTGCCGCCCTGGCGGGCCTTCTTCCGGGACATCTCGCGGGTCATCGACGTCCCGTGGGACATCTCCGCCGGCGCCGACCTCGCCTTCCCCGGGGTGGAGGGCCGGCGTACCGCCAAGGTGCGCATCGGCAACGCCTACATGGCGCGCCTGCACGCCGCGGCGGCCCGCGACGGCGCGGTCACGGCCGCGTTCATGCGGGTGGCCGGGCTCGTGGACCCGCCGCAGACGCTCATGCGGCCCGCGCTCATGCTGCGGGTCCTGTGCCAGAGCGGCGGCGGCCCCGCGCCGGCCGCCGCCCCCGAGCAGCGCCCGCAGGTGCCGCTGCTCAAGTCCTGACCCCGTCCGAACGACGAGAAGGACGCCGGCGGAGCCCGCCGGCGTCCTTTTCGTCGGTACGGCTACCTCAGCGAGCGGGCGAACGCGCGGACGTCGCCCACCAGCAGCTCCGGCTGCTCCATGGCGGCGAAATGGCCGCCCCGCTCGAACTCGGTCCAGTGGCTGATCGTCGGGATGTCCCGGTCGGCCAGCCGGCGCACCGGCACGAAGATGTCCTTGGGGAAGACCGCCACGCCCACGGGGACGGTGATGGGCGGCGGCCGGTGCCCCTCGGCGGCCATCTTCAGCCCCGCCGCGCCCTCGTAGTAGAAGCGCGCCGACGACCCGGCCGTCGCGGTCAGCCAGTAGATCGACACGTTGGCCAGCATCCGGTCCCGGTCCACGGCGTCCTCGGGCGACTTGTCGGAGTCCGTCCAGTCGTGGAACTTCTCCACGATCCAGGCCAGCTGCCCCACGGGCGAGTCGGTGAGCGCGTACGCCAGCGTCTGCGGGCGGGTGGACTGCAGCTTCATGTAGCCCGACAGCTCCTCGTCGAACCGCGCCAGCCCGGCCAGCCGCCCCTGCTCGGCGGGCGTCAGGCCGGCCAGCTCGGCCGGATCGCCCGAGGGGAAGGCCATCAGCATGTTGACGTGCGCGCCGATCACGTGCTCGGGGGCCAGCCTGGCCAGCTCCAGCGAGATCACCGCGCCGGCGTCGCCGCCCTGCGCCAGGTAGCGGTCGTAGCCCAGCCGGCGCATCAGCTCGGCCCACGCCAGCGCCACCCGGTACGGATGCCAGCCCGCCTCCCTGGTGTGCCCCGAGAACCCGAACCCCGGGATCGACGGGATGACCAGGTGGAAGGCGTCGGCCGGGTCGCCGCCGTGCGCGCGCGGGTCGGTGAGCGGCCCGATCACGTCCAGGAACTCGGCGACCGAGCCCGGCCAGCCGTGCGTCAGCAGCAGCGGCACGGCCTGCGGCTCGGGCGAGCGCACGTGCAGGAAGTGCACGTCGGCGCCGTCGATCTCGGTCACGAACTGCGGGTGCCGGTTCAGCTCGGCCTCGGCCGCCCGCCAGTCGAAGCCGTGCCGCCAGTGGTCGGCCAGCTCCTTGAGGTAGCCCAGCGGCACGCCGCGCTCCCAGCCGGTGCCGGGCAGCTCGTCCGGCCAGCGGGTGGCGTCGATCCTGCGGTGCAGGTCGGCCAGGTCGGCCTCGGGGATGTCGATGCGGAATGGACGCATGGGTGGGTTCGCCCTTCTCTTGTCAGGGGTGGGTCGAGCGGGTCAGCCGGTGCCGGTGCGCCGCAGCTCCTCGAAGGAGGACAGGTCGGGCACCGTCCAGCCGTCCAGGTCGTACTCGCCGAGGCAGCGGTCGACGAAGGCCGCGTACTCGTCCAGCTGGCCGCCGGCCATCTGCGAGAACAGCAGCTCGACCCGGGTGTTCTCGTGATTGCCGCCGTAGTTGCGCTCGTAGAGCTCGTGGCGGCCGCCGAACTCCGAGCCGATCGCGTCCCACAGCAGCTTCATCACCTTGACGCGGCCCTCGGCGTCGGTGCCGTCCGAGCCGCGCAGGTATTTGTCCAGGTACGGGCGGATGTCAGGGTTCTTGAAGTCGGCCGCGCCGGAGTTGACGTAGATAAGCCCGCTGGCCACGTCCTGAAGGACGATCTCCTTGATCCGCGGGTAGCCGATCTGCATGAACCAGCGGTAGGCCAGGCCGTACTGCGGGTTGGGCAGCAGCGCGCCGTTGCGCCACTCCACCGGGTTGCGGGCGGCGGCGTCCGACAGCGCCCAGAACAGGTTGCGCCAGGCCAGCACCTCGCCGATCCGGGTCTGCACGCCGCGGAAGTCCTTGGTGCCGGTGATCTCCAGCGCCCTGACCAGCAGCCCGGCGATGAACTCCAGCTTCACCGCCAGCCGGGTGCAGCCGTGGAAGGTGAACCGCTCGGTGAAGCCCGACTGGCCGGTGAACAGCTGCGCCTTGCCGAGGTCGCCGTAGATGAACACGTTCTCCCAGGGGATGAGCACCTTGTCCAGGACGAGGATGCTGTCGTTCTCGTCCAGCCGGGAGGAGAGCGGGTAGTCGAACGGGCCGCCGGTCAGCGCCGCGTTCATGCCGTAGGACGGGCGGCAGATCAGCTTCAGGCCCTGCGCGTCCATCGGCACGGTGGCCACCAGCGCGAACTCGCGCTTCTTGACCGGCAGGCCGTAGTGGGCGATGAAGTTGTAGTGCGTCAGCGCCGAGCCGGTCGCCACCACCTTGGCGCCGCTCACCACGAGCCCCGCGTCGGTCTCCCGCTCGACGTGCACGTAGACGTCGTTGACCTCGTCCGGCGGCCGGTTGCGGTCGACCGGCGGGTGCACGATCGCGTGGTTCCAGAACAGCACCTTCTCCTGCGACTCGCGGTACCAGCGGCGGGCGTTGCCGTCGAAGGGCGCGTAGAAGCCGGCGTTGGCGCCCAGCGTGCCGAGGAAGGAGGCCTTGTAGTCGGGGCTGCGGCCCATCCAGCCGTAGCTCATCCTGGCCCACGTCGCGATGGCCCGCTGGTCGGCGACCAGGTCCTCGACCGTGCGCGGGGTGGTGAAGAAGCGGTGCGTGTAGCCCTCGCCGCCGCTGTCGGTGGGGCAGGTCAGCAGCTCACGGGTGCCGTCGGCGTGGAGGGCGTCGTAGAGCCTGGCGGTCATCCGCACCGGGTTGTGGAACGCCGGATGCTCGGTGACGTCCTTGACGCGGTCACCGTAGAGGTAGATCTCACGATCGTCACGCAGGCTCTCGACGTACTCGCTGCCCGTGAGCGGGCGGGTCTTCGGCGCGGCATCGGGCATCGGACATCTCCCTGGGCAGGCAGCACGGTGCATCCTCAGCGTGGCACCCGCGCCCGCGGCGGCCATCTCGCGATGTGCGCTGTTCGGCCGGCGCGGGCGCGGGCGGCATTCTGGAAGGTGCCCGTGCGCGCGCCCCGATGTGACGATGACCGCGTGACGGAGCATCGCCTGTGGGCGCTGGCCCACCTCGGAACCCCGATGGCGATCCGGGTGGCCGCGACGCTGAGGATCGCCGACCGGCTCGCCAAGGCGCCGGCCACCGGCGCCGAACTCGCCCCCGCCGTGGGCGCCGACCCCGGCGTGCTGGAGCGCCTCATGCGCTACCTGGCCGCCAGGGGAGTGCTCGGCCGCGACGACGACGGCAGGTACACGCTGACCGCCATCGGCGAGGAGCTGCGCGACGACCATCCGGCCGGGATGCGCGCCATGCTGGACATCGAGAGCTGGGAAGGCCGGGCCGAGCTGGCCTTCGCCCACCTGCTGCACAGCGTGCGCACCGGTGAGGCCGCCTTCCCCCGGCAGTTCGGCCGCTCGTTCTGGGCGGACCTGGCCGCCGACCCGGCCCGCGCCGCCGCGTTCGACGCACGCATGGCCGCCGAGGTCCCCGGCCGGGCCCCCGCCATCGTGGCCGGCTACGACTGGGGGAGCCTCGGCCGGATCGTCGACGTCGGCGGCGGCGACGGATCCCTGCTCATCGCGCTGCTCACCGCCTACCCCGGGCTGCGCGGCACGGTCGTCGACCAGCCCGCCACCGCGCGGGCCGCCGCCGCGGCGCTGGCGGCCGCCGGGTTGTCCGGCCGCGGCGAGGCCGTGGCGGGCAGCTTCTTCGACCCGCTGCCGCCGGGCGCCGACGGCTACCTGCTGTCGTGGATCCTGCACGACTGGAGCGACGACGACGCCGCCGTCATCCTGGGCCGCTGCGCCGAGGCGGCCGGGCCGGGCGGCTCGGTCTTCGTGGTGGAGGACTTCGGCCCCGACGGCGAGTCGCCGCGTACCGGGATGGACCTGCGCATGCTCGTCTACTACGGCGGCCGCGAGCGCGCCGTCGCCGACCTGCGGGCCCTGGCCGCGCGGTGCGGCCTGGAGGTCGCCTCGGTGCATCCGGCGGGCGCGCTGCGGATCGTCCGGCTGGTGGCACGCCCGTGACCCCCGCCGAGATCGTCGCCGCCCTGGTCGCCCCCGAGGGCCGCCGCGACCCCTACCCGCTGTACGAGCTGCTGCGCGCCCACGGCCCCGTCGTCCCGGTACGCCCCGGTCTCACCGTCGCCGTCGGGTACGCCGAGATCAACCGCGCGCTGCGCGACAACCGCCTCCGCGTCCAGGACGCCGCCGGGTACGACCACATCTATCCCGCCTGGCGCTCGCACTCCTCATTGCGCGGCTACACCGACTCCATGCTGTACCGCAACCCGCCCGGCCACACCCAGACCCGGCGCCTGGTCAGCAGCGGCTTCACGCCCGCCCGGGTGGCCGGGATGCAGGAGTCGGTCGAGCGGATGGTCCACCGGCTGCTGGACCGGCTGGCCGACCTGGGCGCCGGCGGCACGCCCGTCGACTACGTCGCCGAGTTCGCCTCCCGGCTGCCGATCGCCGTCATCAGCGCGCTCATCGGCGTGGCCGAGGAGGACCAGAAGTGGTTCCGGCAGGTCGCCTCGGACCTGACGATCGCCCTGGAGGGCATCACCAACGTCGCCAGGCTGTCCATCGCCGACAAGGCCATGGACGAGCTGGCCGGCTACTTCGGCGAGCTGATCGACGACCGCCGCCGCCACCCCGCCGACGACATGCTGACCGCACTCGTCCGCGCCCACGACGACGGCACCCGGCTCAGCCACGACGAGCTGGTCGGCAACCTCATGCTGCTGCTGACCGCCGGGTTCGAGACGACGAGCTTCCTGCTCGGGCACGGGCTGCGGCTGGCGTTCGAGCATCCGGGCCTGGCCGCGCGGCTGCGCGCGGAGCCGGGGTTCGCCACCGCGTACGTGGAGGAGGTCCTGCGGTTCGAGGCGCCCGTCCAGGCGACCAGCCGGTGGGCCGAGACGGCGACCGACGTCTCCGGCGTCCCGGTGCCGGGCGGGACGAAGGTCGTCCTCATGCTCGCCGCCGGCAACCGGGACCCGCGCCGCTTCCCCGATCCGGCCCGCTTCGACCCGGACCGTCCGGACGTCCAGCCGCTCAGCTTCGGCGCCGGGCCGCACTTCTGCCTGGGGGCGCCGCTGTCGCGCATGGAGGCCCGCATCGCGCTGCCGCTGCTCCTGCGGCGTTTCCCGGCGCTGTCCGCGGCCGAGCCGCCGGACCATCGCGACCGCTGGGTGGGCCGCGGCCTCCACCGCTTCCTCGTCACCACCTCCTGACCTCCAGGCGCCCGCAGGACATCGTGCGGGCACCAGGCGGTCACGCCCTGACGCGCATCCGCCGGGCCGCCGCCAAGGAGGTCACCACGAGAACGGTGAGCACGCTCCAGTACAGGAAACCGCTCACCCGGGTCACCAGCAGGTTCTCGGCCAGGTGGACCAGGCCGGGAACCAGGTAGACGGCGGCGGCCAGCGCCCAGCGGCCGTCCCGGGCGGCCAGCGTGGCGGCCAGCACCAGCAGCAGGGCCACCACCTCGACGCCGGCCCGTACCACGCCCCAGACCGTCTCGTCCGCCGGCCCCCGCGCGAGCTGCAGCGCCCAGCAGACCGGCGGGACGACCAGCCACCACGGCGACCGGACCGGCATCGTCCCGCCCCACCACCGGGCCTGCCCCGACGCGCGGCCCGCCCCGGTCCGCCGGACGGCGAGCACCGCCGACGCGGCCGCGACCACCCAGTAGGGCGCGACCGGCCCGAGGTCGCCGTACAGCGGGCCGACGTCGACCACCGGGCTGTGCAACCATCCCAGGACGATGGGCCAGCTCGTCAGGAGCGCGGCGATCGCCGCGACAGGAGCCGCGACCCGCGTCCATCCCCGCACCAGCGCCACCACCAGGACGACCCCGACCCCGGTCCACACCTTGAAGACGAGGTAGGGCAGGACGGGCAGCTGCGCGACGGTGACGACCGCCACGGCCAGCGCGCCGAGGTGCAGACCGTCGGCCCACCCCGGCACGCCGGCGCGGTAGCCCTCGGGACAGGCGCGCAGAAGACGGCGGTACCGCTTTTCGAGAACGTGGCCCATACGCTCCTCACCCCGTCCGGCCGCAGGACAAGTGCGGCGGCGCGCCACGACCGGACCATCGCCGCCCCCGCGCTGCTCACTGAGAGCCTGCCGCAAATGTCGCACAGGTGGATCGATCCCTCAATGCCGGCCGGTTGGCGACGTGGCTCATAACGCTTCACGACGATTCGTCCAAGTAGGGGTGTGGCACTCACAACTTTGCGAACAGGATTAGTGGCCGCCGTACTGGCCGGTTCCTTGGGAGCCGTCACGGCTCAGGAACCCTCCCTTGCCGCGGCCCCGGCAGGAACCGGCCCGGTCGTGGCCGGTAGCGTGACGCTCCTGACCGGGGACAAGGTGACGGTCAGCGGCCGGGGCCACCGGGTGGAGAGCGCCCCCGGACGGCGGGTCCGCTTTTCGACGCAATTTCGCGACGGACACCTCTACGTGATCCCCTCGGACGCGTTCCCGCTGGTCAGCGAGGGCCTGCTCGACGATCGGCTCTTCGACGTGACCCGGCTTCTGGCGTGGAAGTACGGCGACGCCGACACGGACGAGATCCCGCTGATCAGCCAGACCCTGGGGGAGCAGCCCGCCCCGGCACTGAGCGGCACCCGCCTGACCCGCAAGCTCGACGACCTCGGCGTGGCGGCGGTGCGGCTGCCGAAGAGCACCGCCGCGCGGACGTGGCGGGACCTGGTGAGCGGGGCTCGTACGCCGGCCGCGGGGAAGGGCAAGATCTGGCTCGACGGGCGCCGGTCCTTCTCGCTGGACCGCAGCACCGCGCAGATCGGCGCGCCCGAGGCGTGGAAGCAGGGGTTCACCGGCCAGGGCGTCACGGTGGCCGTGCTCGACAGCGGCTACGACGCCGGTCATCCCGATCTCAAGGGCGTCGTCACCCAGGAGCGCAACTTCTCCGACGAGCCGGACATGACCGACCGCGTCGGCCACGGCACGCATGTCTTCTCGATCGTCGCCGGAGCCGGGACGAAGTATCGGGGCGTCGCGCCGGGGGCCCGCATCGCCGTGGGGAAGGTGGGCGGCGTGGACGGCATCGCCGACTCGGCGTTGCTGGCGGGCATGGAGTGGGCCGCCACCGAGGTCCGCGCCAAGGTCGTCAACATGAGCCTCGGCACGGTGGACGAACCCGGCGACAATCCCGTCGAGCAGGCCGTGAACACCCTGTCGGAACGGACGGGCACGCTCTTCGTGGTCGCGGCCGGCAACGGCGGCGGCGAAGGGACCGTGTCCAGCCCGTCCACCGCGGACGCCGCGCTCTCCGTGGGCGCCGTCGACCGGTCGGACCAGGTGTCCAGGTTCTCCAACCAGGGCCCCAGAACGGGCGATCACGCGATCAAGCCCGAGATCACCGCCCCTGGCGTGGACATCGTCGCCGCCGCGGCGGAGGGCACCGCCGACGGGCCGTACGTGGCGCACAGCGGGACCTCCATGGCGGCGCCGCACGTGAGCGGCGCGGCGGCGATCCTCGCCCAGCGACACCCCGGCTGGACCGGGCAGCAGCTCAAGGCCGCGCTGGTCGACAGCGCCAAGCCCACCAGCGGGACCGGCCTCTACGAGCAGGGCGCCGGGCGGGTGGACGTGCCCCGCGCGCTGGCGCAGCAGGTGATCGCCGCTCCCGCCACCGTCTGGGCCGGTTTTCCGTGGCAGCACACCGGCGGCGACCAGGCCACCCGGACGATCACGTACACCAACGACGGGGACGCCCCCGTCACCCTGAACCTCACGACCGACACCGACGTGCTGAAGCTGCCGCAGGACAAGCTGGAGGTCCCGGCGCGCGGGCAGGCGTCCCTCACCCTCACTCTCGACGTCACCGGCAAGCCCGCGGGCGACTACCCGGGCGTGCTCACCGCCGCCTCCGGCGACACGATCCTGCGTACCCCGGCGGGCGCGTACGTGGAACCGGAGTCCCATGACGTCACCGTCACCGCTGTCGCCAGGTCGGGCGCTGCGCCCGGCGTGGCGTTCGGAATGGTCTACGACCAGGCGCGCGGCGCCCAGCGGATGCTCACCTTCCGCGACGGGGTCGCGAAGACACGGCTCCCGAAGGGCGCCTGGAACCTCTACACCGAGATCTACGACTTCGACCCCGTCGTCCTGACGGTCGGGCACCGGCCGCTCGCGGTCGGTGCCGACGACCTGCGCGTCACGGTCGACGCGCGCGAGGGCAGGCAGGTCCGGTTCGCCGTGGACGACCCCACCGCCGCGGCCGACCGGGAGTTCGGCCTCTACCTCGCCAACGGTCCATGGCAGTACGGCTGGTACGCCTCCGGCCAGGACCCCAATGCGGGCTACTACGTCATTCCGGTCCGGCAACCCGGGCTCACCTACGAGTCCTGGACCGTCTGGCACAAGAAGGACGCCGCGCCCAGCCCCTACCGTTACGACCTCGTCGACCGCCGCACCGGCGGCATCCCGGACGACCCCACCTATTCCGCGCGGACCAGGGACCTGGTCAAGGCGTCCGAGACGTTCCGCTCCACGGGCGCGGCCGGCACCGGCACCATGTGGACGGGACCGCTGGACCCGGCCGGCACCGGAGCGCTCACCCTGCCCACCAAGGACATCCCGCTGCCCTCCGCCATGACGCACTACCGCAGCCCCGGGCTCGCCTGGTCCTCGGAGTTCCAGACAGGCGGTTCCCGGCAGATCGGCACGAGCCCGGTGCGCGAGCGCGGCTTCTCCGAGGTCTGGAACGCCGCGGTCGCGGGCCCGTCGTTCGCCACGCCCGGCGGCAGCCGCACCGGAGACACGCTCCAGTTCTTCGCGGGCCGGCTCCACACCGACGGCGTCGCGGGGCTGACCGGCATGGACGCCACCGCCACCGGCACCCTGACCCTCTCCCGCGACGGCAGGCAGCTCGCCACCAGCGACATCGCCGGGTGCGCGCCGGGCGACAGCGACCAGTGCGCGCTGTCCGCGACGCTGCCGCAGGACGCCGGCACCTACACCCTCGCCGCGTCCTCGCGCCGGGACACGTCCGTGAACACCCTGTCCACGGGCGTCGACGCCGTCTGGACGTTCCGCTCGGCCCGTACGGCGCAGGCCACGCCCCTGCCGCTGACGGCGGTCAGGTACGCGCCCAAGGGCCTCGACACCGCGAACCGGGCCAGACCCGGGTCGCGAACCCCGCTGTCCATCTGGATCGAACGCAACCCCGGCGCCCGCGGCGCCGCGGTGCGCACGGTCGAGCTGGAGTTCTCCACCGACGACGGCGCCACCTGGCAGCCCGTCAGGACCCGGGCGGCCGACTCCGGCTGGACGGCGACCGTCGCCAACCCGGGCTCCCCGGGGTTCGTCTCCCTGCGCGCGACGGCCAAGGACACCGCCGGTGACGGCGTCACCCAGACGGTGACCCGCGCGTACGCGGTCGGCTGACCGCGCCCGGGCCGCGGGACGTCCCGCGGCCCGGTCCTCGCCCGGGGACGTCCCGTCCCGGCCGCGCCCCGGGGCGGTCTCAGCCGGTCACGGTGAGGACGAGCTTGCCGCGGGTGCGGGCGGTCTCCAGGCGGGCGTGGGCCGCGGCGGCCTGCTCCAGCGGAAAGGTCTCCGCCACCTCGACGGCGACCTCCCCGGCGTCGATCAGGCCGGCGATCGTGGTCAGCGCCGCGGCGTCCGGCTCGACCAGGTACGGAGTGACGCGCACGCCGGCCGCCTCGGCGGCCCGGGCCAGCTCCGGGGACACACCGGCCGTGAGGGCGACCAGCAGGCCGCCGGGACGCAGGACCTTGAGCGATCGGGTGCCGGTCCGGTCATGGGCGTCGCCCACCAGGTCGATGACGACGTCGACGTCGGTGGCGGCGTCCTCGAAGCGGGTGGTGGTGTAGTCGATGGTCTCGTCGGCGCCGAGCTCCTTGAGCCAGGGGTGGCGTGCGGCGCCGGCGGTGGCGATCACGTGGGCGCCCAGGCGCCGGGCGAACTGGACCGCGAAGTGACCGACCCCGCCGGCGGCGGCCGTGATCAGGACGCGCTCGCCGGCCCGCACGTGGGCGGCGTCGGCCAGGGCCTGCCAGGCGGTCAGCGCCGCCAGCGGCACGGCGGCCGCGTGCGCGTGGTCGAGGGTGGACGGTTTGCGGGCCCACTGGCGGGCCGGTGCGGTCACGTACTCGGCGTAGCCGCCGGCGGCGCGCGGGAACCACGGCATGGCGTACACCTCGTCGCCGGGGGCGAGCGTGGTGACGCCGAAGCCGACCTCTTCGACGACGCCGGAGACGTCCCAGCCCAGGATCAGCGGCAACGTCTGCAACTCCGCCATGCCACGACCCTCGCGGGTCTTCCAGTCCACCGGGTTGACGCCGGCGGCGTGCACCCGCACCAGCACCTCGGTCGGCAGCGGCTCGGGGCGCGCGACCTCCTCGACGGTCAGCACCTCCGGCCCGCCGAACTCCCTGACGGTGACAGCCCGCATGATGTGCTCGCTCATGTCCGTCTCACTCTCTGTTCTGCCGGGACTGGCCGGCATCGACCTGTGCCTGCACCTGGTCCGGCTGGACCACGGGGCGGCGGTGGCCTCGACCGCCGCCCGGCACTGCGTGGTGGCGCCGTGGCGCGAAGGCGGGCAGGCGCAGTTCATCGAGCACCCGGTTCCGCAGGACACCGGGCGTTCCACCTCGGCGACCCGGCAGTGGGCGCTGGACCGGCTGGCCGAGCCGGTCACGCTGGAGGACCTGGCCCGGCACGCGCACATGAGCGTGCGCACCTTCACCCGGCGGTTCCGCGGCGAGGTGGGCAGCAGCCCGCAGAAGTGGCTGGCCCAGCGGCGGCTGGCGCACGCGCGGCTGCTGCTGGAGTCCACCGACCTGAGCGTCGCGCGGATCGCCACCGCCTGCGGCTTCGGCGACCCCGTCGCCCTGCGCAAGCACTTCCACACGTACCTGGGCCTGTCACCGCTGGCCTACCGTCGCGCCCACAACGCACCGGATCCGACGACGGCTCGTCAGGGTTGCTTCAGTCCGTAGGCCCTGTGGATCGTCTGGTCCACGGTGTTGCCCTCCTGGTCGGTGGCCTGGGCGCGGAGGCCGACGGCGCCGTCGGTCCGGGACAGGGGCGGGTGGGTGATGGTGCCGGTGAAGGCGTGGTCGCCGGAGGCTGACATGGGGACGGGCACCCAGTGGGCGCCGCCGTCGAAGGTGGCCGAGAGCCGGAGCGCGGTCAGCTTGGCGTCGGGCTGCCCGAAGGAGCCGTTGTAGCCGCTGACGGTGATGCGGCGGGTGGCCCCGGCCGTGGCCTGGTTGTCCAGGTCGAGGTCCAGGTCGTAGCTGAGGTTGAGCCGGCGTACCGGCGCGCAGGGAGCCAGGACCTGGGTGACGAGCCAGCCCGCGCACAGGCCGTCGGTGAGGTCCTTCATCCCGGATTCGGGGCGCTTGGAGCGGAACGTCCAGGCCGTTTCGACGTCGGTCGCGAACCGCTGTCCCGGCTGCGGGGTGTGGAAGGTGTCGGTGAGCCGGTATTCGGCCTCCTCGGGCGGAAGGGTGAAGGTCGGCAACTTGATCGCGACGGGACCGAGCGCGCCGATCTTCTCCTCCAGGGGAACCTCCCGGCCGTCGCGGTAGAGGTGCAGCTCGTCCTTGCCGCCGGCCCACGCCTGGAAATTGGCGCTCCAGGTGAAGGGCTCCTGGTGGTGGGGTTCGGGGCCCATGACGGGCACCGCCGAGGTGAACAGGTCGCCGGTACGGCACGCGAAACAGGTGACCGTGCCCGAGTCGATCACGCGGTCGCCGTCGCGCGGGCCGCCGGGGACCCTGGGCTGCATGCCCCACCGCTCGGTCCGGCGTCCCGCCTTGGTGAAGACGTCGAGCGCGACCGTGGTGTAGCCGGTCCTGGAGAGGTCGCCCTCGTCGTACCGCATCCTGACCTCGCGCTGCCAGGTCACGTCGGGCGAGACCGGCCCGACGTACTCGGTCACGGTGGTCCGCGCCTGCCAGGCGCCGCCGAGACCCCACGCGGCGAACGGTTCGGAGCCGTTGATCAGCACGGGGGTCCAGCTCATGCGCACGGCGCCGGGGCGGTCGGAGTGGAAGCGGTCGTCGATCTCCTGGAGGTTCTTCCTGGTCACCCGGTAGTCGAGACCGGCGGGGATCCGGCCGCGCTCGGGGAAGAACAGCGAGTACATGTACGGCGTGGCCGGGCTGCCCTCGACCTTGACGTCCACCGGCTTGCGGGCCAGCGCCCTGCCCTGGTCAGCGGGCAGGCTCATGGTCGGGATCGGGTAGAAGGCCCAGCTTCCGGTCGGGTCGAGGAAGGCCCGTCCCGACGCGCCGTAGCCGAGCACGCCCACCGCGCCGGCGGCCGCCAGGGCCTGCACGCGGTCGAGCCCGTCGCCGGAGCAGGTCGTGTCCGGGCAGAGGTCGCCGAGGTCGAGCAGCGCGAGCTTGCCCCGTACGTCCAGGCCGGACAGGTCGACGCCGTGGCCCACGTCCACCAGCGGGAGGGTCTGCTTGCCGGTCAGCTTGGGGAGGTCGGGGGTGACGCCCGCGTAGCGGGGGGCGAGCGTGCGTCCGCCGGCCTTCATCGTGACGAGCGGCGCGCCCTGCCAGAACTGGCCGGTGAGGTCGAGGGCGCCCTGCTTGACCGGTTCGGTGGGCAGCATCCAGTAATGGTGCAGCCCGTACGCCGGGTAGGAGGAGAGGAAGTCGGCCACGACGCCGTTCGCGGTGGTGCGCCGCAGGGCGTAGTGGGACAGGTAGGTCTCGGTCGTGCGGGGGGTGTCCAGGCGGACCTCGCGGGCCTTGCGCAGGTCGAGGGTGACCGTGGTGTCCCGGTCCACCTGGACCTCGGGGGCGGTCGGCAGCGACTGCTGCCACTCGCCGTCCTCACCCCGCCAGGCGGCGATGGTGTTGACGCTGAAGGTGCCCGGGTAGACGCTCGCCTCGCCCTCGGCCGTCTGGTAGAAGGAGTCCAGGTCGTCACGGTCGTCGGTACGCAGGAACAGCCACGGGACGGAGACCGCGTCGGCCGCGCCGTCCGGCATGATCAGTTCTGTCCTGAGCTTGACCCTGCGCGGCTCGACGAACGCGCCCACGGCCGTGCGCACGACCACGTCGCCGCCGGTGGCCGCCACCGAACCCGCGTACCAGGTGGCCGGTCCCGACGGGTCGAAGGCGACGGCCACGTCCGCGGCGCCGTGGGCGGGGACGGTCACCGTGTCGCGGTCCAGCTTGAGCGCCTGCTCGGGGGCGGCGCCGCGGTGGGCCGCGATGCTCGCGCGCAGGGTCAGCGTCACCGGCTGGTCGCCGTCGTTGGTGTAGGTGATCTTCTTGGTGACCGGGCCGCTCTGCGGGGAGGTCAGGAAGCCGAAGTCGAGGTTGCCCGAGCCGCGTACCTGCTGGGTGACCGCCCTGGCCACGTCGATGCGCCCGGCGCCCTGCTGGTAGGCGGTCAGGCCGTCGTCCTTGGCGGTGCCGATGAGCGCCGCCTTGAGTCGCGGGCCCGTCCAGTCGGGGTGTTGCCCGGCGAGGATGGCCGCCGCGCCCGACACGTGCGGGGTCGCCATCGAGGTGCCGGAGGCGGCGGTGTGGAGCTCGTCCACGGGCGAGCCCATCGACGTCCCCCGCGCGCGGGCCGCGACGATGCCGACGCCGGGCGCGACCACGTCGGGCTTGAGCCCGTAGTCGAACGGGGCCGGGCCTCTGCTGGAGAAGGGGGCCAGTCTCTCCTCACGGTCGACCGCGCCGACCGTCAGCGCCGCCGCCGCGGATCCCGGCGCGTTGACGGTACGGCTTCCGCCGTCGTTGCCGGCGGCCACGACGAACAGCGTGCCCGTCTCGGCGCTGAGCGTGTTCACCGCCTGGTTGACGGGGCCGTTCTGGTCCTCGTACTCGCCGCCGATGCTGATCGAGACGACCTTGGCCTGCGCGGCGGCCCACTGCATGCCCGCGATGACCTGCGACGAGGTGCCCGTGCCCGACGAGCTGAGCACCTTGCCCACCAGGAGCGTGGCCTCGGGCGCCACGCCCGTGTACCGGCCGGAGCCGGCGATCGTGGAGGCGACGTGGGTGCCGTGGCCGTGGCCGTCGCGGGTGTCGGGATCGTCGGTGAAGTTGGCCGTCGCCCCGATCCGGCCGGCCAGGTCGGGGTGGTCGGGATCGACGCCGGTGTCGAGCACGGCGACCTTGACGCCCTTGCCCCTGTAGCCGGCGGCCCAGGCCTGCGGCGCGCCGATCTGCGGCACGCTCTTGTCGAGCACGGCCTTCATCTTGCGGTCGAGCCAGATCGCCGTCGGCGCGGTCGCGCGCGCGGAGGGGGACGCGGTGGGGGACGCGGTGGGGGACGCGGTGGGGGACGCGGCGGCCGCGGCCCAGAACTCCCGCGCCGCCTTCTTGTCCACCTTGACGGCGGCGCCTCCCACGCTGGCCAGGGCGACGGGCGAGGCGGTGGCCGGGAGCGCGTCGGCCCGTGCCGACAGCGTCGCGGCGGCCTGCTCGGCGGCGCCGTACTGGACGATGACCGGCAGGGTCGGGCGTTCGGCGTCGGTGTAGCCGTTGGCGGCCAGGTACGCCACGTCGAACAGGCCCTTGTCCACCTGGCCCGAGGCCACCGGGGCCAGCGCGTCGGAGGGGAAGACGTAGAAGGAGTCGCCCTTGCGCAGGGTCATGAAGGACACCGGCGCTCCTCCGGCGCGCCTGGCCGGTTTCACGTCGGCGCGCGGGGTGCCGTCGGCGGCCTTGGCGTACGTCACCACGTCGCCGGTGATCAGGGTGAGCTGGGTGGCGGCGGGTAAGGCGCCCGGGGTGGGGGCCGGGGTGTCGGCGGACTCGGGTGAAGGGGAGGGCGTGGCCATCCCCATGGACAGGACCAACCCCAACGCGGTCAGCCCGGCGAGCGGGCGGCGAGCCATGATTCTCCTCGGAGTAGTTCATGATCGAGCACACAAAACCTCCCATTCCGCGCCATATCAGGAAAGATGACCTTTCGTCCTCTTCACGCCGTTGGCGGGAAGAGGACACGATGGGCGCATGCTCGAATCCCTGGGCCTGTCGACGGCCGAAGAGGCGCTGTACCAGACGCTGATCGAGGTATCGCCGATCACCGCCGCCGACCTTGAGCGGCTGGCCGGCCCGCAGGCCGCGCTCTGCGCGAGGCTCCAGGAACTCGGCCTGGTCACCCGGCTGCCGGAGGACCCGCCCAGGTACGCCGCGGTCGCCCCGAGCATGGGCCTCGACGCGCTGATCAGCGCCAGGGCCAGGGCGCTGACCGCCGCCCGGGCCCGCATCGCCGGGCTCAGCGCCGCCTTCCACCGGGCGGGCACCGAGCGCGACGCCGCCGGGCTGGTCGAGGTGGTGATCGGCAGACAGGCGGTGAACGACCGCTTCGAGCAGGTCCAGCGGGAGACGCGCCGCTCGATCCGGGTGTTCGACGCGCCGCCGTACGTGGGGGTGGTCGGGGCGAACGCGCGCGAGTTCGACCTGCTGGCAAGGGGAGTGAACTACCGCGTCCTGTACGACAGGAAGGCGATGGAGCTGCCCGGGGCGCTGACGGTGGTCACCGACTACATCACCGCCGGCGAGCAGGCCCGGGTCGGCGAGGTGCCGATGAAGCTCGTCCTGAACGACCGGCCGACGGCGATCGTGCCGCTGCGGCACGACCGGCACCTGGTCGAATCCGCGCTGGTGGTGCACGACCCGACGCTGCTGGCGGCGCTCGGCGCGCTGTTCGAGATGAACTGGCAGCGCGCCGTCCCGCTGGGCGTGCGGCAGGGGCAGGCCCGGCTGCCCGAGGAGCGGAGCCCCGCCGACGCGCACGAGGACCTGCTGCCGCTGCTCATCTCCGGGCTGACCGACGCGGCCATCGGGGCGCAGCTCGGCTGGAGCGCGCGCACGGTGCGCAGGCGGGTGCAGGCGATGATGGTCCAGCTCGACGCGCAGACCCGGTTCCAGGCCGGCTACCAGGCCGTCCTGCGCGGCTGGCTGCGGTGACGCTCGAAGCGCTCGGGCTGGGCCCGGCCGAGGAGGAGCTCTACGAGCTGCTCGTCGAGTGCTCGCCGGCCACCCTCGACCGGCTCGCCGCGGGCTTCGCCGGCTCCGGCCTGCCCGCGCTGCTGGCCGGGCTGGAGAGCAAGGGCCTGGTCGACCGGCTGCCGGACGAACCGGCGCGGTACGTCGCCGTCGCCCCCGACGTCGCGCTCGACGCGCTGCTCACCGTCGCCGAAGAGGGGCTCGCGCGAGCCAGGGAGCGCGCCGCCGACCTGGACGACGCCTTCCAGCAGCGCGCCTGCGGGCAGCAGCCGCCGCTGGTCGTGGAGGTGATCACCGGCGCCGCCGCGGTACGGCAACGCCTCCTCCAGCTCCAGCGCGCGGCCCGCCACCAGGTGCGGACCTTCTCCCAGCCGCCGTACTTCGACCGGCACGCCAGCGTGGCCGCCCACCGCGAGCTGCTGGAGCGCGGCATCACCAGCCGGGTCATCTACGAGCGCGACTTCATCGACCGGCCGGGCGCGCTGCGGCTGATCGAGGGGATGATCGGCGCGGGCCAGCTGGCGCGGGTGCTGCCCAGCCTGCCGATGAAGCTCTACCTGGTCGACGACCGGTTCGCGCTGCTGGTGCTGCGCTACGAGTCACCCGACTCCGCGGCGCTCCTGGTGCACCCCTCCGGGCTGCTGGAGGCGCTGAGCAGGCTGTTCGAGGGGCTCTGGGCGCGGGCGCTGCCGATGCGGCTGACCGGTTCGCGCGAGGCGCCGCAGGACGACGAACGGCTGATCGCCCTCCTGCTGACCGGCCTGACCGACGAGGCCATCGCCCGCCAGCTCGGCATCGGCTACCGCACCGCCCAGCGGCGCATCGCCGAGCTCATGGCCAGGCTCGGCGCCCACACCCGCTTCCAGGCCGGCGTGCAGGCCGCCCGCTCCCAGGCCCGGAGCACCCCGCAGGACCCGCACGGCCCGTACGGGCGGCCGGGCTCATGAGCCTTCCCGGCCGGCCGACGGTGGGGTGACGGTCGGCCGCCTGATGCGCATGGCCACGGCCCCGAGGACGGCCATCGCCGCGAGACAGAGCCAGGCGAACACGTCCCCGATACGCGCATATATCGTCGGATCACTGGCGACAGGCACATACGCCGCCATCGTCTGCTGCCTGGTGGTGAAGTAGTCGGCCGAGGTGAGCGTCCGGCCCTGCGGGTCGAAGACCGCGGCCAGGCCGTTGCCGGCCTGTCGGATCAGCGAGTAGCCGTTCTCGACCGCCCGGACGGCCGCCTTCTCGGTGTGCGTGGCGCCGAAGCCGTACCAGTCGTTGGACGGCACCAGCATCAGGTCCACGTCGGCGGCCTGCCTCATCAGGGCGGGGAAGTCGGCGTCGAAGCAGATGACGTTGGCCAGGCGGCCGAACGGGGTGTCGGCGGTGGGCACCCTGCCGTCCCCGGGGGCGAACGGGTCCATGCCCGGCACCGGGCGGGCCTTCTCGTACGTCCATCGGGCCCGTCCGTTCGGATCGACGAGCACCGTCTCGTTGCGCATGTACGGCGGCGCGCCGGTGATCACGATCAATCCGGCGTCCACATAGCTGCCGGTCCGGACGGCGACCGCGGCGATCGCGTCGATCAGCCGCTGCTTGTCGGCCTCGCGTGCCGCGCCGCCCGCCTCAGGCCAGACCACGATCCTGGCTCCGGCGCTCGCCTCCCGTTCGGTGGCGGTCAGCAGGGAGTCGTTGACCGGGGCGAACGCCCGCCGAACCGTGTCGGGATCGGCCCCTGCGAGCTGTTCCGGCGAGGGGAAGCCGTTCAGGGCCTTGTCGGACGCCTCCAGAACCGAACGTGCGGGACTGACCCCGGCCACCCGCACGGTCTCGCCGGCTGGCGCCGCGAGCGCCAGGCGCATGCTTCCGCCGACGAGCACGAGCGTCAGCACGGCACCGAAGGGCGCCACTCGCCGCCAGGTGAATCCGTCCTGCCAGAGGTGGTTGCAGACGGCGGCGAACCAGGCGATGAGGAAGCTGACGCCGTAGCCGCCGGTCACCGAGACGAGCTGGAGCAGCGGGAGGTTGTCGTGCTGGGTGGCGGCCAGCGAACTCAGGATGTTGCCGACGGGACTGACGTTCGCGAGCGCGTACTCCACGCCGACCACCCCGAGGGGGAAGACCAGCGTGGCCCACGCGCCGGGTAAGCGCGCCGCGACGAGACGGTCGAGGGCGTACGGCACGACGCCCGTCAGCGCCATGACCAGGGAGAGCGCCAGCACCGGGCTGAACACCGGCAGCCCGCTCTCGTAGAGCCAGAACGTGGTGGACACCACGGTGGCGAGTGCGATGCCGCCCAGCGCCGGAAGCGTCCGGCTCGTGCGGGAGAAGCGCAACAGCAGGATCAGATGGATCCACGCCGCTCCGGCCACCTCCCATCGGCCGTGCGCGGCCACGAGCGAGAGGGCGGTTCCGGCAGCGAGCGCCGCCCAGCGAGTCACATGATTCATGCGGCGAATGTAGGCAGCGCGGCCCTCATCTCCCCATCCCGAACTCCCCCGAACCGCAGTAGGGAATACCCCCGGCAGCGGCGGGCCGCCGGGACGGCAGGGTGCCGGTGGCGCGGCGGGGCCGCGCGGCATCACGGTGAACGTGGTCGCGCCGGGGTTCATCGAGGACACCGAGTTCTTCGGCGGCGCCCTGGACGACGACCGCCGCGCCACCCTCGTCGCCCAGACCTGCACCGGCCGCCCCGGGACGCCGGGAGACGTCGCCGAGACCGTCCACTGGCTCGCCTCGCCCGGCGGCAGTCATGTCACCGCCCAGGTCGTCCAGGTCAACGGCGGCGCCGAACGTGGCCGCTGACCTGCCCCGCGACGGAGCCGACGCGATCCAGGACGCCTGGCGGCGTGAGCTGCCGGGCGTCCCGGTGGACTCGACCGGGGTCATCACCCGCATCTGGTGGGCCGCCAAGGTCTTCGGCGACGAGCGCCGCCGCCTGCTCGCCGGTCTCGGCGTGGACGTCGCGACGCTGGACCTGCTGTCCACCCTGCGCCGTGCCGGGCCGCCGTACCGGATGAGCCCCGGCGCGCTGGCCGAGGCGTGCATGGTGACGCGCGGCGCGATCACCCAGCGCGTGGATCGGGCCGTCACGGCGGGGCTGGTCGAACGGACCACCGCCGGATCGGGCTACCACACCCGTGCGGTCACCCTCACCGAGGCCGGCCACGCCCTGCTCGACCGCGTCGTCGCCGGTCTGCTCACCGCGGAGGACCGCCTCGTCGGCCACCTGCCGCTCCAGCGCCGCGAGCAGCTCGCCGACCTCCTGCGCGAACTCCTCGCCGGATTCGGCGGCCCCGAGCCCACCGGCCAGGTCGGCGACTGACTCCCGGACGGCGGCTGCCACGCCGACGTGACGCTCGTCCGCCTTCCCATCGACCGCAGGCGCGAGCCTCGGCGGCGGGTTCTTGCTCAAGAAGCCGGGGCTCGTCCCAGGCTTCTCCGCCGCCGGGTCAGGGCGGCCGCGGCGGTGAAGGCCAGGGCCGCGCACCCGAGCTGGGCAAGGGCCGTGAAGGTCGGCACCGACGGCAGGTCCCCGAGGTCGCCGAGGGCCGCCGCGGGCACGAACAGCAGCAGCGCCGCCCGCCGCCCCACGGCCGACCGGCACGCGTACCCGGCCGCCAGCCCGACCACGACGAGCCACGGCACGGGTTTCCAGCTCACGATGTCCTGGTGGGTGATCACGTCCACCCAGCGCACGATGGCCTTGCTGGCGGTCAGCCCGACCAGGGCGAGCGGCCCCCACAGCAGGAACGCGCGCCGCGGAACGGCCGTGATCGCGCGATGCGCCGCGGGCGCGAAGGCGATGGCGACGGACGCGAGCTGGGCCAGCAGGACCGGGCCGTGGTTGGGGAACAACAGTGTGTCCAGATCCAGGAGACCGGGAAATGGATTGCCTGCCTGATACAGCGCAAACGCGACCACGCCGAGCACGGCGATCCACCGCCGACCGAGCAGCACGGCCAGCGCCGGCAGGGCCGCGATGACGATCGGCCCGGCCAGGTACAGGATCCAGACCGGCCGCTCCACAGCGGCGGCCCCTACGCCTTCTACGGCTTCGGCCCCCTGAAGCAGCCCGGTCGCCAGCGCACCTGCCAGCATCAGGAACGGCCACAACGCCACGGCGAGCGCCAGCCCGGCGCGCCAGGCCGGCGAGGATACCGGGCCGAAGGCGCGCCGCCCGTGGACGCGCAGCGCGCCCCACAGTAAGTCCGCCGCGTCGGCCGGATGAGGACGGGTCTGGCCCGGCCGCGCTCCGGCGAGGAGCACGCCGATCATCTCTTCCTCATGCCGCGCCCGGTGGTCTCGCGGGTAGGTGGCCAGGAGGCGGCGGTAGCGGGCTTCGAGCAGGCTCATGCCACGCCCCCCGAACCGATCGCGCGCAGGCGTGCGGTGGCCGCCTTGGCGTGCCTGCGCATCCGCTCGGCCTCCGCCGCCAGTCTCGCGGCGCCGTCGCCGGTCAGCCGGTAGTAGCGGCGCACCCGGCCGTCGACGATCTCCTCCCGGTCCTCGGCGATCAGGCCCTCTTCCTGGAGCCGGTCGAAAGCGGCGTACAGGGTGCCGGCGCGCAGGCGGACCTGGCCGTCCGAGATGCGCTCCACGTCGGTGATGATGCCGTATCCGTGTTGTGGACCGGCAGCCAGCGCGGTCAGGATCAGGAAGGTCGGCTCCTGCATCTGTCTCATGTGATCAATATATACCGGTCACCTACCTATCGACGGTACGGCCTTCACAACCGATCCGCTCTAGCGGCGGCGGCCGGTGGATTTCCTGGTGCAGGTGGTGCAGCGGCGCTTCCATGACGGTGTCGAACCGCCGTCGTCGTCCGCGCAGGAGGCGCCGATCGTCGTCGAGCAGCTTCCGCTGTAGGTACGCGTACGGGTGCCGCCGTCGTCGGTGACGGTCGGGGGCTCCTGCTCGACGATCGCCTTGCTGCCCTTGCCGCCGCTCGGGCGCGCCCTGAACCATGAGGAGTTCTCGTTCGAGAAGAAGGAGCCCTTCGCGGCCTGCTTGCCGACCGCGGGGATCTGGCCGGACAGCAGAAGGTAGTACCAGCCGTAACCGGACCTGTCGTTCTCGCAGTGCTTGTCGGCGGCGCGGACCCGGGTCTCCTCGCGGACGCAGATCTCGATGCGGTCGTCCTCGTCCAGGATCATGTTCGTCACGCCCTTGCCGCCCTTCCTGGGAGCTCGGTACGTCAGACCGGTGTACTCGCCGGTCACTCCCTTGCCGACCTTCCTGCCGATGGCGGGGATCCTTGCGGTGCCGGTCAGGAGGCGGCGGGCGTAGCCCTTCACCTTGTCGTCGCAGAACTGGTAGTCGACCCTGACCGACGTGGCCTTCCTGACGCAGACCTCGACGCGATCCTCATCCGCGTCTTCCGTGCTGTCTGCCGCGGAGTCGCCGCTCCAGGCCTGCGAGGGCTGGACGGCCTGCTCGGTTGCAGGGGGTGCGGCGGAGCAGCCTGTGGCGAGGAGGAGTGCCGCCAGCGAGAGGCAGGCGAGGCGTAAGACGGTCGGCGACAAGGGACCCACTTTCCGGAGATGTCGGCATATCGCAGTCGTGACGATCAACGGCTCGCCTCAGAACCGGGGTTCCCCCATTCAGGTAGGGCGGACTTCCTCTTCGAGCCGGCCGCCGGCTAGGGACACACCTTTCTGTACGGCAGCGCGTGTACGATCACCCGCCACTGGGCCGCGCTCAGCCCGCCCGCCTTCGCGCACACCGCCGCCGCCACCGCCTCCCCGCCCACGGCGTGCCGCCTGACGAGGCCGTTGCCGTCCACGGTCAGCACAGCCGACCCGTCGGCGGTGAACGCCACGTCGAGCGGCTGCCCGATCTCCGGGTCCTGACCGCCGCCCTCGTCGAGCAGCGTGCCCAGGTCCGTGCCCGACATCACGTCGACGAGCCGCACCCTGCCGCCCACCTGGAGGCTGGCCAGCAGGTCCTCGCGCGGCGAGTAGGCGGCGGGGACGTCGAACCCGCGCGCGGTGGCGAGCCTGCGGCGCGTGGCCACGTCCCAGACCGTCATCCGACGCCGCGCGTCGAGCACCACGACCGCCCTGCCGGAGCGGGTGAAATACGCGCGCACCCCCTCGGCGTCCCTGCCGCCGCCGCCGAACGCCGGCGCCATGGCCTTGCCGCCGGCCGTCTCCAGCAGGTGCACCCGGTCGCCCGCCACCACCAGCGTCCGCCCGTCGGCGGAGAAGGCCGCGTACGTCGCCGCGCCCGCCTTGGCCGACCACACCCGCCGCCTGGTCCGCCGGTCCCACAGCTCGACCCCGCCCTGCTCGGTGACCACGGCCAGCCTGGCGCCGTCGGGGGAGAAGGCCGCCTGCGCGGCGGACGTGCGCAGCGTGCCCTGGACGGCGGCCGAGGCGGTGTCCACGATCCGCACCTCGGGCCCGTACATGGCGACGAAACGGGCATCCGGGCTGAACACCGCGTTCTCCGCCTCCGGCAACGCGCCGATCTTCCGCCCGCCGACGGCGGACAGCTCGCCGTCGCGGACCACGAGGCGCCCGTCGCCGCTCAGCGCCGCCATGCCCACGAGGTGATCGTCGTTCTCGACGCTCAGGTCGGCCACGTCCACCGAGAAGACCTGGTCGCCCAGCAGGTAGCGGAAGGTGCTTCCGTCGAAGGCCCCCTGCACTGCCCCCTCGCCCCCACGTACCTGGACCGAGGTGAGCAACTGCGTGTCCGACCTGCGCCAGAACTGGATGGACCGCGGTCCCGCCGTCGCGATGAGGCCAGGGCCGAACACGGCCGCGCCGCCGTTCCAGGTTCCCTGGGTGCCGGCGCCGTCCTTGTCGCCGATGACGTCCTTCGCCCCGGTCCTCAGGTTGGTCAGCTCCAGCAGGCGACCGCGCTGTGCGGCCCGCCAGACCCCGTCCCGGCTGAACGTGCCCGCCGGGGCGGGCCCGAGCGCCTTGGCGGCGCCGGTTCGCAGGTCCCAGCGGGTACGCCGGTCAGCCTCCTGGAGCAGGACGGAGTCGTCCCGCTCGAACGTCACGTCGACCCACTCGCTCGTGAAGTCCTTGGCAGTGGGGAAGGCGTGGTCGCTGATCGGCCTGCCACTGGCGAGGTTCACCGCGGTGGCGCGACTGGCCGTCACGGTCACCAGCACCTTGCCCGACGGGCTCAGCGTCACGCTGTCCAGCGGCTCGGCCGCCCGGGTGGCGAGCGTCCGCAGGAGGCGGCCGTTCCGCACGTCCCAGACGCGGGTCGTGGTGGAGTCGGCGCTGATCAGCGTGCGGCCGTCGGCGCCGAGCGTCCGTACCGTGTCGCCCGCGGTGGACGGGTCGCCGAACATCGCCGTCTCGCGTTGCGCCAGCGAGGCCACCAGGGCCGCTCTGGTGGCCGGCGTGTGGTCCAGTCGCCAGGCCGCGAGGCTCGCCAGCATCGCCTGGCGCGGGTCGCTCCGGCGGGTCGTGGCCGCCGCCGCCAGCCTGGCCGCCTCCGATCTGGTCAGCTGCCCGGCGATCTGCTCGGCCCGGTCGTCGGCCACCGCGCTCTGCTGCACGGCCAGCCCGCCGGCCACCAGCGCGATCACCAGCAGCCCGCCCAGGCTCAGCGAGGTCAGCCGGGCCCGCCTGGCCCTGTGCCTGGCCAGGGTGGCCGCCGCGGCCAGGAAGTCGCGTTCGGTGGGCGACAGGGTGATGTCGCGGCGGGCGGTGGCCGCCCACTGCATCGCGTTCTCCAGGTTGCTGCCCTGGAACAGGTCGCCGTCCCGGCGTCCCGCCGCCTCCCAGCGCCGCGCCGCGGTGAGGATCTGCCGGTGTACGGCCAGGCCGTCGAGGTTGGACTCGATCCACCGGCGGTACCGCGGCCAGGCATGGGGCAGGGCCGGCCTGGCCAGCCGCACGCCGCCGTCCTGGTCGGCCAGGAGGTAGCCGAACACGGCCAGGATCCGCCGCACGGCGGCCGCCTCGCGCGGTGCCCGCCCCTCCACGAGCTCGGCCAGCTCGGCGTGCCGGGCCGACAGCTCGCCCGCCTCGTCCACCGTCACCAGCCGCAGGAACACCTCGGGGACCAGCTCGCGCTCGGCCGGATCGAGCATCGTGTACGCCTGCTCGGCCAGCGTGCCGAGCGCGGGATCGTGCCCCTGCGCGCCGATCCCGGCGGCCCGCTGGCCGCCCTGGGCCAGCAGGCGGGCCGTGTCGAGGGCGCCGTCGCCGCTGACCAGCGCCAGCAGCAGCTCGCGGGCGGTCGGCCGCTGGGCCGGCTCCTTGGACAGCGCCGAGGCGACCAGCCGGCGCAGCGTCCTGGGCAGCGCGGACAGGTCGGGGGTGGCCGACAACACCTGGTGCATGATGCTTCCCAGGTTCTCGGCGTGGAACGGATCACGGCCGGTGGCGGCGAAGACGATGACGCCTCCCCAGGCGAACACGTCCGCCGAGGCGTCCGCACGCTGGCCGATGAACACCTCAGGGGCCATGTAGGTGGGCGTGCCGCTCACCACGCCGGTCGCGGTGAGCGACATCTCGGCGGTCCTGGCGATGCCGAAGTCGATCACGCGGGGACCGTCCGGGCCCAGCAGCACGTTGTCGGGCTTGAGGTCGCGGTGGATCACCCCGGCGTCGTGGATGGCGGTCAGCGCCGTCGCGATGGCGGTGGCCAGGCGGTGCAGGTCGTCGCCCGCGAAGATCCGGCCCGCCGTGCGCAGGCTCGGGCCCTCCACGTACTCGCTGACGATGTAGGGGCGCGGGCCCTCCAGCCTGGCCTCGATGATCGGCGCGGTGCAGAACGAGGCCACCCGCTGGGCGGCCGCCGCCTCCCGGCCGAGCTGGGCCGCCTGATCGCCGTGCAGCACCTTGATCGCCACCCGGCGTCCGTCCTCGGCGTAGGCCTCGTACACCACGCCCTGGCCGCCGGCGCCGAGCCGCCCCGCCAGCCAGTAGCGGCCGAGCCGCTGAGGGTCTCCTTCGATCAACACGCTGGGTTTGATGCGCTCATCACGGATGAAGTTCCGCCCAAAATGCCGTGAAAAGAGTGCCGAACCCTTCTTGATCCGGACGCATCCAACCCTGACATGCACAAGATTCAGAACCTTGCCGCCCTGGCCGTGCTCCCCGTCGCCGCAGCTCTCGTGGCCCTCCCCGCGCAGGCGGCGGAGCGTCCCAGCTGTCCCGCCCCCTCCAAGGCGGACGTGCGGCGCTCGTCGGCCGCGAAGGTGGACAAGCCCGCGCGAGGCGCGGCGGCGATGAAGGGGGTCCGCGTCGACCACATCCCGAAGGGCTTCACCTACGGGCAGGTCCTCGTCAACAAGCACGACGGCATGGTCGAGTACAGCTACCAGTGGTCGGACGACCGCGACGACATGAGCCGCCGGCACCGGTCGCTGTGGGTCAGGGTGGTGTGCTGGCCGAAGGCGACCTCGGTGGCGCAGCTCAAGAACGCGCCGTTCCACATCGGGACCTTCTCCGGTGACACGACCACCACGAAGATCGGCGATCGCGAGGTGCTTCGCCAGGGGGGTGACGGCGCGCTGGGTGCCGGTGTGTACTCGGGCTGGGTCGAGCGCCCCGGGGTCGTCGTCACCGTGATGGCGACCCCGCCTCTCGTGCCGGGGCTGACGAAGATCATCAGGGGCATCCGGCTCTGATCCTGCCGATTAGGTTTCCGCGCCGCGCCCGTCTGTACACGTGACATCGACTCACGGAAGGCCGGCACGATGCGGAAACTGATCTTCGGCATGAACGTGACCCTGGACGGCTACATCGCCGCGCCCGGCGACGACATCGGCTGGAGTGCGGGGGAGGGGCCGGACTCGTCGCCGAGCGCCGAGCTGTTCCAGTGGTGGTACGACCAGATGCGGGCGAGCGAGCTGACGCTGTACGGCCGCAAGTTGTGGGAGGCGATGAGCTCCCACTGGCCGACCGGCGACCAGCGGCCCGACGCCACCCCTGCGGAGATCGCGTTCGCGCGCCTGTGGCGGGACATGCCGAAGGCGGTGTTCTCGTCGACGATCGACAAGGTCGACTGGAACACCCGCCTGGTCACCGGCGACGCGGTCACCGAGATCACCAGGCTCAAGGCCGAGGACGGCGGCCCGATGGACATCGCCGGCGCGACGCTCGCCGCGGCGGCCATGCGGGCCGGGCTGATCGACGAGTACGCGATCGTCACCCATCCCGTCCTGGTGGGCGGCGGCACGCCGTTCTTCACCGCGCTGGACGGCTGGGTGAAGCTGAACCTGGTCGAGACGCGCACCTTTCCGGGCGGCGTGGTGCTGACCCGATACGAGACGCGGCGATGAGCACAGGGCCGACGCGCTGAGGACGAGGAGGACGGTGACGCCGGCCCGTGCGCCGGCCCTGTCCGATCACAGCGTCGCGGGCAGGCTCAGCCATGGCTTGTCGGTGGCGTCGAACCCGGTCAGCTCGGCGATCCTCCCGTCGGCGATGCGCAGGACCGCGATGGTGAACAGACGATGTTCCGGGCCGTCGGCGGTGCGGAGGTACAGCGCGGCGGCGGGCATGAGGTTGACCGTCGTGGCGATGCAGCGCCAGTCGTCGTAGCCGCGCTGGAAGAGCCCGTGGGAGACCCAGCCGTCCACCGCGTCCTCGGCCGTGACGATCAGGGTGCCGGGGTCGGGCAGCATCGTGAAGCGCAGGTCGTCGCGGAGCAGGGCCGTCAGCCCGTCGAGGTCGTTGCGTTCATGGGCGTCCATGTACGACTTCACCACGCCGCGCTCGTCACGCGACAGCTCGTGCGTGGCAGGGCTCCGCCAGTCGAGGCGGCGGCCGGGCAGCTGCTCGCGCATCGTCACGCGGGCCCGCTGCAGTGCGCTGGTCACCGATGCGACGGTCAGCTCCAGGGCGCCGGCGGCCTTCGAGGCCGGCCAGCCGAGGACGTCGCGCAAGATGAACACCGCTCGCTGCCGCGGCGGCAGGTGCTGGACGGCGACGATGAACGCCAGCTCGATCGTCTCCCGCGCCACCACCGATTCCTGCGGATCCTCCGGGAGCATCCGGTCCGGGTAGGGCTGCAGGTGGCGCACTTCCGAGCCGGCGCCCGGCAGCTCGGCCGGCACGGGTGTGCGGTCGTTGCGCTTGTCCAGGAAGTCGAGGCAGGCGTTCGTCGCGATCCGGTACAGCCAGGTCCGCAGCGTGGCGTGGCCCTTGAACGACTCCCGCTTGTGCCACGCCCGCAGGAACGTCTCCTGCGTCATGTCCTGGGCGTCGTCGTAGTTCGCGAGCATCCGGTAGCAGTGCACCTGGAGCTCACGCCGGTAGGGCTCCGTGATGAGCGCGAACCGTGCCGCGTCATGCGAGCGGGCCACCGCGATGAACGTGGCTTCGTCGTCGTCTGCCGGTCTGGCGTCGGTCATGGTCGTCAATCCTTCCGCGGGTGGCGAGGGGCTGCCAGTACTGACGACGTGGCGGAGCATTTCTGAGCGGTGCACCCGCTGACACCGGGCCGCTCGTCAGGGAGGCCCGCTCGCCTTGACGTAGCCGGGTCCGAGGACGTCCAGAAGCGCCAGGGCCTCGGTGTCAGTGCGGAAGGCGCCAGTGGCAGTCGCCCTCGATGCACAGTTCGGTGGTCGTCCCGCCCAAGCTACTTGAAGGTGATCGCGCCGGTGACGGTTTCCCCGCTCAGCCGTCCGTTCTTCAGCAGGGCGGCCAGGGTCGCGGGCTCGGCCGGGTTGACGAGTTGCTCGTCATGGCCGAGCAATTCGGTGTGCCAGAGGTGCAGCCGGTGATTGTCCTTGCGCCGGCGTTCGGCTCGTTCGCCGGCGCCACCTGACAGGGTGGTCGTCTCGGTGAAACGCATGCCGCGTCCGGCCGCCAGCACGGCCTTCACCGCCTGCACGGGATCCTTGCTCACCCTGCGCGTGGGCCTGCGGAGGCGGGGGCGTGTTCGCGTTCTGGGGAGCGGTCGAGTGGGGGGCGATTGAGCAGTAATTTGTCCAATTTGTCCAAGCTTCGATCTTGTGAGCGGACGCGGGCTACAGTGACGACGGCCAGCAGTCAATGGCAGTAAAGGCTGGCCGAAACCCGAGGAGAAGATGAATGAGAAGAACGTGGCCAATGGCGTTGGTGGCGCTCGCCGCTGTCGTCATGGGCGGCGCGACGCCGGCGAGTGGCGACGCCGGCGATCCGGCGACCAAGACGACGACGACGGCGACGACGGCGACGACGGCGACCAGAACAGCCACGGCGACGGCGAAGGCCGCGGTCTGCGGAAGCGCGTCGCTGAACGGCCCCACCACCCCGCCCGCCGGCGCGGAGGTGGTGCCCGCGGGCGACAACAGCGGCGTGAATTTACGCAAGGCGAACACCACGTACTACTTCGAAACCGGCACGCACACGCTGGAACAAGCCCAATACGCCCAGATCCTGCCCGGTGAGAACGCGACGTTCATCGGCGCGCCCGGCGCGGTGCTGGACGGGAAGGGCGTGAACCAGTACGCGTTCGGCGACACGGCGACCGGCGTCACCATCCGGTACCTGACCGTCACCGGGTTCGTCGCGCCGCAGGAAGAGGCCGTGGTCAACCACAGCGCCGCCGACGACTGGATCCTGGAGCACAACACGTTCCGCGACAACTCCGGCGCGGCGCTGATGGCCGGGGCCAGGAACCAGATCCGCGGCAACTGCATCAAGGACAACGGCCAGCTCGGCCTGAACGCGTCCCAGCACGGCGACCACATCACCGGCCTGGTGGTGGCGGACAACGAGGTCACCGGCAACAACACCGACGACTGGGAGCACCAGGGCCAAGGGTGCGGATGCACCGGCGGCCTGAAGTTCTGGGCGGTGAACGGCGCCGACGTGACCGGCAACTGGGTGCACCACAACCACGGCCCGGGGATCTGGGCGGACACCAACAACAACGACTTCCTTATTGAGAACAACCTCATCGAGGACAACGAGTCGATCGGGATCTTCTACGAGATCAGCTACAACGCGGTGATCCGGAACAACACCCTCCGCCGCAACACCTGGAAGGCGGGTGCCGAGCGGGCGGCGAAGGGCGACTCGTTCCCCGACGCGGCGATCTACCTGTCCGAGGCGGACGGTGAGCCGCGCATCCCGGCGCGGACCGGCAAGATCGAGGTCGCCGGCAACCTGCTGGAGAACAACTGGGGCGGCATCACCGCGTGGGCGAACGCCGACCGGTTCTGCGGCAGCGCGGCCTCGACCACCAGCGACTGCACGCTGATCGTCGGGCCGGCCAACACCTCGAAGTGCGCGCCGCCGGCCATCAAGGACGAGCCGCTCTACACCGACTGCCGCTGGTGGACGAAGAACCTCGACATCCACCACAACACCTTCTCCTTCGACCCCGGTGCCGTCGACGGCGGCTGCTCGACGCAGTACTGCGGGCAGATGAGCCTGCTGTCCAACTGGGGCACGGCGCACCCGGAGTGGTCCCCGTACCTGGGGGAGAAGATCGAGAAGTCGATCGTCTTCCAGTCGAACAACTCCTGGCACGACAACACCTACACGGGGCCGTGGCAGTTCAGGATCTACGACATGGGCAGACGCGTCACGGCCGCGGAGTGGGTCGGCCCCCAGTACGGCCAGGACGCCGGCAGCACGTTCGACGGCAAGGCGCCCGAGGTGCCGCCGATCACCGAGCAGACCTTCGAGGACGTCTCGACGGCGCCCTACTCCGCGTGGTACGGATCCAGCCTGGCGCACCAGACCGGCGACGCGCACGGCGGCACGGGCTCGCTGCAGCTGACCAGCACCGAGGGGTCGGGCAGCGCGGTGGCGCTCGACAAGTACCCCGGATACAGCGGGGTGATCGCCGGCAAGAGCTACCGCGTGTCGCTGTGGCACCGGGAGGCCGCGGCCACGATGCCCACCGTCACCTGGAACGTGCGCTGGCGCGACGAGGACGGCGCGGTGTTGCGCACCGACCCCGTCCCGCTACCCCGGAAGACGGCCTGGACCGAGGCGGCCGGCACGTTCACCGCGCCGGCGGGCGCGACCCGCGTCGACTGGACCTTCGTCTGGAGCGCCCCCACCGGGTCCGCGTTCCGGATCGACGACGTGGCGATGCGGGCCGCGCAAACGTAGTAGGCATGAAGAACACCGAGGCCCCTCCGGTGGGGGGCCTCGTCCCGACGCCGTCGTTCCGGCACCGAAACGCAGACGGAGGAGATCACTCATGCCTGATCAACCCAGGCTCATGCGGACGGGACGGGCGATGGCGATCGCCACCTTCGTCTCAAGGGCCACCGGCTTCGTCCGCACGCTGGCGCTGGTCGCCGCGCTCGGGCTGGGAACCAAGCTGCTGGACGCCTACACCGCGGCGAACGTCACCCCCAACACCGTCTACGAGCTCGTCTTCGGCGGCGCGCTGGCCGGCGTGCTCGTGCCGCTGCTGGTCCGCACGGCCGCCGACCGCGACATCGACGACGACCTGTTCGCCCAGCGGCTGCTGTCGCTGGTGGTGTACGGCCTCGGAGCCGTGGTGATCGTGACGATCGTCGCCGCGCCGTTCGTCGTGGACCTCTACGTTCCGGGGTTCAGCCCTGACCAGCGGCATCTGGCGGTCGTGTTCACCCGGTACTTCATGCCCCAGATCCTGTTCTACGGAGTGAGCGCGACCCTGGCCGCGATCCTCAACGCGCGCAGCCGCTTCGTCTCGCCCATGTGGGCGCCGGTGGCCAACAACCTTGTCGTCATCGCCACCGCCTCGGCCTTCCTGCTGATCGGCGGCACCGGGAAGCTGGAGTCGCTGACCGGCGTCCAGGTGCTGCTGCTGTCGATCGGCACCAGCGCGGGGGTCGCCGCCCAGATGACGGTCCTCGTCGTGGTCAGCCGGCGAACCGGGTTCCGGCTGCGGCTGCGCGCCGACCCGCGGGGCATCGGCGTCCGGCGCATCGTCGCCCTGGCCGGATGGACCATCGCGTCCGTGGCCGCGGCCCAGGCCGTCTTCCTCGTGATCACCCGGATCGCCTCGCAGGCCGGGCCCGGCGCCGTCGCCGTCCACTCCAACGCCTACACCCTGTTCCAGCTGCCCTACGCGGTCATCGCGGTCACCGTCATCACCGCGGTCCTGCCCAGGATGAGCCGGGCGGCGGCCGATCGTGACCTCGCCCGGGTGACCGCCGACCTGTCCCGGAGTCTGCGGCTCACCGGCGTGGTCCTGGTTCCCGTCGCCGCGGCTCTGATCGTGCTCGGCCCGCAGCTGACGACCGTGCTGTTCGCCCACGGCAACGCCTCGCCCGCCGCCGCCCGCCTCACGGGCTCGGTGCTCGCCGTCCACGGCCTCGCCCTCGTCCCGTTCGCCGGCTACCAGATCATGGTGCGGGTCTTCTACGCGCTCGGCGACACCCGCACCCCGGCTCTGCTGAGCGTCGGCGTCTCCGCCGTCACCGTCGCCGCCGGCCTGACCGCCGCACGACTCGCGCCAGGACCGAACGTGGTCATCGCCCTCGCCGCCTGCTCCGCCGTCGCCTACACCGCGGGGATGCTCCTCACGGCCCAGATGCTGCGCCGCCGGATCGGCAGAGTCGACGGGCACCGCCTTCTCGGCACCCACACCCGGATGCTCGCCGCGGCGATCGTCGCGGGTCTGGCCGCGGCCGTCGTCAACCGCGTCCTCGGCGCCAGGCTCGGGACGGACTGGACCGGCTCGCTCGTCACCCTCTGCACCGCGGCCGCGATCGGCGCCGCCCTCTACGCCCTGGCCGCGCGGGTCCTGCGCATCACCGAGTTCAGAGCCCTCACCGCCGCCCTCCGGTGGCCGGTCAGGCCTTGACGGCGAGGCCGCCGTACATCGAGACCATGGAGTCCTCCACGAGCAGCGCCCGGTCGTCGGGCCGCCACCGGTGCACCGGCACCACACCCGGCTCGATGAGCTCGAACCCGGTGAAGAACTCCTCGATCTGCGCCCTGGTACGGGCCTTGGACATGATGCCGCGCCGGTTGTACTGGGCGACGGCCTCGCTCACCAGCCGGCTCGGCGCGCTGTCCAGCGTGATGGTGGACAGGGCCAGGAAGCTGCCCGGCGGCAGCGGCTTCATCAGGTGCTCGATGATCGAGCGCACGTCGGAGTCGTCGGGGATGAAGTGCACCACGGCGATCAGGCACAGCGCGACGGGACGGGTGAAGTCGAAGGTGTCGCGGACCTCGGCCGAGCCGATGATGGCGTCCGGGTCGTTCAGGTCGGCCTGGATGTAGCGGGTTCTGCCCTCCGGGCTGCTGGTGAGCAGGGCGCGGGCGTGGACGAGGACGAGGGGGTCGTTGTCCACGTAGACGACCCGGGCGGCGGGGTCGGCCTGCTGGGCCACCTCGTGCAGGTTGGGCGAGGTGGGCAGCCCGGTGCCGATGTCGATGAACTGGTCGACGCCGCGCTCGGCCGCCAGGTGGCGGGTCACCCTGACCATGAAGTCGCGGTTGGCGCGTACGGACGTCGGCATGTAGGGGGCGATCTTGATGACCTCCTCGGCCGCCGTGCGGTCGGCCGCGAAGTTGTCCTTGCCCCCCAGGAGGTAGTCGTAGACCCGCGCCGAGTGCGGCACGTTCGTCCTGAGATCGACCCCCGTCCGCCTGCCGCCGGCCACCCCCGCACCTCCGCGTTGATCAACTGCCATGTGCCCCACGTTAGCGGGATTCAGGGGGTGGAATCCGGCGAATCTCACCTGGAACAACAACATCCTGGGTTCAGCGAGAAGAGGGCTTGCTCTTCTTGCGGGCGCGGCGGTCGGGGACGGGGGAGCGGCCCGCGGAATGGTCGGCGAACGCCTCGGCCGCCTTGGCGGGGTCGCCGTCGCGCAGCAGCGAGACCAGGCGGCCGTGCTCGTCGGCCATCGCGTGCCAGTCGCCGTCGAAGAGCGGGTCGGCGATGGCGCGCAGCGCGCGCAGGCTCGGTTCGAGGACCTCCCACATCCGGGTCAGGAACGGGTTCCCCGCGATCTGGCTGACCCTGGTGTGGAAGGCGATGTCGATGTCGCGGAACTTGCCGACGTCGTTCATCGCCACGGCCTGGTGCATCTGCTCGACCAGGTCCTCCAGCTCGCGGAGCTGGTCGTCGGTGACGTGCCCGGCGGCGAGCTGGGCGGCCAGGCGTTCGAGCGGCTCGCGCACCTGGCGGGCGTACTCGGCGTGCTCGGTGGAGATCTCGACGACGAAGTTGCCGCGGCGTGGCACGTGCACGAGCAGCCCCTCGCGGGCCAGCTGCTTGACGGCCTCGCGAACCGGCGCTTGACTCACGCCCAGACGGCGTGCGATCTCCGACTCCACCACGCGCTCGTTCGGCGCGAGGTCGCCCTCGACGATGGCCTGGCGGAGCAGCTCGTACACCCGATCGGAGATCAAGGTGGGACGGACCGAGTCTTTGCTCGTGGCCAGTCTGGAGGCGAAGTCACTGTTGGCTTGCCGTGTCGATGCCATGAAGTCCTCATCATGCGATCTCGCGCGTCCCCGATCCCCGCTGTCATGATACGCGATCATCGGTTAGCAGGTATCGATTGCAGCCGGTCCGCCAGCCAGGCGAGCTTGACGGCCTCGTGCGCCGGGCCGCCGCCCTCGTGGTCGTTGAACGGGTAGACGCTGATCCGCTTGCGCGCCTCGGGCAGGTCGTGGAGCGCGCCGTAGTGGTTGAAGGCCGCGTACACCGTCGAGGGCGGGCAGATGCGGTCCATGAGGCCGACGGAGAAGAGCGTCGGCGCGTTGGCCCGGCGGGCGAGCGTCGCGCCGTCGAAGTACGACAGGGTGCGCATCGCCGTCTCGGCGTGTTCCCGGTGCAGCTTCACGAACCGGGTGAACTCCACGTACGGCGGCTGGTCGGTGAAGGTCGTCGCCCGCCCGAAGTGGCACAGGAACGGCACGTCCGGCATGACGGCCACGAGATCGGGGACGAGCCCGGCCACGGCCAGGGCGATCCCGCCGCCCTGGCTGGTCCCGGTCACCGCGATCCTGGACGCGTCCACCTCCGGATGCGTGCGCACCGCCGCGACGGCCCGCACGGCGTCGGTGTACAGGCGGCGGTAGTAGTACCGCTCGGGGTCGAGCACGCCGCGGGTCAGGAAGCCGGGGGCCGCGACGTCGCCGGTCGCGGGATCGGGGTCGGGCGTCTCGGCGCCCTGGCCGCGGGTGTCCATGACGAAGTGCGCGTAACCGGCGCACGCCCAGAGCCGCTTCTCGTGGGCCACGCCGCGGCCGCTGCCGTAACCGAGGTACTCCACGACGGCGGGCAGGGGGCCGGTCCTGGTCACCGGCAGGTGCAACCAGCCCTTGACGGGGTGGCCGCCGTAGCCCGCGAACGTGACGTCGAAGGTGTCGATCGTGGCCAGCCCGTTCGGCGCCGGCTCGGCCGTCATGGCGAGGTCGATGCCGCTGGTCCCGGCGAGCGTCTTCGCCCAGAACGCATCGAAGTCCGCCGGTTCCGGCAGGGTCGGCAGGTACCGTTCGAGCTGGTCCTGGGGCAGGTCGAAATGGGCCATCGATTAACCAATCATCGCTTATCGATCAACTGTCGCATCGAAGCAGGGGCTCCGGAGCGTTGTCAACCGGGGGTGCCAGGCGGTACGCGCGTTCGGCGGTGGTGCGCAGCACCCGCTCGCGCTCCGCGGCCGTCAGCCCGGCGAGCCCGAGCGTGGCGAGCCGCAACGACTCGGCACGGGACCCCCGGGGCAGGCAGATCGGCCAGTCGGACCCGACGACGCACCGGCCCGGACCGAACGCCTCGACCACGTGGGCGACCAGTGCGGCCACCCGTTCCGGCGGCACGCCGTGCTGCTGGGTGAGCAGTCCGGAGATCTTCATGATCACGTTCGGGGTGCGGGCCGCCCGGCGCACGTGCTCGCGCCACTCGCCCGGGTCGGCCGCCAGCAGGTTCGGAGGGTTGCCGAGGTGGTCGACGACCACGGTCAGCTCCGGGTGCCGCGCGGCGACCTCGGCCGCGACGCCGACGGCGGCGGCGTGCAGGTTGAGTTCGAGCGCCACCCCGAGCTCGGCCAGCACGGGGACGAGCGCGCGGGCCGAGGCGGGCGTGGCCGCCCACGAGGGGCCGCCGAGCCGCATCCCGTTGGGGCGGGCCTCGTCCATGAGATCCCGGAACCGGGACGGCTCGATCCCGGCGTGGACGTTGAGGTTGCCGACGTGCCCGGCGATCAGGCCCGGGTGACGCAGGCGCAGGTCGCGCAGCCGCCCGGTCTCGCCGCGGTCGCCCCTGGACGCCTCGACCAGGATCGTCCCGGTCAGGCCGAGGCCGTCGCCCGCCGCGGCCAGGTCGCCGGCCGTGAACGACCGGTGGTGGGGTGACTCCGGCGTGATCCACGGATAGCCGCCGTCGAGGTCCCAGAGGTGGGCGTGGCAGTCGATCACCTGTGCTCCGTATGTTCGGCCAGTATTGACACGTTGATCCGCGCTCATGATGATTCTAGTCATCGGCTATCGATCAGCGATTACAGGTGTACTCATGCGCATGGCAGCAAGACGTCCCGGCGGCGCGGCGGAGCGGGGTGGCAGGCAGTGACGGCCTTCGACGCCTCGCGCGTGCCGGAGGTGCGGGCCTCCCGCGGACTGACGACCCCGCCGCGGTGGGCCGTGTTGGAGCGGGAGCTGTTCGCCGTCCAGGACAAGGCGTGGCGGATCTTCGCCGACCGCTACACCGAGGACGACGGCCGGCTGGTCTTCCGCGACAGGCTGGGGGAGGGGCTCGACGGCCGCGACGGCGTCGACGACTTCTACGAGGCGTTCTTCAACTGGCCGACGTTGTACCTGCTCGGCGGCAGCGCGGACGTCCTGGCGGCGGCGCGACGGCACTGGCGGGGCGTCACCGCCCAGCTGACCGGGATGGGCATGCTGGTCGACGGGTTCGAGCGCGGCTACGACTGGTTCCACCAGGGCGAGGGCATGCTGCTGTTCTACGGGCTCTGCCTCGCCGCGCCCGGCGACGGCGAGCTCAGGGAGCTGGCCGGGCGCTTCGCCGACCTCTATCTGCCCGGCGGCCCCAACTACGACCCCGAGCACCGGATCATCCGCGCGCCGCACAACGGCGCCGCCGGCCCCCGCTGGGGCTTCAGCGACCACGACGTCTACTTCCCGTGGAGCCTGGCCCTGCGCCCCTACGGGCTGCCCCTCGACTGGATCGACGAGGCCGCGCCCTTCGACGACCTGGCCGCCGATCCGGCGCGGGCCCGCGCGTACGGCCGCGTGATGTGGGAGCGCATGGGCCGCGGCGACACGATCGTCAACCTCTGCGCGACCAGCCTCGTCACCAACGCCTACCTGCTCGGCGGCGAGTCCCGCCACGCCGACTGGGTGGTGGAGTACGTCGACGCCTGGCGGCGGCGGCTGGACGGCCGCGACGTCGTCCCCGACAACGCCGGCCTGCACGGCGTGGTCGGCGAGCACCTGGACGGCCGCTGGTACGGCGGCCACTACGGCTGGTCCTGGCCCCACGGCCTGCCACCCGTCGGGACGGCGGCGATCGTCGGCGCGTCCAACGCGACGTTGCTGACGGGCGACGCCTCCTACCTGGACCTGGCCAGGAACCCGCTGGACGTCGTGCTCGGCCGGGCCGAACGGCGCCGCCCCGCCGACGTCTCCACCATCACCAAGCGCTGGCGGCCCCACCTGCGCGGGCTGGAGCACGAGCCGACCCTCATGGCGCCCATGCGCCGCGACGACTCCGGGTGGTTCGACCACAACATCATGCCGACCCAGCTGCCCGTGGCGTTGTGGCAGTTCAGCCGGGCCGCCGCCGACCGGGAGCGCGTCGACCGGCTCCGCGAGGAGGCGAGCTGGGACTGGACGGCGGTGCACACCCAGCGCACCAAGGAGGAGTCCGGGCACGAGGAGCCCTGGTACGAGTACCTCGCCGGCCGCAACCCCGGCTTCCCCGAGCGGATGCTGCGCAGCGCCATCGACACCTGCGCCCAGCGGCTGGAGTCCATCGCGGCCGACCCGGTGGACCCCGCCGTCGGCCCCGACGCGTTCGGCATCCACGACTGGCAGGACCGCAACCCGGTCGTCACGGAGGCGCTGCTGCAGCTGACCACCGGATCGCCGCAGGTGCTCTACAACGGCGCGCTGGCGCAGATGCACCTGCGGTACTTCGACGCCGAGGAGCGCCGTCCGGGCCTGCCCGCCGACGTCGCCGCGCTGGTCACGAGCATCGACGCCGAGCACACCGTGGTCGAGCTGGCCAACCTCGGCCAGGCGCCGCGCTCGCTCGTCGTGCAGGCGGGCACGTTCGCCGAGCACGTCATCCACGAGGTCCGCGCCGACGACGAGCCGCCCACTCCCGTCGGGGGGCCGCATGTCCACGTGCGGCTGCCGGGCTCGACGCACGTGCGGCTCACCCTGACGATGACGCTGCGCGGCGGGACACCCACCTACGAGGCTCCGCCGATGCAGGTGCGGCGGTGAGGGCCGAGCTGCCGCGGCTGGGCCTCGGCACCGCCCCCATCGGCAACCTGTTCCAGGACGTCTCCGAGCAGGACGCGGCCGCCACGGTGGCCGCCGCCGTCCAGGAGGGCGTCACCTACTTCGACACCGCGCCCCGCTACGGCCACGGGGTCGCCGAGGAACGGCTCGGCCGCGCGCTCGCGACCGGTGGCGGGGCCGCCGAGCCGGTGATCTCCACCAAGGCGGGCTGGCTGCTGCGCCCCGGGCAGAAGGTGGTCACCGACTGGACGGAACGCGGCATCCGCCAGTCGCTGGAGTCCAGCCTGGAACGGCTCCGGCGGCCCTCCGTCGACATCCTGTACCTGCACGACCCCGACGACTTCCCCGAGGACGTGCGCCGTACCGCCTACCCGGCCGTGCGCAGGCTGCGGGAGGAGGGGCTGGCCGGGGCCGTCGGCTTCGGCATGAACCACAGCGAACCGCTGGCCGCGTACGTGGCCGAGTTCGACGTGGACGTCGTCCTCATCGCCGGGCGTTTCTCGCTGCTCGACCACGACGCGCTGACGACCCTGCTGCCGCTGTGCCTGAAGACCGGCACGGCGGTGGTCGTGGGCGGCGTCTTCAACACCGGGCTGCTCGCCGATCCGCGTCCGGAGGCCATGTTCGACTACCGGCCGGTGCCGGGCGGCGTGCTGGCGCGGGCCGAGCGCTGCCGCGCCGTCTGCGCGGAGTTCGGGGTGCCGCTCGCCGCGGCGGCCGTCCAGTTCCCCTTCCTCCATCCCGCCGTGCGGTCGGTCGTGGTGGGCTGCCGGTCGGCGGCCGAGGTGAAGGACAACGCGGCCGCCTGGCGTACGGACATCCCGCCGGAGCTGTGGCGCCGGCTCGCCGAGGAGGGCTTCGTCCCGCACGAGCTGCTGGACGGATAGAGGAAGACCCCGGCGGGGCGGGTTCGCCGCCCCGCCCCCGTTTCTCAGTCGTTCTCGCGAGCGGCCAGGTACTCGGCGAGGCCGGCTCCGGTCAGCGGGTAGTAGTCCGACAGCCGGCCGCCCTCGTCCAGGCGGCGGCGGGCGAACTCCTCGCGGTCCTGGTGCAGGAGGGCGTCCTCGGCCACGGCCAGGGCGCTGCGCTGCGGGACGACCACCGCTCCGTCCTCGTCGGCGACGATCAGGTCGCCGGGCGTCACCAGCGTGCCGCCCACCCCGACCGGGACGTTGAAGGCCGAGGGGAACAGCTCGGCCTGCGAGGCGTAGTGCGGCGTCACGCCCGTGCACCAGATCGGCACGCCGAGCGCGCGCACCCGCTCGGCGTCGCGCACCCGCCCGTCCACGACGATGCCGGCTCCGCCGCGCAGCTTGAAGTAGCGGACGAGCATGTCGCCGAGGCAGCCGGTGAAGTGGCTGGCCTGCGCGGAGATGACCAGCACGTCGCCGGGCCGGATGGATTCCAGCACCGCCCACAGCGCGGTCTTGCGTTCGGCGTCCTCCTGTCCGGTGCCGGAGAAGACGTCCTCGCGCTGGGGCAGGAACTGCAGGGTCACCGCGCCGCCGGTGATCCGTACGCCCGGCTCCCGGTGCAGGGGGACGGGGCCGTCGATGAAGGTGCGGGTGATGCCCATCTGGTGGAGCTTGGCGCACGCGGTGGCGGCGCTCACGTCCGCGAGGGCGTCCACCAGGCCCGCGCCGGGCCGGACGAAGGGCGAGGAGTGCGCCGGTCCCAGCATCGTCTCGTAGACGCCCGTCTCCGGTGCCCCGACATGCCCGTTCGTGCTCATTTCTGCCTCATCCCAACACATCGACAATTATCGCCTATCGATGGTAGATGTAACTGCCGACCGATGAGGGCTGTCAACCGTGAGAGGAGACCGGGATGCCGGCGGGGCCGACGGAGTGGTTCGAGGAAGCGCGGTTCGGGATGTTCGTCCACTTCGGGCTCTACAGCCTCGCCGCCCGGCACGAGTGGGTGCGCAGCCGGGAGAAGATGTCCGACGAGGACTACGACCGCTACCTGGAACAGTTCGACCCCGACCTGTTCGACGCGGCCGAGCTCGCCAGGAACGCCCGCGCCGCCGGGATGCGCTACGCGGTGCTGACCGCCAAGCACCACGACGGGTTCTGCCTGTTCGACTCCGAGCTCACCGGCTACACCAGCGCCCGCGCGACGGGCCGGGACCTGGTCGCCGAGTTCGCCGCGGCCATGCGGGCCGAGGGCCTGCGCGTGGGGCTCTACTACTCGCTGCTCGACTGGCGTCACCCCGACTTCACCATCGACCAGTACCACCCGCTGCGCGACAGCGCGCCGCCGGACGCGAACGCCACGCGCGACATGGCCCGCTACCGGGCGTACATGAACGGGCAGATACGCGAGCTGCTGACCGGGTACGGCCCGATCGACCTGCTCTTCTTCGACTTCACCTACCCGGCGAAGGGGCCCGCCGACTGGGGCGCGGAGGAGCTGATGGCGACCGCGCGCGCCCTGAACCCCCAGATCGTGGTGAACGACCGCCTCGGCATCCCCGGCGACTACGTGACGCCCGAGCAGTACCAGCCCGACCGGCCGCTCACCCGCGACGGCGTCCAGGTCAGGTGGGAGGCGTGCCACACGCTCAACGGCTCCTGGGGCTACGACCGCGACAACCACGACTACAAGGACCCGGCGCTGCTGATCCGGATGCTCGTCCAGTCCGTCGCGTGCGCCGGCAACCTGCTGCTCAACGTCGGGCCCACCGGCCGGGGCGCGCTCGACCCGCGAGCCCGGCACACGCTGGGCGCGATCGGGGAGTGGATGTCCCTGCACGCCAGGGCCGTGCACGGGGCTGGGCCGAGCGCGTTCACCCCGCCGCCCAACGCCCTCTACACCCAGCGGGCCGGCCGCCTCTACCTGCACCTGCTGTCCTGGCCGCTCAAGCACGTCCATCTGCCCGGCCTCGCCGGACGCGTGCGCTACGCCCAGTTCCTCCACGACGGCTCCGAGGTGCGCTTCCACCAGGCGGACGGAGACCAGCACGAGCACAACAACCTCGCCCTGCCGGGCCAGCCGCCGGGCACGCTCACGCTGACCCTGCCCGTCGCCGCGCCGGACGTGCCGCTGCCGGTCGTCGAGCTCGTGCTGCGCGACGACGATGGTTCCTGACGTCACCGCGCGGCCGGTGTGGGACGCGGTGCCCGCCGAGGCCCGCGACGCCGTCCTGACCGCCGCGGCCGAAGAGCTGGCCCGGCCGGCCCCGCGCCTGTCCCCGGACGACTGGGCCCGGACGTTCCGCGACGGGGCGCGGGCCGTCCACGAGGACAAGGCGCGGCGGATGCGCGAACGCGTGGACGTCCTCGCCCTGGCCGCCGTGCTCACCGGCGAGGTGGCCCCCGCGACCGCGCCCCCCGGGGCGTGCCCGCACCTGGACGCCGTCGTGGACGGGCTGATGGCGCTCGCCGAGACGAGCACGTGGTGCTGGGCGCCGCACGATCGCGGGGCCGCGGCCCGGGGCGAGGTCGTGCCCGACCCCGACGACCCCTTCCTCGACCTGGGCGCGGCCGAGATCGCGGCGCTGTTCGCCTGGGCCGACCACGCGCTGGGCCCGCATCTGGACGTCAGGGCCCCGGGGCTGCGCCGCAGGTTGCGCCGCGAGGCCGACCGGCGGGTGCTCACCCCGTTCGAGCGGGTGCGCGACTGGCACTGGATCGGCCGCGACGGCCGGGCGAACAACTGGAACCCCTGGATCCACGGGGCCGTCCTGGCGGCCGCGCTGCTGCTCTGCGACGACGTCCGGCGGCGCGAGCGCCTGGTACGCCTGGTCGCCGAGGGGCTGGACCACTACGTCACCGGGCTCCCCGACGACGGCGGGATCGACGAGGGCATCGCGTACTGGTGGCAGGGGGCGTGCCGGCTGCTGGAGGCGCTGGACCTGCTGGACGACCCCGGCCCGCCGGTGCTGCCCGCCCTGCTCGCCTACCCGCCGCGCATGCACCTCGGCGCGGACTGGTACGTCAACACCGGCGACGCTCCGGCCCGGCTCACCGGCGAGCGGCCGTGGCAGGTGCTCTTCCGCTGGGGCGAGCGCCTGGGGCGACCGGAGACCGTGGCGTACGCGGTGGCCGCCGCACGCGGGTCCGGCGGCGTCGTCCAGCCCAGGGCCGGGCTCGGGCGCGCCATGACCGCGCTGGCCGACCGGCGTTGGCGCCGGGCGGTCGCGGCCGGCGGGACGCCGGACGGCTCGCCCTGGCTGGCCCGCGAGTGCTGGCTGCCGCGCATCCAGGTCATGGTCGCGCGCGAGCGGGCCGGGAGCGCGGACGGGCTGACCGTGGCGGCGAAGGCCGGTCACAACGGCGAGCACCACAACCACCTCGACGTCGGCTCCTACTGGGTGGCGCTCGACGGACGTCCGATGGTCGTGGACGTCGGCCAGCCGACCTACACCGCCGCGACGTTCGGCCCGCGCCGCTACGAGGAGTGGCCGTTCCAGAGCGCCTGGCACAACGTGCCCGAACCGGGGCACGGGCAGCTCCCGGGGCCGGAGCACGGCGCGCGGGACGTCGCCGTCCGGTTCGACGAGGGCCAGGCCGTCCTGCGGGCGGACCTGAGCGCCGCCTATCCGGCGGGCCTGCTCACCCGCTGGGAGCGCGTCGTCCGGCTGGTGCGCGACGGCCCGGAGCCGTACGTCAGCGTGGAGGACGAATGGGGCGCGGGCCCGCGGACCGTGCTGTTCCGGCACGTTCTCGCCGGCGAGGTCGAGTGCGGGCCGGGCCGGGCGGTCGTCACGGCGGACGGGGGACCGCCGCTCGAACTGCGCTGGGATCCCGCCGTCGGCGCCGCGTCCGTCGAGCACCGGGACATCGGCGACCCGCGTCTCGCGCGCAGCTGGGGCTCCCGGCTGACCCGGCTGACGCTGGCCGTCACCGGCCCGGGGAGCGGCGGCCGGTTCGCCGTGAGCTTTCGCCGGCACGCACGAAATGACTCTTGAACAAGTTAGGTATGCCACATAACATCACCTATCGATAGGCGATGGACGTTGATGGTGGTCGATGTCGCCGCGTCGATCGTGTCGAGCCGTCACGCCGTCCGCCACGCCGGCCCGCGCAGCCCGACCCCCTCACTCAGGTGGCCCCCGGGCGGGCGGCTCCCGAAGACGGCCAGTCCACCCCCGACCTTCCACCGGTCATGACTATGCAAATGGAGCGTGCAGCGGATATGGGAACACAGTTGCGCCGGGCGTGCGCGGTCGCGGTCGCCGCCACCACCGTGGTGGCCGCGGCCACCGCCTGCGGCGGCGAGGACCCGGCGCAGGCCGGCGCCACGACTCTGCGGATCATCGTCAACATCAGCCCGAACCTGACCGAGCAGTACTGGAAGGGACTGTTCGCGAAGTACGAGCAGAGCCACCCGGGGGTGAAGGTCAACCTGGAGCTCACCGGGACCGTCTCGGCGACCGCCAAGCTCACCCAGGACCTCGCCGCCGGCGACCCGCCGGACATCGCCCAGCAGATCACCCCGACCAAGGAGAACGCCGCCCTGTTCGCCGACCTCACCGGCGAGGCGTGGACCGGCCAGACCCCGCTGGCCGACCAGTACGCCGTCGACGGCAAGCGCTACCTGGTCGGCGTCGGCCAGCAGATCCAGTCGCTGGTCTTCTACAACAAGGCCGCCTTCGCCAAGGCCGGTCTCGACGCCACCGCCATCAAGACGCTCGACCAGTTCCAGGACGCCATGGCCAAGCTGAAGAGCGCCGGCTACACGCCGCTGCAGAGCGCCGGGCAGTGGGTGCCGGGAGCGCAGTTCTCCCTGATCGCCGACTCCGGCGTGCTCACCGCCGACCCCGACTGGACGGTCAAGCGCAAGCAGAACCAGGTCTCCTTCAGCACCGGCGACTACCTGAAGTACCTCCAGCGCTTCCGGAGCTGGATCGACCAGGGCTACCTCGACAAGAGCGCGCTCGGCCTGACCTACGCAGACGGGCAGACGGCCTTCCTCGACGGCAAGTCCGCGATGTACGTCATGGGCTCCTTCTTCGTCCCGGCCGCCGACGCGGCGAAGAAGAGCGACGAGATCGGCGTCTTCTCCATGCCGACCGACGGCTCCCACCCCACCGGCCAGTACGGCAACATCGCCAGCCCGTACGTGGTCGTCAACGCCTCCAAGCACAAGGCCGCCGCGATCGACTTCGTGAAGTGGCTGGTCACCGACCCGGCCGCGATCGAGAGCCAGCTCGCCGCCGACGGCAACCTGCGCAAGGGCTTCACCTACAAGATGTCCAGCCTCGGCACGCAGGTGCAGAAGATCCTTGAGGAGGCGCCGTCCGTGCTGGTCAAGTCGGGCGAGCGCCAGCCGGTCGAGGGCTATCCGGCCGAGCTCAACACGCAGGTGCAGAAGCTGTACACGGGCGCCACGGCCGAGCAGGTCGCCGCCGGTTTGGACAAGTGGTGGAACTCGCAGAGCTGACCCGGCGGCCGGAGCGGCAGGCGTCCGAGCCGCGGCGCCCGCGCCGCGAGTGGCTGCCGGCCAGGTACCGGGCCAAGGCGGTGACCTTCGGGCTCGTCGCGCCGTCCGTGCTGGTCTACACGGTGATGACCGTCGTCCCGGTGGGCGTGGCGGTCTACCTCAGCCTGACGGACTGGAACGGCTTCTCCGACGCGGTGTTCGTCGGCTTCGAGAACTACCTGCACCTGTTCGACGACCCGAGCTCGACCAGCGCCTGGTACGTGACCGCCCTCGTCGCCGTCACCGGCACCCTGCTCATGATCGGCGGCGGCCTGGCGTACGCGCTGCTGCTCAAGGAGCGCTCGCGGACGAACTCGTTCTTCCGCACGCTCGCCTACTACCCGCACGTGATCAGCGCGCTGATCCTCGGCTTCCTCTGGGCCGCGATCCTCGGCACGAACGGCGCCGTCAACAGCACGCTGCGGCACTTCGGCATCGGGCCCGTCGGCTTCCTCTTCGAGGAGAACCTCGCCCTGGTCTCGCTCATCGCGGTGATCGTGTGGGCCGGCTTCGGGTTCAACGTCGTGCTGTTCGTCGCCGCGCTCCAGACGGTCCCCGCCGAGCTGCTGGAGGCCGCGGCGATCGACGGCGCGACCCGGCGCCAGGCCAACCTGCGCGTGGTGGTCCCGATGATCTCCCCGGTGGTGACCGTGGCCACCGTGCTGAACCTCATCGGCCTGATCAAGACCTACGACCTGGTCGTGAGCCTCACCAACGGCGGCCCCGCGGGCGCCACGCAGACGTACTCGTTCCTCATCCTGGCCAGGTCCTTCGAGGGGACGAAGGTCGGTTACGCCAACGCGCAGGCCGTCTTCCTCATGGTCGTGTGCGCCGGCCTCGCCCTGCTGGTGACCGCCGCGCGCAACCGGCAAGACCGCGCCACGACGAGTTAGGGGACGGTGATGATCGAACAAACGCAAGCCGGCCACGGCAGGCGCCGCTCCTTCGTGCGCCCGGTCATGCTGGCGCTGCTCCTGGTGGCCATGACCGTGCCGGTCTACCTGCTCGTGGTCAACAGCTTCAAGTCCCAGGACGACATCCTCGGCAACCCCTTCTCGCTCCCGTTCGGCGACCTCACCTTCGACTACCTCGCCAACGCCGTCGACAGCCCCCAGTACAACGTGATCCGCAGCTACGGCTTCACGCTGTTCCTCGTCGTCGTCGTGGACGTCCTGTGCATCCTGCTGGCCGGCCCCGCGGCGTACGCGATCGCGCGCAGCCTCAGCCGCCGCTCCCAGCTGCTGCTGCTGTACTTCCTCGCGGGCACCTTCATCCCGGGCGCCGCGCTGGTGATCCCGGTGATCTACGTGCTGCGCTCGGTCGGCCTGGCCAACACCGTGGCCGGCCTCGTGGCCCACGACGTGGCCTCGACCCTTCCGGTGAGCATCTTCCTGTTCGTCGGCTTCATCCGTACCATCCCGGCCGCCATCGACCAGGCGGCGATGATCGACGGCGCGGGGCGGCTGCGCACGTTCTGGACGATCATCTTCCCGCTGATGCGGCCCGCGGTGGTCACCGTGCTGATCCTCAACTCGATCGGGATCTGGAACGACTTCGTCAGCCCGCAGATCCTGCTCAGCCCCGGCTCCGGCCGGTACACGGTGACGACCGCCATCTACGCCGGGATCAGCCAGTACTCGACCGACCTGACGCGGGTGTTCCCCAACCTGCTGCTGGCGGTGGCACCGGTCGTCATCTTCTTCGTCTACATGCAGCGCCACATCATCAGCGGCCTCACGGTCGGCGCGGTCAAGGGCTGAACGGCCCGTCACGGAAAGAAGGACCATGACGTTCTTACGCAATCGGCGGCCGCTCGCGGCCATGGTGATCGCGACGGTGCTGGCAGCCCTCCCGGCCGTCCCGGCGGCGGCCGAGCAGGGCGCGAGCGCGGGCGGCACCACCTACCACGTCGCGCCGTGGGGCAGGGACTCGGCCGGCGGCCGGTCGGCCGCGACGGCCTACCGCCACATCCAGCGGTGCGCCGACGTCATGACGCCCGGCGACACCTGCCTGATCCACTCGGGCACGTACGAGGAGACCGTCGTGCCCGCCCGGTCGGGCGCCGCCGGACTGCCCATCACCTACCGGGCGGCCCCCGGCGCGCGCGTGACGGTGAGCGGCGCCAAGCGGATCAGGGGCTGGTCCCCGGTCACCGGCCAGGACGTGGCCCGCATCGCGCAGTCGGACCCGTACGCGCCGGGCTCGCCCTTCGCCCAGGCCGTGCGCGACGGTCACGTCTACAGCGCCCGCGCCGACCTCGGACCCGACGTCACGACCGTGCAGACCTTCACCGACAAGCGGATGAACGTCGAGGCCCAGTGGCCCTACCCCGGCCTCGACCTGCTCGAACCCGCGGTGCGGTACGCCGGGCCGGGCAGCGCGGAGGCCACCGTCGCCGACGACGCGCTGACCCGCCCGGCCGGCTACTGGAACGGCGCCCGCGTGACGACGAACTACTGGTACATCACCGCGACCTCCACGATCAAGAGCTCCGACGTGGGCTCGGTCGTGCTCGACGTGGCGCCGCCGTGCGTCCACAAGGTGATCCCGAAGGACACCCGGTACGCGCTCACCGGCAAGATCGGCGAACTCGCCCACCCCGGCACCTGGTTCTACGACCCGGCCGGCAAACGGCTCTACCTGTACAGCGAGGACGACCCCGACCGGCACGTGATCGAGGCCAAGGCCCGCACGCTGGCCTTCGACCTGCGGAACGCGAGCCACACGACGATCGCCGGCGTCGGCCTGTTCGCCTCCACCGTCGAGACCGGGCCCGGCAGCAGCCACGTCGTGATCGACGGGATCACCGGCACGTACCTGTCGCACTACACCGACATCACCCGCGGCGCCGCCGACTGCGGCTCCACCGTCACCCGGGGCGTCGCCGACACCGGCATCGTGCTCAACGGCACGGACAACAAGGTCGTCAACAGCGACCTGTCACTCAGCGCCGGCAACGGCATCGCGCTGCGCGGCATGCGGAACACCGCGACGAACAACGTCATCCACGACGTGGACTACCTGGGCACCTACGCGGCCGGCGTCGCCGTGCAGGGCAACAGCCAGACGGTCACGCACAACACCATCTACCGGGTCGGCCGCAGCGGCGTGAACCTGCAGTGGGACAACGCCGCCGGCGGCACGCCGGGGCCGGACCGCATCGCCTACAACGACATCTCCCAGTACGCCCGGCTGAGCCTGGACGTGGCCGCGGTCTACACCTGCTGCGGCTCCGACATGCTGGGGACCTCGATCGACCACAACGTGCTGCACGATCCGGCGCCGAGGTGGGGCGCCACCAAGTTCGGGGTCACCGGCGTCTACGCCGACAACGGGCAGAGCAACATCACCATCGCCGCCAACGTGGGCTGGGGCAACCCCGAGGGGACCGTCATGCTCAACGGCCTCGGCGGCGGCTCGCACAACAACGGCGTCTACAACAACACCGGCGGCATGACGATGTTCTACGTCAAGGAGCCCGGCAACTCGACCGGCACCAAGGTCTACAACAACATCGGCCCGATCCGCGGCCTCGACGGCGCCACGAACGGCGGGATGGTGCTGTCCAACAACCTGCCGGCCGACGTCGACCCGCTGTTCGTCGACCCGGCCGGGCGCGACTACCGGTTGTCGGAGGCGTCCCCGGCGCGCAACCAGGCGATCCCGCTGCCCGGCGTCAACGACGGCTCGACGGACCCGCTCCCGAGCCTCGGCGCCTACCAGTACGGCGCCCCCAAGTGGGTGGCCGGAGCGACCCGGTAGGACAGAAGCAGCCCGGCGTCCGTGGCCTCCACCATGGGCGCCGGGTCCGGCGCGCGGTGCGCCTTCCGGGAGGTCGTCAAAGGGCGCGGTACATGATGTGCAGTCCGACGTAGCCCTTCGCCGGGCTCCGGAAGCCCTCCGGCACGGTGCAGAGCACCTCGAATCCGAGCTTCCGGTACAACCGCACCGCCGTCTCGTTGGTCTCCACGACCGCGTTGAACTGCATCGAGCGGAAACCCGAGGTGCGGGCCCACTCGATCGTGTACTCGCACAGCGCGCGGCCCACACCACGCCCGGAATGGGCTGGATCGACCATGTAGCTGGCGCTCGCGACGTGCGAGCCGTTGCCCATCTGGTTGTTGTTCATCTTCGCGGTGCCGAGGATCGTCCCGTCGTCGTCGACCGCGACGACCGTACGGTTCGGGGCGGGCAGCAGCCACCAGCCGCGCCCCTCCTCCTGACCGAGATCGAGCGGATAGGTGAAGGTCTCACCGGCGGCGACGATCTCGCGGAAGAACGGCCAGATGGCCGACCAGTCGTCCACGGTGGCTTCCCTGATCAGCATCCGCCCAATATACCGGCGACGCCGAGACGTCAGCAGAGCCTCCGGAGCGCTCTGATGCTGTCCTCCCGCAGGGGCCGTACCCGGATGCGGACATGACGCGGCTGGCGCAGAACGGCTGCCTTCCCAGAATGCGCATCAAGAAGTCGAAAAGGGATGACACCGGGATGGCGTGGGTCGGGCCGGCCCCGGAGGACTGGCCTCGTCACAGGACCGTCTACTGCCTGGCCGCACGCATGGACGGCAAGAAGGCGACAGGCCGGGTGGTCGAGTGATCACCGATCCATGGCGGTCATGACCGCGGTCGTCGTCAGGTGGACTTGATGAAGGTGTGCAGGTCGTCGTTGAAGCGGTCGCGGTGGGTGACGAACAGGCCGTGCCCGCCGGTCGGGTACTCCAGGTACGTCGCCCCGGGAACCAGCTTGGCGGTGCGCCGCCCGCTGACGGCCACCGGTATGGAGGCGTCGGCGGCCCCGTGCACGACCAGCGCGGGCACGGCGATCTCGGCCAGCGAGGCCCGGTGGTCGAAGGTCATGGCGGCCCGCTGGTACTGGCGGATCGCCCACGGCGAGACCTCAAGGCACTGCCGCAGCGTGAATTCCACCTGTGCGGGGGAGATCTCGTTGCCCAGGTGCGTGGCGAAGAACGCCTGCGCCCGCTGGGCCAGCCACTTGGGACGGTCGGCGTCCAGGGCCGCCATCGAGGCCTCCAGCACGGCGCCCGGCACTCCCTCGGGGTTGTCGTCGGTCTGCAGCAGGAACGGCAGCATCGCCGAGACGAACGCCACCCGCGCGACGCGCTCGTCGCCGTGACGAGCCAGGTACCGGGCGACCTCGGCGCCGCCCATCGAGTGACCGACCAGGGTGATGTCACGCAGGTCGAGCAGCTCGATCAGCTCGGCCAGGTCGTCGGCGCCGGTGTCCAGGTCGTAGCCCGTCGAGGGACGGTCCGAGCGGCCGTGGGCCCGCCGGTCGAGGGCGACGCACCGGTAACCGCGCTCGACGAAGTACGGGATCTGGTACTCCCACATGTCCGCCGAGAGCATCACGCTGGCGACGAAGACGATGGGCTTGCCCTGGCCGTAGTCCTCGTAGGCGAGGCGGGTGCCGTCCGTGGTCTGGAAGAACATCTCATGACTCCTTATGTCGTGCGATGTCCTGAGTTTTTCAGTCAGAGGTAAGGGCGACAATTACGTCTCAGGTAAGCGTGCGCGACGGCCTGCCCGCCATCCCTCGCCTCGGCATGTTGACGCTGTTGGCGCCGCATGTTGTGATCCACACAGGCGTATTTCGTACTTAATTAGTATGAAATGAGGTGGTCATGAGGCTCCTCCAGAGTGCGGCCGCGGTTGTCATGCTCCTGGTGAGCGCGGCCGGCATCCAGACCGTGCAGAGCGGACCGGCGCAGGCGGCTCTGCCCACCGCCGCCGTCGCGCTCGGCGACAGCTTCATCAGCGGCGAGGGCGCGGGGAACTACCAGCCCGTCGTCGACGCCTCCGGCACGGCACAGGCCTTCCCCGGCTGGTCGGCGGCCAACAGCAACGCCTACTTCTGTCACCGGTCGGCGAACGCCTCGGTGTTCGCGGCGTCGCTCCCGGGCATCCAGCAACGTTTCAACCTCGCGTGCTCGGGCGCCCAGCCCGCCGACATCGCCGCGCCCTCCAGCGCCCGGGCCGAGGGCCGCACCGTCGCCTCGCAACTCGACCAGCTGCGCGCCGTCGCCCGGACGCACGACATCGACGTCGTCCTCGTCGGCCTCGGCAGCAACAACACCCAGTTCACCTTCGGCGACGTGGCCACGCTGTGCGCCAACCGCTTCATCGCCGACGCCTGGACGGGCTGGTGGGAGTTCTGGGCCTACCTGAAGGGCGAGGTGCCGCAGCGGCCCTGCACCGCCTCCGACCTGGCCACCGACACCGAGGTCGCCGCCGCCACCGCCGAGACCACCGCGGCCCTGCGCCAGATCCTGGACACCCTCGACCAGATCGACGCCGACGGCGTCCACCAGGTGATTCTGCAGACCTACACCAACCCGCTGCCGCCCGACGTCGCCCCGCAGTACTACGACGAGGACGGCCGCACCGACACCCGCGACAAGTTCCGCGCCCTCGGCGCCGAGCGCTACGCCGCCGGGTGCCCGATCCACCGCGCCAGCCTCGCCCCCGGGCACGTGTTCTCCCAGAACCTCGGCTCACTGGTCAAGAACGCGTTCACCACACTGGCAGCCGAACGCCCGGCGGCCGACCTGCGCGTCCTGGACGTCCAGAGGGCCTTCGACGGGGCCAGGCTCTGCGAGAACCCCGGCAGCCCGGCCGGTGCGCTCGCGACGCCGGTCCGGGTGCAGGACGGGCCGTCCGGCACGTTCATCACCAGCCTGTCCGGCTGGGACAAGATCGGTATCCAGCGGGCGGCGAACACCTGCGTCACCTACTTCCAGACCTGTCAGGAGTCGTGGCACCCCAACGCCGCGGGCCACACGGTCCTCGGCCAGTGCCTGACCGGCGCCCTCGCCGCGACGCCCCGCGCGATCGTCACGTGCGCCCGTAATCCGGACGGCACGCTCACCATCTCCTGAATTCGAGGCGGGTGACCGGCGGGGACGCGCCGCGACTGAGGCGCCGGCTCAGGAGCCGCCGGCTTCGAGAAGACCGTGTTCTCGTACGAGGTCGAGGAAACCGGTCGTCAACGGGCCGGACCGCCCGTCCTTCCACACCACGGCAATCTGCCATTCGGCCGCCGGATGGCGAATCGGCGTGATCGTGACCGAGGACGGCGCGATTCGGCGGGCGCTGGCCGGCACGAAGGCGACCCCCGCGCCGGCCGCCACCAGCGCGAGCACGGTCTGCAGGTCCTGAGCCTCCTGGACGACGGCAGGGCGGACCGCGACGACGGTGCACAGGTGGTTGATCTGCCGTACCAGTCCGGGCCCTCTCTCCTGCGCCAGCTGGAGGAAGTCGTGGCGGGCCGCCCATCTCGCGAGATCTCCGACGTCGTGCGGGGGCCGGTCGTCATGGTCGGCCCAGGCGAGGGCGAGGCGGTCGCCGGCCAGCGGCAGTCGTCCCCATCCGCCGTCGAGCGGCAGCCGGACGAAACCGACGTCGAGGTCGCCCGCGTCGATCCGGTCAAGCTGGGCCTGTGACGACATGTCGTCCAAAGTGACGTGCGCGTCGGGGTGGCGCCGCCGGAAGGCGGCGACGATCCGAGGGGCCAGGTCGATGCTCGACAGCCCGAAGCCGACCGACAGCCTTCCGATCTCGCCGGTGGCCATTCTCGCCATCCGCCGGGTGAGCGCGTCCGCCCGCCGCAGGAGAGCCTGCGCGTCCGGGAGCAGGACGGCGCCCAGGTCGGTCAGCACGGCGCCGTGCCGGCCGCGGTCGAACAGCCGGCCTCCCACCTGCGCCTCCAGCGACTGGATCTGTTTCGTGAGCGTCGGCTGGGTGACGTTCAGCGTTCGCGCGGCGCGGCCGTAGTGACCGTGCTCGGCGACCGTGAGGAAGGCGCGAAGCAGAACCAGATCCATTCCGCAAGTCTATCGAACAGCGAAAAAGATTCATTGGACGAATGGGACGCGCATGCGGTCTGCTGGTGAGCCACCCCGCGGATCCGGAGGTTCGAGATGGCAGAAAACGACGAGGCGGCCGAGACCCCCACGCCGACGTTGCGGTGCGCGACCGTGCAGTTCGAGCATCGTCCCGATGACAAGACCTACAACCTGGCCCAGGTCGAGCACCACGTGCGCGTGGCGAGCGCGGACGGCGTGCAGGTCATCGCCTTCCCGGAGATGTGCCTGCTGGGGTACTGGCATCTCCGCCGCCAGACCCCCGAGCGGCTGCGGGAGCTCGCCGAGCCGGTGGACGGTCCGTCCGTCACGGCGGTCCGCGCGCTGGCGGCCGGGCACGGCGTCGCCGTGGGAGTCGGCTTCCTGGAGAGCGACACGGACGGGCGGCTGTTCAACAGCTATGCCCTCTGCCTCCCGGACGGATCCGTCCACCGTCATCGCAAGCTGCACGCCTTCGAGCACCCGGCGATCAGCAGCGGCGACGCCTACACCGTCTTCGACACCCCGTGGGGCGTCCGCATGGGCATCCTCATCTGCTGGGACAACAACCTGGTCGAGAACGTCCGCGCCACCGCGCTGATGGGCGCCTCGATCCTGGTGGCGCCCCACCAGACCGGCGGCACCGCCTCGCGCAGCCCCCACGGGATGCGCCCGATCCCCGTGGAGCTCTGGCGGAACCGGCACAGCGCCCCGGAGGCGATCGAGGCCGAGCTGCGCGGCCCCAGCGGACGCCAGTGGCTGATGCGCTGGTTGCCCGCCCGGGCTCATGACAACGGGCTGTTCGTCCTGTTCAGCAACGGCATCGGCGAGGACGACGACGAGATCCGCACCGGCAACGCCATGATCATCGACCCCTACGGCCGCATCCTCGGCGAGACCTGGGCGGCCGGTGACGACATGGTGACCGCCGACCTCGACCTCACCCTGCTGCCGCTCTCGACCGGCCGCCGATGGCTCCAGGGACGACGCCCGGAACTCTACGGCATCCTCACCCACCGGTTCGGGGACGAACGCGAGCCTCGCGCCGCCCGCTTCGCCACCGACCCGGTGCCACTCCTCCGCACCTCCGGCAACGGGGCCGGCGACGATGTCCTCGGTCTGCCGCGCCACTGAGCATCGCTGCCCGTCGTCCTCGGTGATCGCGGGCTGGAGTGGCCGCCCACCGTGCTCGGCCTGCTGGGGCAACTGCCTTGTGTCCTGTTGCGGCCACAGCGGTAATGACCGCGCCGTTCCAGCGAAAGGAGAACGCAGGCATCTCGTCGATCGGCGATGGAGGGCACATGCGCGATGAACGGTTCGTCCGCACGGGTCACCGACCCAGGCGTTCCACGACGACGCGTCGGCTCGTTCGGGCCGGCTGCTCCGTCCTGCTGCTGACCGCGACCGTCGGGCTCGGCCGGGCCGCCGCTGCCTCCGCAGGCGCCCCCGTCACCTGCGGGAGCGTCCTGACAGCGAGCGTCACCCTGACCGGGGATCTGAGGTGCCCCGGTGACGCGCTGATCGTCGGCGCCGACGACGTGACCATCGACCTGGCCGGGCACACCCTCCAGGGCGCGGGCATCGGCACCGGCGTCCAGGTCAGCTCCCAGGGGACCGCCTGGACCGGAACCGTCATACGCGACGGCCGGATCGAAGGGTTCGCCACCAGCGTCGGCGACGACGCCCTCACCCCCCACATCACTGTCGCCCTTCGCGACATGACGATCACCGGCGGCCCCGTGAAGCTGCGCGGCGGCGCCTGGCCTGAGCTCTCGATCAGCGGTTCCCCCCGCCGATGCGACGTGGACGCCGTGGACGCCCGCCAGATCCGCCTGACCATCGACGGCTGCACTCTGCACCGCGTCTCGGCCCGCAGCACCTACACGACGCTCACGTCGAGCAGAGTGATCTCGGGCAGCCTGTCCTTCAACGAGAACAACGCCGGACTCGTCACCGGCAACGTCTTCGACAACGCCCCGATCAGCGCGGACAACAACAGCTGGAACGTCGTGCTGCGCGACAACGTCTTCAAGAACGCCGACATCGCGGTACGGGCCGGCTGGGCGCCGGACACGCTCGTGGAGGACAACACGTTCAAGAACAACTCCATCGGCGTGTACGGTTACCTGATGGACGCCACCATCGCCCGCAACCGGTTCATCGGCAACCGCACCGCCGGCATCTACGTCAGGGACTCCACCACGTCGTCGTTCATCGACAACGTGTTCAAGGGAAACGGCCACGATCCCAGCGGGCTCACCGACGAGGCGGGCCTTCCCGTACGTGGCGCCATCCACATCGGCCGGAGAAGCTCCCCGATCACCCTGACGGGGAACGTGGGCAAGCACAACGCCGGCTACTTCGTCTGGATCACGCCGCCCTCAGGAGCGATCGACGGCGGCGGCAACCGGGGCCGTCCCTGCGGTCCCCAACCGCTCCCGCTGGCCTGCCACTGACCCCTCGCGGACACGCTCCCGCCCGCGCCGCGACAGGCAGGCCGTGCCGCGCGCTCGGCCGCTGCCTGCCGAAGACCGCCGCCGAGGACCGCCCCGGCTGACGGTGCGCGCAACTTTGTCGGTCGTGCCCGCCATACTCGCCGCTGTCGATCAAGAGGACGACGGGATGCGGCGTGGAGGTATCGGCATGAGCGTGGAGCGCACGCTGACGTTCGTCGGCGGAAGTTCGGCCAAGTTCTGGGAGGTGCGCCAGGACGGCGCGGAGCTGCACATCCGGTACGGACGGCTGGGCGCGGCCGGTCAGACGCAGGTCAAGTCGTTCGGCTCGGCCGCCGCCGCCACTGCCGCCGCCGACAAGCTGGTGGCGGAGAAGATGGGCAAGGGCTACGCGGAGGACCAAACGGCCGCCTCGCCGCAGGCGGCTTCACCCGCGGCCGCCGGAGGCGTCGAGGACGAGGACCGGCTGGCGTTGCCGCCCGCCTGGTTGCGCGCTCTCCACCCCCGGCGAGGCGGAGCGAAGGCCCCGGTGCGGCGGCCGGACCCGGGCGCGCCGCAGAAGCTGGCCGCCGAGCTGGCCAACCGCGCGCAGCTGCTGGCCGACATGGTGGCGAAGTGCCCGGATCCGGAGCTCGCGGCCGCGGGCGCGGCGTACCTGGCGGGGGAGCCCGCCGGCACACCGCTGGGCGCGGCGGTGGTCGCCAAGGCGGTGGCCGCGTCCCTGCCATGGAACGAGCGCGAGGTGTCGTCCCTGTTCCCCGAGACCTGGCTGGCCGAACGCGGCCCGGTGTTCGCGGCGGTGGCCGTGACCGAGCTGGCCTCGCTGGACTACGTCCACGACGGGGGCACCTGGATGGTCCGCCGGCTGGCCGACGGCGAGGCCCCCGACCGGTGGTACGGCTGGGCCTCCGGCGAGCAGATCGACGCCCGGGTCCGCGCCGTGCTGGCCGCCGCGTCCGACGCCGAGTACGCCGAGGTCGTCGCGGCGCTGGCGGTGAGCCGCGCGGGCGGGCTCCACCACCGCGTGGCCGCCTCCTACCTGGCGCCCACCCAGACCGGGTGGGTCGCGGCCGACTGCGCCGAGGTGAGCCAGGTCCTCCCGGCTCTCGCCTTCCGCCTGATCGCCGCCATCAGCACGCCGGAGCACGCCGAGCTGATCGCGGACCACGTGCGTGGCCCCTACATGGGGGACTCCTTCGCCCTGCCGGCCACGGTCGTCGACGGCATGGGCGAGGCGGCCGTGCCGCTGCTGGCCGTCTGGGTGGACCACGCCTACGGCGCGGACAGCCGCAAGCGGCTGCTGCACGTGCTCGCCGACCTGCCGTACGACACGGCGATGCGGGCGATCCTCGACCGCGTCGAGCAGAAGTACACCCAGCCGGCCTTCCTGCGCGCGGCCTCCCGCTTCCCCCGCCGCGCGATGCGGATGCTGGCCGAGTCCGGCGGCAAGGTCGTCGACCTGCTGCTGCGCACCCATGTGGCGGCCCGTCCCGACCTGGTGGACGAGGTGCGCGCGAGCCTCGGCGACGGCGCCGCCGAGCGTCTCGACAGGATCGCGACCGCCGGCGCCGTCGCCGCCGCTGCGCCGGAGGCGCTGCCGGAGGTGCTGGTCAGCCCGCCCTGGACCCGCCCGCGCAAGGCGCGCAAGGTGGTCGTGGTCGACGGCCTGGCGTGCACCGACGGACCGGCCCTCGTGTGGGCGCCGGGCGAGCAGGACAACTGGCGTTCCTCCCGGGCGAAGAATTCCTGGGGCCGGTCCTGGCGCCGGAGCTGGCAGGACATCGCCCGCGCCATCGCCGAGGGCCGGGGCGCCCACTGGTCCGACGAGGTCGCCCTGTTCGTCGCCGGGCCCGAGGAGCTGGCCGCGCCGCTGATCGGGAAGTGGCGCCCTGTCGACCTGTGGGGGGCGGGCGACTGGATGCCGATGGTGGTGGCCAGGCTCGGGACGGCGGCGCTGCCCATGGTGGTCGACAGCGCCCGGCGCGGCCCCAGCTCGGTCGCCGCGTCGCTGCTGCCGTTCGCGGCGCCGGAGGTCGCCGTGCTGATGGCCGACTGGCTGGCCCGGCTGAAGTCGGTCCGTGCCACCGCGCTGGCCTGGCTGAACCGTCACCCCGCGGCGGCCGCCAGGGCGCTGGTCCCGGCGGCTCTCGGCAAGCCCGGCGTGGCCCGGCTCCGGGCCGAGCAGGCGCTGGCGGCGCTGGTCGCGGGCGGCCACCGCGACACCGTGGCCGAGGCCGCCGCAGGGTACGGGCCCGCCGCCGAGGCCGCCATCGCCGACCTGCTCGTGGCCGACCCGCTCGACGTGCTGCCCGCCAGGATGCCCGTGCTGCCCGAGTGGACGGAGGTCGCGATCACGACCCCGATCCACCTGCGCGGCGACGCGGGCGCGCTGCCCCCCGAGGCGGCCCGCCACGTGATGACGATGCTGGCGATCTCCAAACCGGGCGACCCGTACGCCGGTCTCGCCGTGGTCAGGCAGGCCTGCGACGGCCGCAGCCTCGCCGACTTCGCCTGGGCGCTGTTCCAGTGCTGGCAGGCGGCGGGCTACCCGTCCAAGGAGAGCTGGGTGATGGACGCGCAGGCGTTGCTCGGCGACGACGAGACCGTACGGCGGCTGACCCCGCTGATCAGGACCTGGCCGGGCGAGGGCGGGCACGCGCGCGCGGTCACCGGCCTGGACCTGCTGGCCTCCATCGGCTCGGAGGTGGCGCTGATGCACCTGCACGGCATCGCCGAGAAGGTCAAGTTCGGCGGGCTGAAGAACCGGGCCAAGCAGAAGATGGCCGAGGTCGCCGCCGAGCTCGGCCTGAGGCCGCAGGAGCTGGCCGACCGGCTGGTGCCCGACTTCGGCCTGTCCGACGACGGCAGCCTGACCCTCGACTACGGCCGCAGGCGGTTCGTGGTGGGCTTCGACGAGCAGCTCAAGCCGTACGTGGCCGACCCCTCGGGCAAGCGGCTGAAGAACCTGCCCAAGCCGGGCGCCAACGACGATCAGGAGCTCGCGACCGCCGCCTACCGGCGCTTCGCCGGGCTGAAGAAGGACGTGCGCTCCGTGGCCGGGGACGCCATCCACCGCCTGGAGCAGGCCATGGTGAACCGGCGTCGCTGGAGCGCCGGCGACTTCGGCCGGCTGCTCGTCGGCCACCCGCTGCTCCGGCACATCGTCCGGCGGCTGGTGTGGGGCCTGTACGACCCGTCGGGCCGGCTCATGGGCACCCTGCGCGTGGCCGAGGACCGCAGCTTCGCCGACGTCGCGGACGACACGCTGACGTTGCCCGAAGACGCCCTCGTAGGCGTGGCACACCCGCTGGAACTGGGGGAGGACCTGGCCGCCTGGTCCGAGGTGTTCGCCGACTACGAGATCCTGCAGCCGTTCCCGCAGCTGGGCAGGGAGACGTACGAGCTGGATCCGGCGCTGGTGGCCGAGATCGAGGCCGCCAGGATCCCCACCCGCGCGGTGATCGGCCTGGAGCGGCGCGGCTGGCGGCGCGGCGCGCCTCAGGACGCCGGCTGGCAGGGCTGGATCGAGCGGGACGTGCCCGGCGGCAGGACCATCACGATCGGCCTCGATCCGGGCATCTCGATCGGCTACCTCGACCTCGCCGACGAGCAGACCCTGGTCGAGCTGGGGCTCGATGGCCTCGATCCGATCACCACCTCCGAGATCCTCCGAGACCTCAGGGACATCACCCGATGAACGGACACGCCCAGCGGCCCCCGGCCGAGATCCGCTACGCCGGCGAGCTGGCCAGGCTGCGGGAGCACGACACCGACGACCGGCCGCCCGGCTGGGCGCTCAGCCTGCGGGCCGCCCGCCGTTTCGTCCTCGGCGACGAGAAGCTGGGCATCAGCCGCAAGTTCGTGGGCGATCCCTCGCTGATCGACCGGTCCCTGGTGACGCTCGCGACCAACCGCGGGCTGATGCTGGTCGGCGAGCCCGGCACGGCCAAGTCGCTGCTGTCCGAGCTGCTCGCCGCGGCCGTCAGCGGCACCTCGACGCTCACCGTCCAGGGCGGCGCGGCCACCACCGAAGACCAGATCAAATACTCCTGGAACTACGCGCTGCTGGTCGCCGAGGGCCCCTCCACCCGATCGCTGGTGCCCGCGCCGCTGCTGCGCGGCATGGCCGAGGGCAAGGTGGTGCGCTTCGAGGAGATCACCAGGTGCCCGCTGGAGGTGCAGGACTGCCTGCTGTCACCGCTGTCGGACCGGGTGCTCGCCGTACCGGAGCTGAGCGGGCCCGAGTCGATGGTGTTCGCCCAGGAGGGGTTCACGATCCTGGCCACGGCCAACACCCGTGACCGCGGCGTCAACGAGATGAGCGCCGCGCTCAGGCGCCGCTTCAACTTCGAGACCGTCTTCCCGATCGCCGACTTCGACACCGAGCTGGCGTTGGTGGAGGCGGAGGCGGTGGCGCTGCTCGAACGCTCGGGCGTCACCGCGCCGCCGCGCCGCGACGTGCTGGAGGTCCTGGTCACCACCTTCCGCGACCTGCGCCAGGGGCACACCGCGCGCGGCGACGCCACCGACCGGCTGTCGGGGGTGATGAGCACCGCGGAGGCCGTCTCGGTCGCCCATGCCGTCGGGGTGCGCGGCTGGTTCCTGCGCCGCGAGCCGGGCACCGCCGCCGACCTGGTCTCCTGCCTGGCCGGCACGGCCGCCAAGGACAACCCGGAGGACCTGGCCAAGCTCCGCAGGTACCTGGAGCGCAGGCGGCACGGCGACCAGTGGCAGGCCCTGTACGAGGCCCGCCACCTGCTGCCGGGCTGACCGATGACGGTCATCTTCCTCGGCGTGCGGCACCACAGTCCCGCCTGCGCCCGGCTGGTCGCCGACACCATCCGTTCCGTACGTCCCGCGTACGTGCTGGTCGAAGGCCCGGCGGAGATGAACGACCGGATGGACGAGCTCCTGCTCGGCCACGAGCTGCCGATCGCCGTCCACACCGGCTACCGCGACCACGAGCGGCGCCACGGTTCATGGACGCCGCTGTGCGACTACTCCCCGGAGTGGGCGGCGCTGACCGCGGGCCGCGCGGCCGGCGCCGAGCTGCGCTTCATCGACCTGCCCGCCTGGCATCCCGCGCTGGCGGACGTCAGCAACCGGTACGCCGACGCCGAGGCCCGCTACGCCGAGGCGACCCGGCGGCTCTGCCGCGCCTTCGCCGTGGACAACATGGACGCGTTGTGGGACCACCTGTTCGAGATCGAACCGGCCGACGGGCTGGCCGAACGGCTGGCCACCTACTTCGACCTCGTACGCGGCGACACCGGGGCCGATCCTGGCGACACGGCCCGCGAGGCGTACATGGCGCAGTGGATCCGGGCGGCCGCCGGCGACGCGGGCGAGCGGCCGGTGGTCGTGGTCACGGGCGGCTTCCACCGTCCCGCGCTGATCCGGCTGGCCGAGCAGGGCGAGCGGAGCTGGCCGGAGGTGCCGCAACCGCCCGAGGGGGCGGCGGTCGGCAGCTACCTGGTGCCGTACTCGTTCCGCCGGCTGGACGCCTTCGACGGCTACCAGTCGGGCATGCCGTCGCCCGGCTACTACCAGGACCTGTGGGAGCACGGCCCCGACGGAGCCGCCCGCAGGCTCGTCGAGGCGGTGACGGCCCGGCTGCGCGCCCGGCGCCGGCAGGTCTCCACCGCCGATCTGATCGCCGCGCGCGCCACCGCCGACGGGATCGCGCTGATGCGCGGTCACCCGCATCCGGCCCGCGTCGACGTGCTCGACGGCCTGGCCACCGCGCTGGTCGGCGAGGCGATCGAGATCCCGCTGCCCTGGGCGTCCCGCGGGCCCCTCCAGGCGGGCCACCACCCGGTCGTCGTGGAGATGATCGCGGCGCTCAGCGGTGACCGGGCAGGCCGCCTGCACCCCTCGACCCCGCTGCCGCCGCTGGTCCACACGGTGCTCGCCGAGCTGGGCGGCCCCGGCGACGAACGGCTCGACCTCGGCGGGCAAGCCGGCCGCGCGCGCAGCCGCTTCCTGCACAGGCTGCGCGTCCTGGGCATCCCGGGCGTCGTCCGCACCGCGGGACCCCGCCCCGCGGGCGGCGCCGAGCTGGTCGAACAGTGGACGTTGAGCGAGACCGACGACCGCCTGCCCGCCCTGATCGAGGCAGGCGGGTACGGCGTCGACCCGCAGGAGGCGGCGGCCTCCGTGCTCGCCGAGCGGATCAGGGGCGCCGACCTGGACCGGCTGGCCGACGTGCTGTTCGACGCCGCGCTGTGCGGCATCGGCGAGCTGGCGGGGCAGGTGCTCGACGACCTCGCGCGGGCGATCGCCGCGGCGGCCGACCTGGGCTCGCTGGGCCGCACGCTCACCGTCGCCCTGGCGATGTGGCGCCACGACGAGCTGTTCGCCACCAGCGGCAGCACCACCTTGGGGACCGTGGTCCGGGCCGCCGCCCTCCGGGTGTTGTGGCTGGCCGAGGGCGTGCGCGGCGGGCCCGTCCCCGCCGATCCGCGGCGCATCGGCGCCATGGCCGCCGTCCGCGACGCGCTCAGGCACGCCGGGCCGCCGCTGGGCCTGGACCTGGACGCGGCGCTGGGCGTCGCCGACCGCGTCGCCGCCTGCCAGGACGCGCCGCCCGACCTGCGCGGAGCGGCGCTCGGGCTGGGCTGGTCACTGCGTGGCACCGCCGCCGCGGACCCCGCGTGGGCGGTACGCGGCGCGTTCGTCCCCGCGTCGGCCGGCGACTGGCTGGCCGGGCTGTTCGCGCTCGCCCGCGAGGAGGTCCTGCACACCGGCGGCATGCTGGAGCTGCTCGACGAGCTGGTCGCGGCGATGAGCGACCACGACTTCCTGGTGGCCCTGCCGGCGCTGCGCCAGGCGTTCGGCTACTTCCCGCCCCGCGAGCGGCACCTCATCGCCACCCGCCTGGTCGAACTGCGCTCCGGCGCGGGCGCGTCCGCGTGGGACCTGATGCGGCTGGAGGCGGCGCCGGAACTGGTGGCCGCAGGCATGGCACTGGACGAACGAGTCGATGCGGCACTGCGCCGGGAGGGACTGATCACGCCATGACCGACCCCACCCTCGTACGGTGGCGGCTGCTGCTCGGCGAGGCCGGCGGCGCCTGCCTCGGCGGCGGGCAGCTCGACGAGGCGGCCGCCGGCCGCGACGTCGCCATGGACTGGCTGTACGGCCGCGACGAGGAGCTGCGCAGGCGCGGCGTACGGCGGCAGGCCGGAAGCGGCCCGTCGAACCTGACCACCTTCGACTGGCTCGACGACATCACCCGCCTGTTCCCCAAGGAGACCGTCGAACGCCTGCAACGCGACGCCGTCGAACGCTACGAGATCCACGACCTCGTCACCGACCCCGACGTGCTCGCCCGCATCGAGCCCAACCCCGCGCTGCTCAAGGCGGTCCTGCACACCAAACACCTGATGAACCCGCAGGTGTTGCGGCTGGCCAGGCGCATCGTGGAGCAGGTCGTCCGGCAGCTCATGGACAAGCTCGCCACCGAGGTGCGCAGCGCCTTCTCGGGCACGAGAGCGCGCCGGCCGGGCCGGCTGCGGCAGGCCCGCAACTTCGACATGGTCCGGACCCTGCGCGCCAACCTCGGCCGCTACCAGCCCGACACCGGCAAGGTCGTGATCGAGACCCCGCTGTTCTTCTCCCGCACCCGCCGCCACCTCGAACAGTGGCAGGTGATCCTGCTCGTCGACCAGTCCGGCTCGATGACGGACTCGGTGATCCACTCGGCGGTCACCGCGGCCTGCCTGTGGGGCCTGCCCGGCGTACGCACCCACCTGGTCGCCTTCGACACCGACGTGGTGGACCTGACCTCCGACGTGGACGATCCCGTGGAACTGCTCATGAAGGTCCAGCTCGGCGGCGGCACCGACATCGCCCGCGCGGCCGCGTACGGCGCCGGGCTGGTGGACCAGCCGCGGCGGGCCGTCGTCGTGCTGATCTCCGACTTCTACGAGGGCGGAGATCGTCACCGGCTGGTACGCATCGTGCGTGACCTGGTCGAGCAGGGCAGCAAGGTCCTCGGCCTGGCCGCCCTCGACGAGCAGGCCAACCCCGACTACGACCGGGAGCTCGCGCAACGCCTGGCCGACGCCGGGGCGTACGTGGGCGCGATGACCCCCGGCGAGCTGGCGTCCTTCGTCGCGGAGCACGTGGGCCGATGAGAACGGATCTGCTCGGGCTCACCACCGACTCCCTCGCCGCGCTCACCAACCGCGGCCTGGTCAAGCGGGCGGGCAAGGAGGCCGCGCCGGACCTGCGTACCGACGCCGACGGGACCGTGCACGGCGACTTCGCGGGCGGGCCGACCGCGAGCCTGCCACCCGGCGGCCTCGACGCGGCCCGCTGCACGTGCGGCGCCACCGGGGTCTGCCGGCATGTCGTCGGGGTGGTGCTGGCGTACCAGCACCAGCACGCCGCGGCCGTCGAGACCGTCGAGCATCCGCAGGCGGAGGGCCCCGTCCCGGGACCCTCCGCCTGGTCGCCGGGGCAGGTGAGCGACGACGAGCTGACCGCCAGGATCGGCGCCCGCCTGATGGCCGCCGCCCGCCGTACCGAACGGGCCGGATACACCGCCCGCGTGCGCCGCGCCACCGCTGCCGATCCCGCGCCGCAGGTCGAGCTCGCCACCGCGACCGTGCGTTTCCTGATCCCCGGCGACCTCGGCTTCGTGCACACCGACGCCGTCGCGGGCAGCCGCGACGACGTCATCGCCCTCGCCGTGTGGGCGTTCCGGGTCGCCGACGAGTTGCATCCCGGGACGCCGGAGGCACGGGTCGACGTCGGCGGCGAAGCCGGGACCGGCGCCGGATCCGGGCTGGAGCGGGCCCTGGGGCTGGCCGGCACGGTCCTGCGCGACGGCGCGGCGCACCTCGGCCAGGGACTGGCGGCCACCATCGCCGACGTACAGCGCCATCTGGACGCCGCCGGATCGCGCTGGCCGCTGCTGGCCGTCGGCGACCTCGCCGAGCAGCTGGCCGCCTACCGCGACCGCGGCGCCCACTACCGTCCCGAACTGCTCGCGAGCCACCTCGTCGAGCTGCACGCCCGGCACCGGGCCGTGACCCGCCCCGACGCCACCCTCCGCAGCAGCGTGCTGGGAACCGCAGAGGCCGCCGAGACCCCGTTGCGCCGGGCCCGCCTGGAGAGCCTGGGCTGCCGGATCCGCAGCGCCGGCGACCGGCGGATCGCCGAGATCTACCTGGCCCACGGCGACAGCGCGATGGTCCTGGTACTCCGCCGCGAATGGGACGGCGAACGGGACGGAGACGACGGCGACGGCGCCGCCCTGGCACGGCGACGCGTCGCCGGCTCCACGCTGGCCGCCCTGGCCACCGGCAACCTCGTCACGGAATCCGCCGTCCGCAGCGCCAGCCGTACCGTGCGGCTGGCCACCGGGCGGATCGCCAGAACGACGGTCAGCCCGTCGCGGGGCGACTGGGGTGGGCTCTCGCCGTCCCTGGTGGTGACCGACCTCGCCGCGCTCGGCCGGGAACTCGACGCCCTCACGCTCCGGCCCGTCCGCCCGCGCGTCGAAGCGGAGCTGGTCCGCGTCGTCGCCGTCTCCGAGGTGGTGGCCATGACCTACGCCGCCGGTGACCAGCGCCTCGACGCCCTCATCGCCGACCAGGCGGGCAACCTCGCCACCGTCACCGCCACCCACACCGGGGCCGCCCCCGGCCGCCTCGACTCGCTGGCCGCCGTGCTCGCCGGGGAGGAAGGCGAGCTGCGTTTCGTCAGCGGGGTGGTCGGCCGTACCGCGGGCGGCGTCGTCATCGACCCCATCGGCCTGGCCGCCGGCGGCCGGGTCGTCGTGCCCGACCTGCGACCCGCCGGCGGCGGCCGGCTCGCGGCCGCCGAGGACGTCCGGCACGACCCGCTGACCGCCGTGCTGATCGACACTCGCGGGCTGCTCGCGGAAGCGGCCCACCACGGCCTGTCCCACCTGCCGCCGACCTACGACGCCCGCCTCGGCACCGCCGCGCGGCGGCTGACCACGCTCGGGCTCCATCGCATCGCGCGGGCCGTCACGGCGTTCGCGGCGGCGCGGTCCCAGGACTCGGGCGATGCGGCCGAGCAGACCTGGGTCGACGCCTACCTGCGCCTGGAGGTGGCCCTGGAACTGACCTGACCCGATCCGCGGCATCGCCGCGCACGTGGTGCTGATTTGACTTCTGTCGAAACAGTGGCACATGATGACTCCTGCTTAGATGAACTTCTATTCAGGAGGTTGCGTGATGCGCGCTCCGTTCAGCCGCCGCCCGTCCGTCGAGCGTGCCCGCCTCTACGTCACGTTCCCCTCCTTCCGCTGACCCCTCTCTCGCCACCTGGAGAAACAGTCATGAGCGACAGTTGCTGCGGCCCCGCCACGATCGCGATCGAGCAGCTCACGGCCCCTCGGCAGGCCACCTCAGGGTGGCGAAACGACCTGCCCGTGGTCGTGATCGGCGCGGGCCCCGTCGGCCTGGCCGCCGCCGCGCACCTGACCGAGCGCGGCATCGACTTCCTGGTCCTGGAGGCCGGCGATCGGGTCGCCGCGTCGATCGCGCAGTGGGGGCACGTACGGGTGTTCAGCCCCTGGAAGTACGACATCGACGCCGCCGCCCGCCGCCTGCTGGAGGCCGACGGCTGGACCGCGCCCGACCCCGAACGGCTGCCGACCGGCGCCGAGATCGTCGCCGGCTACCTCGCCCCGCTGGCCGAGCTGCTCGGCGACCGGGTACGCACGAACGCACGAGTGACCGCCATCAGCCGCCTCGGCCACGACCGCGTACGCACGGCGGGCCGCGAGCAGGCCCCCTTCCTGATCCGCCTGGCCGACGGCGGCGAACTGCGGGCAGGCGCGATCATCGACGCCTCCGGAACCTGGAGCACGCCGAACGTGCTGGGCGCCGCCGGCCTGCCCGCCCACGGCGAGGACGACGTGCCCGTCGACCACGCCCTGCCCGACGTCCTCGGCGCCGACCGCCACCGCTACGAGGGCAGGCGCGTCCTGGTCGTCGGCGCCGGCCACTCGGCCGCCACCACGCTGCTCGCCCTGGCCCAGCTGGACGACACCCCGATCACCTGGGCCATCCGCGCGGGCGACGCCGGCCGCGCCTACGGCGGCGGCGACGCCGACGCCCTCCCGGCCCGCGGCGCGCTCGGCACCCGCCTGCGCGCCCACGTCGCCTCCGGTCGCATCACGTTGCTGACCGGCTTCTTCACCCACCAGGTACGCGCCACCGGCGACGGCGTCGAAGTGACCAGCCGCGCCCCCTCCGGCGCCGAGCAGTCGATCATCGTGGACCGGATCGTCAGCGCGACCGGCTACCGTCCCGACCACTCCATCGCCACGGAACTGCGTCTCGACCTGGACCCGGTGCTCGGCTCCACCCGGGCCCTGGCCCCGCTCATCGACCCCAACCGGCACTCCTGCGGCACCGTCCCGCCGCACGGCGTGGACGAGCTGGCCCACCCCGAGCCCGGCTACTACGCCATCGGCGTCAAGAGCTACGGCCGCGCCCCCACCTTCCTGCTCGCCACCGGGTACGAGCAGGCCCGCTCCGTCGTCGCCGCGCTGGCCGGCGACTGGCAGGCCGCCCGCGACGTGCGGCTCGACCTGCCAGAGACCGGGGTGTGCTCGTCCAGCCCGGCCGAGGACCAGGAGCGGCGGGCCGGCCTGGCCACGGGCCTAAGCGGCGGCCTGCTGTCGGCCCCGCTCCCGCTCGCCACCGTCAGTGCCCCGGCCGGTGCCGGTGCCGAGTCCGGCGGCGGCTGCTGCGGCTGAGAGGGACGCCGCGCCACGGCCGTGGCGTGTGCCGTCTCCGCGTTCGCGCCGGTCGCCTGCCACCGCCTATGATTTAGACCGGCATCGAATTAAGGAGTCACGCCATGGCCGCCCCCGCCACCGCCCAGTGCTGTGCGCCGATCGCCCGCGAGCCGCTCGGCGAGGCCGACGCCGCCGAACTGGCCGCCCTGCTCAAGGCCGTCGCCGACCCGGTACGGCTGCGCCTGCTGTCGCTGATCGGCTCCCACCCCGGCGGCGAGGCGTGCGTGTGCGACCTGACCGGCGTCTTCGACCTGACCGCTCCCACCATCTCCCACCACTTGAAGGTGCTGCGCACCGCCGGGCTGATCGACGGCGAACGCCGCGGCACCTGGGTCTACTACCGGATCATCCCCGAGACGGTGAACAGGCTGGGCGCGCTGTTCACGCCGCTCGCCGTCCCCGCCAAGGCGCAGAACGGCCCGGTGGACGTGGAACTCCTCACCGTATAGCTGACAGAACGCCTGCTCAGCAAGGACGACACCATGGCCGACCTCGGTTGGGCGGAGAGCCGGCCCCCTCGCTGGAGGAGCAGGCCCGGCGTCTGGAGGACCAGGCGGCCAGGCTGCGGGCCGGGGCGCGGCAGGACGGCCGGTGACTGACGCGACGCTCGGGAGCCGCCGCGCCGCGCGCCTAGACTTGGCACCTGTCCGAAGAAGGAGTGAAGGTGGCCGGCGCAAAGACCCCTGATCCGCCCGCCGAAGTGCTGGCCGAGGCTGCGGCCGCCTTCGCGCTGCTGGCCTCGCCGCCCAGGCTGCACATCGTGTGGGCGCTGGCGCAGGGCGAGTGCGACGTGTCCGGGCTGGCCGAGCGGGTGGGGGGCGCGCTGCCGGCGATCAGCCAGCACCTGGCCAAGCTGAAACTGGCCGGCCTGGTCCGCTCCCGCCGGGAGGGCCGCAGGGTCGTCTACCTGATCGACGACGAGGACGTCGTGGCCACCGTGCGCGGGCTCGTCGGACGGCTCTCGCAACGGGCCGGCGCCTCCGGAGGACGCGTCCATGGTCTGGGCGCCTGACGCGCCGACCACGCCCGGCTCCGGTCCGGCCCCGCTGAGCCAGCTCCAGACCCTGCGCCTGCTGGACACCGGGCCACGCGGCCTGACGGAGGAGCAGGCCGAGGCCCGCCTGCTGGAACACGGCGAGAACACGATCCCCGCCCAGCGTCCGGTGTCCTGCTGTCTGTGGCTGGTGCTCGTGGCCGTTCTGTACGGCGGGGCGCTGGCCGTCCTCAACCGCCGCAGAAGGTTGTAGAGTTGCGCAATGTAGCAACTGTCATGGCCGTCGAACCGCTGGGGCGAACACATGCGCGCAGGGGAGCGTCAACGAGTCGCCGCACTCGTCATGTGGGCGCTGGTGTGCATGCTCGACCTCTGCCTGTGGGCCTGGGGCGACTGAGCCGTGTTCCGTCAGGCGGGCTCGTCGCCTCCTTCGATCGCCACCGATGGCTGGTCAGTTCGCGTCGGCGCGGCCGTCGGTCGTGACCGCCTCGCGCGACAGCAGCAGCTGGTCGAGTTTGGCGTTCACCGCCGCCAGCTGCTGCTTCACCTCCGCCAGCTCGGCCTGGGTCCGCGCTTCGGCCGGGGACGGCTCGGCGTCGTTCATGGCGTTGACCACCACCGCGATGAACAGGTTCAGCGCCACGAAGGTGGACATCAGGATGTAGGCGATGAAGAAGACCCACGCCCACGGCTTGTGCTCCATGACCGCCTGGGCGACGTTGCCCCAGTCGTCGCCGGTCATGATCTGGAATAGGGTGAACAGCGAGCGGGGCAGTTCGTCGAACCGTTCGGGCATGATCTCGCCGAACAGCTTGGTCGCGATCACCCCGGCGATGTAGATCATCAGGACGAGCAGGCCGATGATGGAGGCCATCCCGGGCACCGCCGACAACAACGCGCTGACCACGCGGCGCATGCTGGGCACCGCCGAGACCAGGCGCAGCGCCCTCAGGATGCGCAGCGCCCGCAGCACCGAGGCCGGGCCGGAGGCCGGGACGAGCGCGATCGCCACGATGACCGTGTCGAACCAGTTCCACGGGTCGGCGAAGAACGCGCGGCGGTAGGCGAACAGCCGGGCGGCGATCTCCACGGTGAAGACGGCCAGCGCGATCCGGTCGACGGCGTGCAGGAGACCACCGGCCCGGTCCATCAGGTAGGCGCTGGTCTCGCAGCCGATCGTGGCCGCGTTGAGCACGATGACGCCGATGACGGCCCGCTGGGTGAGCCGGTGTTCGAGCACGGCCCGCACGCGTTCTTGCCCGGACGACACTGGATCGCTCCTCACAGTGAAGATCACAAATCGCTGATCATGGTAGAGGCGACGAGAGGCTCCCCATGCAACCGAACCCGGCTGAGACGCGGATCGCAACCGGCACTTACGCTCGCCCATATGCGTTGACCTGGGAGAAGACGCCCCGGTCAGGATTGGCCTGTCCGGGGTCGGTAACGTCCGGACCAGGAAGCCGCAGCCGACGCGCTGCGGCGGAGAACACGAAACGGGAAGGATCGGTGGTGGTGTCCGTGTCAGCGGACCCGAGCAGTAGCCCCAGCCTCAGGTACGGCCTTCGTCTGCGGGGTGCACAGCCGCGATGAGTGTCGCCCTCGGCCTGGTGGCCATCGTCCTGCTCACCCTCGCCACCGGCTACTTCGTCGCCCAGGAGTTCGCCTACGTCAGCGCCGACCGGCTCGCCCTGTCCCAGCGGGCCGCCGCCGGTGACAAGAAGGCGGCCAAGGCGGTCAAGGTGATGGAACGGCTGTCGTTCATGTTGTCCGGCGCGCAACTCGGCATCACCGTCACCGCTCTGATCGTGGGTTTCATCGCCAGGCCCGCGCTGGCCGAGCTGATCGCCCCCGCGCTGGAGGCGGCCGGGGTGCCGCAGGCGGCGATCGGCGGCATCGCGCTCGGCATCGGGTTCGCGCTGGCCACCGTGATCCAGATGGTGCTGGGCGAGCTCGCGCCCAAGAACCTGGCACTGGCCCGTCCGGAGCCGCTGGCTCGCGCCCTGGCCGGCTCCACCCTGGTCTACCTGGCCATCGCCGGACCGGTCGTCAAGCTGTTCGACACCGCCGCCAACAGACTGCTGCGCGCCGTCGGCATCGAGCCGGTCGAGGAACTGCACCACGGCGCCACCCTGGAGGAGCTGGGCCACATCATCGGCGAGTCCGAGGCCCACGGCCACCTGCCCGGCAGCCACGCCGACGTGCTCGAACGGGCCCTGGCCTTCTCCGACCACACCGCCGAGGAAGTGATGGTGCCACGCGTGGAGGTGGTCGCCGTGACCGGCGCGGCCACCGTGCCGGACCTGGACGAGATCGTCGCCGCCCACGGCCACACCCACTACCCGGTGCTCGGCGCCACCCTCGACGAGGTGATCGGCCTGGTCAGCCTGGGCGACCTGGCCGCCGTCCCGGTCGAGAAGGCCGCCGCCACCCGCGTCGCCGACCTCGCCCGCGACGTGCTGATCGTGCCCTTCTCGATCAACCTGCCGGACCTGGTGGCCCAGATGCACACGCGCGGCGAGGAAGTGGCCTGCGTGGTGGACGAGCACGGCGGCCTGGCCGGACTGGTCACCTGGGAGGACGTCGCCGAGGAACTGGTCGGCGAGATCGCCGACGAGAACGACGCCGACACCCCCCGGGCAGTGCGCCAGGGCGACGGCTGGGAACTGGACGCCGCCCTGCGCATCGACGAGATCGCTCTGGAGACGGACGTGAACCTGCCCGACGAGGACGAGTACGACACCCTGGCCGGGCTCATCCTGCACCGGCTGGGCCGCTTCGCCGTCCCCGGCGACGTCATCATCGCCGACCTGCCGGCCACCCTCGACCCCCATGCCCCCACGCACGCCCGCATCGAGGTGCTGACGCTGGACCGGCACGTGCCCGACCGCGTCCGCCTGACCCCCTATCGTGACGAATCGCAGGAGCAGGCATGAACCTGTCCGTCGGGCTGCTGCTCACCCTGCTGCTGCTGATCGGCAACGGCTTCTTCGTCGCCGCCGAGTTCGCCCTGGTCGCCGCCAAGCGGCACCGTCTGGAGAAGGCCGCCGCGCAGGGGAGCAAGGCCGCCTCCGCCGCCCTGTCGGGGATCAAGGAGCTGTCGCTCATGCTGGCCGGGGCGCAGCTCGGCATCACGCTGTGCTCGCTCGGGCTCGGCGTGGTGTCCGAACCGCTGATCGCCGGCACCCTCGTCCCGCTCTTCGACGCCGTCGGCCTGCCCGAGGCCGCCGCGCACGCGGTGGCGTTCGTCATCGCGCTGGCGGTCGTGACGTTCCTGCACATGGTGCTCGGCGAGATGGCGCCCAAGTCCTGGGCCATCGCCCACCCCGAGCGCTCGGCCACCCTGCTCGCGCTGCCGTTCCGCGGCTTCACCCTGCTGGTCCGTCCGCTGATCAGCGCGTTGAACGCCGTCACCAACGGGCTGCTGCGGCTGTTCGGCGTCCGTCCGGACGAGGCGGGCGCCAAGGCGCGCACCCCCGACCAGCTCCGGCACCTGGTGGAGGAGTCACGCCGGCTCGGCCTGATCGAGCCGGACGACCACGTCGTGCTCAGCCAGGCCCTGCGGGCGCCGCAGTCCGGCATCACCGCGCTGATCACGCCGGCCGAGCAGATCATCGGCGTCCCCGCCACCGCCGCCGCCCAGGACGTCATCGACGCCTGCAACCGGTCCGGGCTCACCCGGCTGATCGTGTGGTCCGACGCCGGGCCGAGCGGGGTCGTGCACCTGCGCGACGCCTACCTGGCCCGCCGGCGCGGCACCGCCACCACCGCCGCTCAGCTCGCCTACCGCGTGCCGGACCTGCCTCAGCAGACCTCGGTCGCCGACGCGGTCGCCCGGCTGCGCGCCGCGCACAGCCAGATCGCCCTGATCCGCGACGACGCCGGCGCGGTCATCGGCCTCGTCACCCTGGACGACCTGCTCACCACCCTCCTGGTGCCCGCCTGACGATCGGCCCGTGTCACCGGACGGCTGTGTCTGCGGAGTAGGCGCTCATATTCGGCATATCGGGAAATTCCTCTTTGTTTATAAATGCGCCCGCCTCCTCTCGTCGGCCTTTCTTTGCCATTGCCTTATCTGTCGGTGTGTGCTCAAATTATGATTCGATTTACCCATTCCGGCCGGGATGCTAGGCGGCAGATTTGCGACATGGATAGACATGTCGCTTTCGGCGGCTGCAGAATCGACATTTCGCACAATCGACGGAGGAAGATCGCCATGTTCAAGAAACTGCTGCGTTTCCTTCCCGCCGGCCTCGCGGCCGGCTCGCTGCTGGCCACCGTGGCCCTGCCCGCTCCGGCGTCGGCGTCAGCCTCCCGTGCCGCAACGCGGCAGAATGTCGTCACCGTACTCGGCTACAACAGCACCGACTGGAAATACCTCCAGGTGCCGTCCGGGGCCAACGCCCCGCGTTTCTACGAGCCGGACTTCGACGACGGCGACTGGGCGAGCGGGCAAGAAGGATTCGGCACCACCAACGGCACCTGCGCGTGGAACAATTCCACCAACGTCAAGACGTCCTGGGCGGTGAACACCGACATCCTGGTACGCCACTGGGTGCACATCCCGCGCAACGCACGACTGGTCCGCATTCAGGGAACGATCGACAACGATGCGAGGGTCTACTTCAACGGCCGCCTCGTCCAGACCGTCAGGAGCGGCCGCTGCGCCGCGGGCGCCATCAACGTCGTCCTACCCGCCAGGCACCTGGAGCGCTGCAACCTCCTGGCCATCCGTGGCCATGACTACGGCGCCGCCACCTATCTGAACGTCGAGGTCAGCTACGTGAGGCTGACCCCCTCCGCCTGAACGAGCACCGCCGCGAGCCCCCGGCCCCCTCGAACTGCGAGAGGGCCGGGGGCTCTGGCGTGGCCGTCGCGGCGGGCTCGTCGAGGAGGGCGGCCCAGGCGGCCGTGGGCATGGCCCTTGAAACGATCCTCGTCAAGGCGTGGAATTTTGAACTGAGAGGAGAGGGCGGGCACAACCGGCCCGGCCTGTCCGCAATTGCCGCGCAGCGCTCGGCGTGAGCTTCGCCGCACAACAAGGCGAACCCCTTCGCCGAGTCCCATCAGCCCGCCGAAGCCCCCACCCGCACCGGAGGCACGCGTGACCCCCACGCCCGTGGTTCTCGACAGCAGCGGACGCCGCATCTATGAGCAGGCCGACTCCTTACGAGCCGCCGGACCGGCCGTGCCCGTCCGACTGCCCGGCGACCTCACCGCCTGGTCGGTGACCGACGGGGACGTCGTCAAGCACCTGCTGACGAATCCCCACGTCTCCAAGGACGCGCGCAAGTCCTGGCCCGGCTACCGCCCCTACGCGATCGGCTGGCTCACCGCCTGGGTGGACGTGAAGAGCATGTTCACCACCGACGACCCCGACCACCAGCGGTTGAAGAACCTGGTCGGCAAGGCGTTCACGCCCCGCCGCGTGGAGGCGATGCAGCAGCCGATCACCGCCATCGTCACCACGTTGCTGGACGCCCTGGCCGCCGAAGCTCCGGGCGACGTGCTGGACCTGCGGGCACGCTACTCCTACAAGGTCCCCACCCAGGTCATCTGCGACCTGTTCGGTGTGCCGCCGGACCAGCGGCCCGCCATGCTGGCCACCATCGACGCCGTGCTGGACACCAGCCTGTCGGCCGGGCAGACGACCCGCGTCCAGCAAGAGATGATCGCCTCGATGCACCGTCTCATCGAGGCCAAACGAGCCCAGCCCGGCGACGACATGACCAGCCGGCTGATCACCGCCAGGGACAGCGGACTCGACCAGCTCAGCGACGACGAGCTCGTCAGCACGCTGCTCCTGATGATCGGCGCGGGCAGCGAGACCACCGTTTCTCTGCTCGACCATGCCGTCATCGCCATGCTCAGCCACCCCGAGCAGCTCGCTGTCGCCCGCCGCGACCCCGCACGCTGGGACGACGTCATAGAGGAGAGTCTGCGCCGGCACCCGCCCGTCATGCATCTGCCGATGCGCTACGCCACCGCGGACATCCCCTTGGACGGGCAGACCGTCATCCGCGCCGGAGACCTCGTCCTCATCGGCTTCGGCGCTCACGGGCGTGACCCTGCCGTCAATGCCGATCCTGACCGCTTCGACATCGACCGGCACGACCGGGCGCACCTCGCCTTCGGCTACGGCATGCACCATTGCCTGGGCGCGCCGCTGGCCCGGCTGGAGGCACGCGTCGCTCTGCCCGCGCTGTTCGACCGCTTTCCCGATCTGCGGCTGGCCACCGGCCCGCAGGATCTCCAGCCGCTGCCCTCCTTCATCGGCACCGACGTGCTCCGACTGCCCGTGACGCTGACCTCCGGCCGCAGAGGTGGCGCCGACGAACGATGAGCGGCGAGCCGAGGTCGGGCTGGGACCGCACGCCGACTACGACAGCTTCCTGCGTCAGCAGTCGGGGTGAGACCGTCGGCCGCCCGCGGGGCCCGCGGTGCTGCGGAGACGGCGTACGTCACGAACACTGAACGCGGCCGCCGCACCGGCGACGACGCCGCACCGCCCTCCAGGTGGCGTGCCGCGTACAGCGGCCCCAGGACCGTGAACCCGGCTCCCCAGCATGCCGACGTCAGCGCCGGGAGGCCGGTCAGCGTCCACAACCAGCGGCGACCGGCGAACGCGGACAGACCCTCGATCAGCTCCCCGGCGAACCCGCGCCGCCCGGGACGGACCGCTGCGGCCGGCACGCGCACCATGAGGAACACCGCGCCGGGCAGCCCCGTTCAGCCGGCACGTGCCGCTGGGGGGCGACCGTGGCGCTCGGGACGGAGATCCCCGGCGACGCCAAGGCGATCAGCTCGCCTGGCCGAGGAGGACCAGTCCGTGATCCAGCAGCTTCGTGCACGGCCCCTTCTCCGGACCTCTCACGCGCTTGCTCGGTCCAGCGTCTCACCTGGCCGATGTCCCATCTGGTCGGCGTGGCAGGCGCGCGCCGACCGGTCGCACCTGTACGGTGCGAAGCCTCCTCTCGGTCAAGGAGCAGACTGTGTCAGTGCTCATCGCTCATCTCGTCTCAGCCGTCGGTCACCAGGAGCTGCCCCGTCGGGCAGGTGCGGGAGCGACCTGTGGCGATCACTGACGCGGACATATCGAGCGCCGTCCGGGACCACCTCTCGCGTTTCCCGGACGAGGCCGCGCTGCTGTCCGAGCCGCTCCGCCTGCTGGCCGAGGGCCGCGATTTCGCCTCGCGGCGGAACTTCCCGATGCACGTGACCGCCGGCGCGCTGCTGGTCCGCGACGGCACCGAGGTCCTGCTCGTCGAGCACCGCGCCTACGGGATCCTGTTGCAGCCTGGCGGCCATCTGGAGCCGGCCGACACCTCACTGATCGACGCAGCGGTGCGCGAGCTGGCGGAGGAGACCGGGATCGACCCCGCGCAGGTCATGCCTGCGTCGCAGACCCCCGTCTACATCGAGTACGCCCGCGTTCCGGCCCGACCGCAGAAGGGCGAGCCGGCGCACCATCACCTCGACATCGGGTACGCGTTCGTGACGCACGCGGACCTGGGGCCGATCCAGGAGTCAGAGGTGACGGACGCGGCCTGGTACCCGCTCGGCGAGGCCGAGCGGCTCGTCGGCCCGCGCATCGCGCGAGCCGTGCCGGGCCGCGATCAGAACCCGTCAGCCGCGGCGTCCCTCAGTCGAAGGACGGTCTGACGCCCCGCCCCCGGCTCCGCTTGAGCTCGAAGAAGTCCTCCGTCCCGGCGACCAGGACCAGGCCGTCCCAGAGCCTGCCGGCTGCCTCGCCGCGTGGCGCCTGCCTGATCACCGGGCCGAACAGGGCCATGCCGCCGACGCGGAGAACGGGAGTTCCGACGTCGAGCCCCACCTCGTTGAAGGCCTCATCGTGGGAGTCCCTGATGAGCTGATCCAGCGCGTCGCTGTCGGCGGCTGCCGCCAACGCGGCGGGCAGGCCCACCTGTGCGAGGGCTTCGGTGACGACCGTGGGGTCGTCGCGACGCTTCTGGTTGTGGAAGCGGGTGCCGATCGCGGTGTACAGCGGGCCGAGAACGCCGCGGCCGGCGTGCTCGGCGGCGGCCGCGCAGACCCGCACCGGCCCCCAGGCCTTCTCCATCTGGTTCCGGTAGTCCTCGCTCATCCCCTCGCCCTTGCGCTGGACGAGGTTCAGGTGGGCCAGCGACATGACCCGCCAGTCGGCGCGCACCGGCCGTACCTTCTCGACCTCCAGCAGCCAGCGCGAGGTGACCCACGCCCAGGGGCACAGCGGGTCGAACCAGAACGGGACCTCGACGAGCTCCGGCTCTTTCGTGGTCGTCATGATGCCTTCCTTCCTCTCGGACCGATCTCGCAGAGGGGGCGACGTGCGCCGGCAACGTGTCGGGTTCGTGGCTGGGCAGGCTGAGGATGAGGTGCTTGGCCATCGGGATGGTGTCCAGAAGGTCGATGCGGGCCAGCGTTCGCCCTGGTTGTATATCACGCCGGCTCCGGTCACGGCGTGCTGAGCCGCCGGCGAGATCCCGATCCGAGTGACCGTGCGCCCGGCTTCCACCGCCGGTTGAGGCTTTCCCGCCCGCTCTTCCGGCGCTCCCGGGCCGAAGTCTCCGGGGCTGGTTCAACGACAGCCTTGACGTATGAGCGCTGCGGACCACGACGGTTCCCGCCGGTGGCCGTCCTCGGCCCTGCGCGGACGACACGACCGAGGTGAGGAGAGATCATGACCGATGCCCTGCCGGATCCGGTGACGTTCCCGATGCCCCGCGCGACCGGCCGCCCGTTCGACCCGGCGCCCGAGCTGACCCGTCGCAGCGCGGAAGCGCCCGTCTCACGCGTCCGTCTGTGGGGCGGCACCACCCCCTGGCTGGTCACCCGCTACGACGACGTCCGCGCGGTGCTCGCCGATCCGCGCGTCAGCGTCGACGTGGCCGAGCCCGGCTTCCCGCACACCAACGCGGTGAGCAAGGCACGCGACGCGCGGATGAAGACGCTGATGCAGATGGACGCCCCCGAGCACACCGCGCACCGGCGCCTGCTGACCGCCGACTTCATGATCAGGAAGATGGAGGCGCTGCGGCCCAGGATCCGGCGGATCGTCGACGACCTCATCGACGACCTGCTCGCCGGTCCCAACCCGGCCGACCTGGTGCGGGCGGTCGCGCTGCCCGTCCCGTCCCTGGCGATCTGCGAACTGCTCGGCGTGCCCTACGCGGACCGGGCCTTCTTCCAGCGGGCGGCGGCCGAGCTCGTCATGGACGAAGGCGACCCCGCGCGGGCCCTGGCCGCCGCCGAGGAGCTGAACGGCTACCTGGAGGCGCTGGTGGCGGCCAAGAGCGACGACCCGGGCGACGACGTCCTCAGCAGGCTGGCCGTGGAGCAGTACCGGACGGGCGCGATGACCCTGACCGAGATCTCCACGATGGGCCAGCTCCTGCTGGTGGCCGGGCACGACACCACCGCCAACATGATCGCGCTCGGCACGGCCGCCCTGCTGGCGCACCCCGACCAGCTCGCGGCGGTGCGCGACGGCGACCCGGCGCTGGTGGCCAACGCCGTCGAGGAGCTCCTGCGCTACCTGTCCATCACCCACACCGAGGCCCGCCGCGTCGCCCGCGAGGACCTTCAGGTCGGTGGCACGACGATCCGCGCGGGCGAGGGCATCGTCGTCGTGAAGAGCACCGCCAACCGGGACCCGGCGGCCTTCCCGGACCCCGGCGTCCTCGACGTCCGCCGCGCGGTCCGCCATCACGTCGCCTTCGGGTTCGGCGCCCACCAGTGCCTGGGGCAGTCGCTGGCCCGGGTGGAGCTGCAGGTCGTCTACGGCACGCTCTACCGGCGCGTCCCCACGCTGGCGGCGGCCGTGCCGCTGGAGGAGCTGGCGTTCAAACAGCAGGCCGTCTTCTACGGCGTCCGCGAACTGCCCGTCACCTGGTGATCGAGCGAAGGAGTCAAGCACATGAAGGTCACCGTGGATCAGGACGCCTGCACCGGCTCGGGGCAGTGTGTCCTCGTCTGTCCCGACGTGTTCGACCAGCGTGACGAGGACGGCATCGTCGTCCTGCTGCGGGACAGCCCGGAACCGGGGCTGCGCGAGGGCGTCGGCGAGGCCGCCCGGATCTGCCCGGCCCGGGCGATCACGCTGGGCGCGTCGTGAGCCGCCCCTCCCGGATCGTGGTCGTGGGCGCCTCGGCGGCGGGTCTGTCCGCCGCCGAGGCCCTGCGCCGCGACGGATTCACCGGCTCGCTGACCCTGGTCGGCGCGGAGCGGCGGGAGCCCTACGACCGGCCGCCGCTGTCCAAGCAGATCCTGCTCGGCAGGTGGGCGCCCGACCGCGTGACGCTGTGCCGCCACGAGCCTCGCGCCGCGCTGGGGGCCGACTGGCGGCTCGGCGTCGCCGCCACCGCCCTCGACACCGGCGCGCGCGAACTCGCGCTGTCCGACGGCGGCGTCCTGCCCTACGACGGGCTGGTGATCGCCACCGGCGTCGTCCCGCGCCGGCTGCCGTCGGGGCACGAACTCGGCGGCGTGCACGTGCTGCGCACCCTCGACGACGCCCTCGCCCTGCGCGAGGGGCTGCTCGCCGCCCGGTCGGTGGTCGTCGTCGGCGCGGGCTTCCTCGGTACGGAGGTCGTCGTCGCCGCCCGGCAGCTCGGCCTGGACGTCACCCTGGTCGATCCGCTCCCCGCGCCGTTGATCGACCGGCTCGGCGACCGGGTGGCGCGGCTGCTGGCCGGATTGCACGCCAGGCACGGCGTCCGCCTGCGTCCCGGCGCCCTGGTCACCGGCCTGACCGGCCTCGACGGCCGGGTGAACGGGGTCGATCTGGACGACGGCACGCACGTCCCCGCCGACCTGGTGCTCGTTGCCGTCGGCTCGGCCCCGGCGACCGGCTGGCTGACCGGCAGCGGCCTGGACGTGGAAGACGGCGTCAAGTGCGACCATCGGTGCCGGGCCGCGCCCGGCGTGGTCGCCGCCGGCGACGTCGCCTCCTGGCGGCACCCCAGCTTCGGCCGCCTGCGCGTCGAACACCGGCTGAACGCCACCGAACAGGGCACGGCCGCAGCCCGGACGCTCCTCGGCGGCCAGGCCCCCTTCGCACCCGTGCCCTACTTCTGGACCGACCAGTACGACGTGAAGATCCAGGTCCACGGCGTCACAGGCGGCGACGCCCGGTTCCAGATCGTCGCCGGGGACCCCGCCACCGGCCGGTTCGCCGGCCTGTACGGCGGCGGCCAGGTTCACGTTCCCCGTGCCGTCGGCCCGGGCTCAGAACCGGTAGCGGAGAACGCGTGCCCCTTGCCGGGACAAGGTCGTGCTGCGGGCGGTGAGACGGGTCAGCGCCCGCAGGGGTTGCGGGAACCGGGCCACTTCCGGCGCGCGGGAGAGGACCTGCTCCTCGATCAGTTCGAGGCCGGCGTCCCAGGACTCGGGTTCGTGCGCGTCGTCGAAGCCCTGGGCGGCCTTGATGCCGAGTGCCTTGATGGTCGGGTGGTACTTCATGGCCCAGGCGGCGAAGCGGGTGTAGCCGTTGAGTGCGAGCTCACCCGCAGGGAAATGGCCGGTCAGCGCGCGGGTCATCGCCTGGAAGGAGTCGCCGGGCATGAAGGGGAGCAGCCCTTCGGCGACGATCACCGCCGGCCGGTCATCGGGGACGGCCGAGAGCCAGCCGGAGCCGGTGAGGTCGGCTCCGACCAGGTGGGAACGGCCGGGCAGGCGTTCGGCTCGCAGGTTCACCACTTCGGGGAAGTCGACGTCGTACCAGTCGACGCCCGGCGGCGGAGCACAACGGGACATCCTGGTGTCCAGGCCACAGCCCAGGTCGAGCACCACGCATCCGGGGTGAGCGGCGACGTAGGCGCGGACCACGTCGTCGAGCTTCCTGGCGCGCAGTGCCGTGGTGAGGACGAGGCTGGGCTTGACCTTCAGCCTGCCGAAGTCGTAGTCGATGGTGGCGGCCAGGTCGGCGGAGAGCGTGTCGCCGAGGATCGGATGGGGGAGCCCGGCGTCCAGAGCTCTTGCCTGGAGGGTGAGCAGCAGCGTTTCCTGGATCAGCCCGAGCTCGGGTTTCCAGCGGTGCATGGAGATTCCTTAACGGCGTAGCGGATGGTGGGCCGCGAGGTTCTGCAGCCATGTCAGGGAGTCGTGGGCGGCCTTGATGCGCTCGGTGCGCCGCCCCTCGCCGCCCGCGATGTCGAGCCCTTCGTCGGCGATCTCGCCGAACGCGCTCAGGCTGTCGAGCTTGCGCTGGATGACCTTCTGCCAGGCGTCGTCCTCGATGCGGTAGTAGGAGGTGCGATCCCCGGGCCTTCGCACCTTCTCGACCAGGTCGATGGCCGTGAGAAAGCGCATGTTCGAGGTGAGCGAGGCCCGGCTGGCCTGGATGGCCTCGGCGATCTGGCCGGCGGACTGCTCGGCCGGGTCACAGATCATGAGCCAGCCGAGGATGCGTCCGGTGATGGGCGGCAGCCCCCACTCCTCGACGCAGAATGCGGCCACCCGCTCCACCCATCGAAGCAGCCGGTCCTGCTGTTCCTCAGCGCTCATCGTCGCGTCCTCCCTTGGTGATCGTGTGCCGGTTCACTGTGTCATGGCGGCCACCGACTCGTAGGTGGGTGCTGGGGTGAGGCCGGCGAGCGCGGTCCTGCGCAGGTAGAGGTCGAACCAGTCGATGGCGAGCGCCATCGCCTCCTGCAGGCCGGGCCCGGTGTAGAGACCGAGCACGTCGTACGGCAGCACCGCGAGCCGCTTGGGCTCGCCCGCCTTGGCGAAGGCGCTCTGCGCCTCTTCGAGCATGTGGTACGGGTCCCAGCCGCCGTTGGCGATCATCAGCAGCGGCGTAGGCGCGAGCCGGTGGATGAGGTTCTCCGGGGCGAAGGTGAGCAGGTGCTCGGCTGAGTCGAGGGTCTTCTCGTTGCGGTAGGCGGGAAACAGGCGGGTCGAGATGTCCGGAGCGTCCTTCACGCTGTCGCCCTCCAGCGTCAGGTGCGGCACGCGAGCGCTCGGCTCGCCTTCGTAGCGCCGCTGCCAGTCCTGCTCCAGCCGGTCGCGCAGCGCGTGAACGCCGGCGCGGCCCAGGAGGCGTTCGGTGTACCGCCATCCGTCCCACACGCTGGGGCTCTGCACCACTACGCACTTGATGCGCCGATCGAGCACGGCGGCCTGGGCCGCCACCGAGCCGCCGATGCTCACCCCCCACACCCCGATCCGCTCCGGCTGCACTTCGGGACGGGTCCGCAGGTAGGACACGGCGCTGCGGAAGTCCTCCACCTGCCGCTCCGGGTGGTCCAGGCCGCGCGGCTCGCCCTCGCTGGAACCGACCGTGCGGTAGTCGATGGCCAGCACCGCGAAGCCGGCCTTGACGAAGTGCGGCGCGAAGAACGCCAGCGCCTCCTTGACCATCACCCCGCTGTGCCCGAGCACCAGCCCGGGGACCGGATCGCTCGTCTCCGGCAGGTAGAGATCGCCCGCGCAGCGGGTGCCGAGGCTGTTGAAGGTCACGTGTTCCATGGCGCGCTCCCTAGTAGTTGCTAGTCATTTCAATCATGACTGAAATGACTAGCAACTTCAACAGAGTCGACGCCCTGGCGCCATCAGGGCAAGGGCGTCAGCCGGCGACCCTGCCGAACAGGTGGTTGGCGGGAGCGTCCGGGTCGTCGCCGTAGAAGAATTCCGTGACCGCCTGGTGGAACTCGGCGCGGTCCAGCACGCCGGAGCCGTCTCGGTCCAGGGCGGCGAAGACCGCGGCGCAGTCCTCGCCGGGGACGCCGCCGACCGAGTCGAACATCTGCTGGAACTCCGCCTGGTCGATCCAGCCGTCTCCGTTGAGGTCGGCGAGGTCGAAGAAGCAGTTGGTCACCGGCTCGATCTGTGCCGGGTACAGGGCGCGGTCGGTCAGGGCCTGCCTGAACCCTTCGGTCATCTCCCGCAGATCGACCTTCCCGTCACCGTCGTGATCCATCGGGGCGATCACGTGCGTCCAGAATGCGTCCATCCTCTCGGTGAGCAGGCGGGCGGTCTCGGAGCCAGGCGCGGCGCCGCGGACGGCGATGTAACGCTCGCTCATCATCCGGACGTCCCGCTGGGTGATGAACCCGTCGCCGTCGACATCGGCGCCCCGGAACCACTGGCCGTACTTGAGGTCTTGCAGTCGAGTCATGATTACGCAAAGTATTCGATCGATTACGGCAAAGCAAGCGGCCGGAGTGCTTTGGCGTCAACCTTCGAGGCGTGGCGGGGTGAAGGCGAGCACGTCGGGATGAGGGCCGTCGTAGGGCTCGACGTCGACCAGCGCACTGAGAGCGCTCGGCCCTTGGGACAGCTGCGAGCACGGCCGATCCGCCGTGAGGACGTTGGGATTGCCGTGGCGGTCCAGTGTTCCGCTCACGCCTGGCTCGACCGGATCCCACCACGCGCCGGTGGACAGCTGGACGACGCCTGGCATGACGTCGTCCGACAGGACCGCGCCCGCCAGGCAGCTGCCCCGGTCGTTGTGGATGCGTACGATCATGCCGTTCTCGATGCCGCGCGACGCGGCATCCAACGGATTCATCGTCACGGGCTCGCGGCCACGGATCTTCGAATCGAGGCTGTGGCCACCGTTGTCGTACTGGCTGTGCAGGCGTGAGGCGGGCTGATTCGAGATCAGATGCAGCGGGAACCGGCTCGACAGGTCGGCGCCGAGCCACTCCGCTGGTTCGAACCACATCGGATGCCCGGCACAGTCGTCGTAGCCGAACGAGTCGATCTCCTCGGAGAAGATCTCGATCCGGCCCGACGGCGTCGGCAGGGGGAAACGCCGCGGATCTGCGCGGAGCGCCTCGAAGCTGCCGGGAAACGGTCCGGTCAACGCGGGCAGCTCGGCGGTGGAGCTGTGCCAGAAGTCGTCGAAGCCCGGCAACGCGGCATCGTCGCCGAGTCCGGCCCGCGTCTGCTCGTACAGGTGCCGGACCCAGTCGAGCTCGGAGCGCGACTGCGTGAACTCCTGCTCGTATCCGAGCCGGGAGGCCAAGGCGGCGAAGATGTGATGGTCGGTGCGTGACTCTCCCGCCGGCTCGCGGACCTTGGGCATCGCGACGAGGTGGGGATCGGAGAATCCGGCGGCGAAGTCGTCGCGCTCCAAGCTGGTGGCGACGGGCAGGACGATGTCCGCGAACTTGGCCGTGGTGTTCCACCAGGCTTCGTGCACCACCACCGTGTCGGGGGTCTGCCAGGCTCGGGCCAGCCGGTGGAGATCCTGATGGTGGTGGAACGGGTTCCCGCCGCACCAGTAGATCAGGCGAAGCTCCGGCAACGTGAGGCGCCGCCCGTCGTAGCCGATGGTCCTGCCCGGATGCAGCAGGGCGTCGGCGATCCTCGCGACCGGGATGAAGTCCGGGACGGGGTTGGCGACCCCGGGCACCGCCGCCACGGAGGGGCGGCCTCTGGCCACGCCTGTCGCGTCCATCGTGGCGTAACCTGCTCCCCAGCCGCAGCCGGGCCGGCCCATCGAGCCCGCCATGGCGGCCAGCACGACGGACATCCAGATCGGCTGTTCGCCGTGGTCCGCCCGCTGCACCGCGTAGTTGACCATGATGAGAGAACGCCGCTCGGTCAGGCGGCGAGCGAGGTCGACGATCGCCTCGCGACCGATGCCCGTGATCCTCGCCGCCCAGGCGGCGTCCTTGGGGACGCCGTCGAGCTCGCCGGTCACGTACGAGGCGAAGCGGTCGAACCCGACGCAGCACCGGCGCAGGAAGTCCTCATCGTGCCACCCGTTGACCAGCATCGTGTGGGCGATGCCCAGCATCGCCGCGGTGTCGGTGTTGGGGACGACGGGCAGCCACTCGGCGTCGAGGAAGCCGGCGACGTCGCTGCGGATGGGGCTGACGTTCACGAACCGCACCCCGGCCGCACGGCACTGTCGCTGCAGGACCTGCGTCTGGTGCCTGGCCAGCCCGCCGGGGTTGATCTGGCTGTTCTTGAGTGCCAGCCCGCCGAACGCCACCACGAGCTCACAGTTGCCGGCTATCTCGTCCCACATCGGCATCCGCGACTGGTAGCTCCAGGGATGCCCGCCGATCACATGGGGAAGGATGACCTCCAACGCGGCGGTGCTGTAGGTGTTGCGGGAGTCGGTGAAGCCCCCGCCCAGCGCCAGGAACCGGTGGAGTTGACTCTGCGCGTTGTGGAACACGCCCGCGCTCGCCCAGCCGTACGACCCGCCGAACACCGCGCTGTCCCCGTGCTGCGAACGCACTCGACGGAGTTCGTCGCTCACCAGCGTGATCGCGTCGTCCCAGCTCACTTCCACGAAGGCGTCCGCGCCTCTGGCGGCGTCGTGGACGCGCGGCCGGCCGTTGAGCCAGCCCTTGCGGACCGCGGGGCGCAGCACGCGAGCGCCGTCGTCGGCGGCTGTCACCATGCCGGGGCCGATGGGTGACGGGACGGGGTCGTCGTCCCTCGGCTCAATTCGTACTAATCGCCCGGAATCGACCACTGCGATGAGACTGCCCCAGTGCGTCGCGACCGACATGCGTCGTTCCACCATGCATCCACCCCATCCCTGAAGTTCCCCCCGCTTTCCACCAGCGGTTGCTGGCGTGGCAGGGGCCTCCACTCCAGTCGACGGCCCGCAGGACGGAGACTTTCCCCCATGCCCGGCTGCTCAACCCCGTCAGGGGGCGCCGGCTGCCTCATGACCGGGACGCCTCGTCCAGCACCCGGGCCGGCAGCACCGGCTCGGTGATCATCGCCCGGTGCCCGGCGCCCTACGAGATCGGGCTGGTGTCCCCGGCGGCGACGTGGCCGTGCATGGCGGCGCCTGATGTCAGGGTTGCGATATCTGCGCGAACCGTACGGTGACCGACAAGCCGCCTTCAGGGCGTGCGTCGGTGGTGAGGGTGGCGCGGTGAGCTCGCGTGACGGCGTCGACGATGGCGAGGCCGAGGCCGTGGCCGTCGCCGCGGCCGTGACGGTCGGGCGCCAGTCTCTGGAAGGGCCGGCGCAGGCGCTGGAGATCGTCGGCGGGGACGACCGGCCCGCTGTTGGTGACCGTGAGGGCCACCTGCGTGCCGGACGTCTGGGTGGTGACCTCTACGTGCCCGTCCGGGCGGTTGTGGCGGATGGCGTTGTCGACGAGGTTGGCGACGAGGCTCTCGATCAGTCTCGGGTCCCCGGCCGTCACCGCGGGCGTCAGGTGTTCGGAGAGGCCGATGCCGCGTTCCGCGGCCTGTCGGCGGCGCGAGGCGAGCACTGTCCCGACGACGTGGGCGAGGTCGAGGCACCTGGGCGGCCGACCGGCGATCGCTCCGACGGGCGAAGGCGGTGTCGGGGTGCGTGAGCAGGCGGCGTGCCGGAGGTGAGGCACGATGGCGGATGCCAGGGCGAGGGGGTGCGATGGGATGATGGGCCCGTTATGACCGCCTCCTTGCCGTTCCGTCTCGCCCGTGCCGCGGTGTTCGCCGTGGTCTGCGTGGCGCTGGGCGTGCTGGCGCACCTGTTCGGCGGGGGATCGGTCACGGGGCCGGTGGTGGCCGGTGGGCTGCTGCTGGCGTTCGGGGGCGGGGTCGTGGCCTCGGCGCGTGAGCGCACGCTGGCGCTGATCCTGCCGTTGCTGGCCGGCATGCAGGTGGTGCTGCATGTGCTGTTCTCCCTCAGCCATGCCGCGGACGCCTACGCCGCGCTCGTCCACGGCCATTCGGGACTGGTGCCCGGCGTCGGCATGCTCGTCACGCACGCCGGCGCCACCGGGCTGATCGCCCTGTGGCTGGCCCGCGGCGAGGCCGCTCTGTGGGGGCTGCTGCACCGCCTGGCCGCGCGGCTGTGCCGGGTCCTCCTGGCGCTCTTCCCGCGTCCGCCGCACGAGCCGGTCGTCGTGGTGACGGCGCCCGAGCCGGGCCGGCTGCGCTCGGCGGTGCTGGCACACGCCGCGCCCACGCGCGGTCCGCCGTTCACGCAGGTGATCGCTTTCTCCGGCTGACCCTCATGGTGAGGCTGGAGTACGTCGTCATGCCCGGCTCCGTCCGGGTTCGCGCGGCTGCCGACGTCGCGGCCGCGTCAAGCGCCCCTGCCTGATCCGCCTCCGGCGCGGTGGGAAACGCCACCGCGCGCCGAGGCCTGCCTGGAAAGGCCCACCATGCACACTCTCCGTTCGCGTTCTCCGCTTCTTCCCGCCGCGGCGCTGGCCGTGGCCGTGCTCGTGTCCGGCTGCGGCGGCCAGAGCACGACCGCGTCGACCGCGTCGACCGCGTCGACCGCGTCGGCGTCACCGGCGGCCGCCACCGCCGCCGCCACCCCTTCGCCCGCCCTGACCATCACCGACCCCTGGATCAAGACCGGCGGCAAGGGGATGACCGCCGCCTTCGGCACCCTGGTCAACAACACCGACGCGGAACTGACGGTCGTCTCCGGCGCCTCGCCGCTGTCTCCGACGGTCGAGCTGCACGAAGTGGTGGACTCCGGGGGCAAGATGGTGATGCGCCCGAAGAAGGGCGGGTTCGTGGTGCCTGCTCGCGGTTCTCACCAGCTGGCGCCCGGCGGCGATCACATCATGCTGATGGGGGTCACCGGGAAGGTGGAGCCCGGAGCCGAGGTGCCCTTCACCCTGACTCTCGCCGACGGTTCCACCCTCCAGTTCACCGCGATCGGCAAGGACTTCGCCGGCGGCAAGGAGAACTACCAGCCGGGCGAGGGCAAGCACTGATGGACGCCCACACCGGCAGCAGGTCCCGCCTGACCCGGCGGAGCCTGCTGGCCTCGACCGCGGCCGCCGCGGCCGGCGCGCTCGCGACACAGGCCGCTTCGGCGGGCCCGGCCCAGGCCGCTTCGCCGGGCTCGGCGGTGGAGCCCTTCCACGGCCCGCACCAGGCGGGGATCGCCACCGTCCCGCAGGCCCACGCCGTCTTCGTCGGCCTGGACCTGCGCGAGGGCGTCGGCCGTGAGGCGGTGGCCCGGATGATGCGGCTGCTGACCGACGACGCCCGCCGCCTGAGCGCGGGCGGCCCCGCCCTGGCCGACACCGAACCGGAACTGGCGGTGCTGCCCGCCCGGCTGACCGTCACCTTCGGGTTCGGGCCCGATCTGTTCGACGCGGTGGGCCTGGCGGAGGCGCGCCCGTCCTCGCTGAAGGCACTGCCCCGCTTCTCCATCGACAAGCTGCGGAACCAGTGGAACGGCGGCGACGTGCTGGTGCAGATCTGCGCCGACGACCCGCTGACCGTGGCCCACGCCCTCCGCATGATCATCAAGGACGCCCGCGCGTTCACCCGCGTCCGATGGGTCCAGCGCGGGTTCCGGCGGGCCGCCGGGGTGCAGGCGTCCGGGCTGACCCAGCACAACATCATGGGGCAGCTCGACGGGACCGCCAACGCCGTCCCCGGGAGCCCTGTCTTCGACCGGGTGGTGTGGGCCGGCGCGGACGCGCCCGCCTGGCTGCGCGGCGGCACCACGCTGGTGCTGCGGCGGATCCGGGTCGAACTGGAGACCTGGGACGCCGCCGACCGGGTCGCCAAGGAGTTCACGATCGGACGCCGCCTGGACACCGGCGCCCCGCTGACCGGGACCGCCGAGCACGACCCGCCCGACTTCGCCGAGCTCACGCCCGTGGGGTTCCCGGTCATCTCCGAGTACGCCCACATCAGGCGCGCGCACAGCGCCGACCCGGCCAAGGGGATCTTCCGTCGCCCCTACAACTACGACGAAGGGCTCACCGCGGCCGGACACTCCGACAGCGGCCTGCCCTTCGCCTCCTACCAGGCCGACGTCGGCGCGCAGTTCCTGCCGATGCAGCGCCGGCTGGCCGAGGCCGACCTGCTCAACGAGTGGACCACGCCGATCGGATCGGCGGTGTTCGCCATCCCGCCGGGCTGCCCGCCCGGCGGCTGGATCGGGCAGGGGCTGCTGGCATGACGCGAGGGGGCCCGCCGACCTGGCGGCGCGACCTCGGCGTCAGGTCAGCGGTCCCCCGGTGACGGGCGGCGCAGCAGGTACGTGTCCATGATCCAGCCCTTGCGGTCGCGGGCCTCGGCACGCAGCCGCCGGATGCGGTCACCGACCTCCGGCACCGGCCCCGACACCAGGATCTCGTCCGGCGTCCCGAGGTAGGCGCCCCAGTAGATGTGGAAGTCGTCGAGACCGGTGAAGGAGCAGTGGGCGTCGAGCATGACCACCACGTCGTCGGCGGTGGGGCCCTGCTCCGCCAGGCGGCGGCCGGTGGTCAGGTGCGTGGGCCGGCCGACCTGGGTCAGGCCGATGCGGTGACGGGCGGTGAGGGCGGCCACGCTGCTGATGCCGGGGACGACCTCGACGTCGAACGTGACGTTCCCGCGTCGCCGGATCTCGTCGAGGATGGCGAGCGTGCTGTCGTAGACGGCCGGGTCGCCCCACACCAGGAACGCGCCGGTCTCGCCGGCGCCCAGCTCGTCGTGGATGAGCGCCTCGCAGGCCAGCGAGCGGCGCGAGCGCCAGTCCTCGACGGCGGCGGTGTAGGCGGGGGCGGTGCGGTCCCGTTCCGGGTCGCGGGCCTCGGCGATCCGGTACGGCTCGCGACCGTGCTCGGCGATCAGGTCGAGGCGGAGCTGGATCAACTCGTGCTTGATCTCGCCCTTGTCGACGATGAAGAACACGTCCGTGGCGGCGATGGCCTTGACCGCCTGCAGGGTGAGATGGTCCGGATCGCCGGCGCCGATCCCGATGACGAGAAGCCGTTTCACCCGCCAAAGTCTGCCAGATAGGCAGATATACGATATCCCTCGCACTTTGCCATCGAGGAGGATCGTGAACCTGGCCGAGCAGGGCGACGCCTTCGCCGCTTCCCGTCAGGAGCGGCTTGCCGAGGAGATCCAGCTGACACGGCGCGACGCGTGATCACGGTCGTCGGGATCGGCGCGGACGGCTGGGACGGGCTGACCCCGGGCTCGCGCCGCGCGGTGGAGGCCGCCGACGTGCTCATGGGCAGCGTGCGGCAGCTCGACCTCGTGCCCGCGACGGCCGCCGAACGCGTGGCGTGGCCGTCGCCGCTGCTGCCCGCCCTGCCCGCCCTCATGGACCGGTACGCCGGCCGCGAGGTCTGCGTGCTGGCCAGCGGCGATCCGATGTTCTACGGCATCGGCTCGACGCTGGTCCGGCTGCTGGGCGCGGAGCGCGTAACGGTGCTGCCGCACGTGTCGTCGTTGACGCTGGCCTGCGCCCGGCTGGGCTGGCCGGCCGAGCAGGTGGACGTCGTCAGCCTGGTGGGCCGTCCGCCCGCGGCGCTGGCCACCGCGCTCCAGCCGGGCCGCCGGGTCGTCGTGCTCGGCGCGGGGCCCGGCTCGCCGCCGGTGGTCGCCGGGTTGCTCGTCCGGCACGGGTACGGACCCAGCCCGATGACGGTGCTGTCGGAGCTGGGCGGCCCGGGGGAGTCCGAACGGCGGGGCACGGCCGAGAGCTGGGCGGAGGGCCAGGCGTCCGCGCTGCACGTGATCGCCGTCGAGTGCGTCCTCGCCCGGGACGCCGAGCCCCTGGCCAGGGTGCCGGGACTGCCCGACGGCGCGTACGAGCACGACGGGCAGCTCACCAAGCGGGAGGTCCGCGCCGTCAGCCTGTCCCGCCTGGCCCCGAGGCCCGGCGAGCTGCTGTGGGACGTGGGCGCGGGGGCGGGCAGCATCGCCGTCGAGTGGATGCGCAGCCACCCGTCGTGCGCCGCCGTGGCGATCGAGAGCCGGGCCGACCGGGCCGCCGCCGTCCGGCGCAACGCCGAGCGGCTCGGCGTGCCGTCGATGCGCGTGGTCGAGGGCAAGGCCCCCGGGGCGCTGGACGGGCTGCCCGAGCCGGACGCGGTGTTCGTCGGCGGCGGCGCGACCGCCCCCGGCCTGCTGGAACGCTGCTGGACCGCGCTGCGCCCCGGCGGCCGGCTGGTGGTGAACGCCGTGACCCTGGAGTCCGAGGCCGTCCTCGCCCACTGGTACGGCAGGCTCGGGGGCGACCTGGTGCGCCTGAGCGTTCAGCGGGCCTCGCCGGTCGGCGGGTTCACCGGCTGGCGGGCGGCGATGCCGGTGACCGTCTGGTCGATCACGAGGAAGGAACAGCCGTGACCGTGTGGTCGATGACGGAGGAGGACCGGCCGTGACCGTGTACTTCGTCGGAGCCGGTCCCGGCGCCGCCGACCTGATCACCTTGCGCGGCCTGCGCCGGCTGGAGGCGTCGCCGGTCTGCCTGTACGCCGGGTCGCTGGTGCCGCGCGAACTGCTCGACGCCTGCCCGCCCGGGGCCAGGCTGGTGAACACGGCGGACCTGACGCTCGACGAGATCGTCGCCGAGCTGGCCGCCGCGCACCGCGACGGTCTCGACGTGACGCGGCTGCACTCGGGCGACCCGTCGGTGTTCAGCGCCGTGGCCGAGCAGATGCGCAGGCTGGACGCCCTCGGCGTGCCGTACGAGGTGGTGCCCGGGGTTCCGGCGTTCGCGGCGGCCGCGGCCGCGCTGGGCCGGGAGCTGACCGTGCCCGGCGTCGGCCAGACGGTCATCCTGACGCGCACCTCCGCCCGCGCCACCCCCATGCCGGACGGCGAGGACCTCGGCACGCTCGGCGCGAGCCGGGCCACGATGGTGCTGCACCTGGCCGTGCAGCGGATCGACGCGGTGGTCGCCGAGCTGCTGCCCTCCTACGGCCCGGACTGCCCGGTGGCCGTGGTCGCGCGGGCGAGCCGGGCCGACGAGGTGATCCTGCGCGGGACGCTGGCCGACATCGCCGGGCAGGTCCACGACGCCGGGATCCGGCGGACGGCCGTGATCGTCGTGGGCCGGGTGTTGTCGGCGACGCAGTTCCCCGACAGCCACCTCTACAGCGACGCCAGGGAGCGGGCGTGCGACGGGTCCTGATCCTCGGCGGCACCGCGGAGGCGCGGGCCCTGGCCGCCGAGCTGGCCGCCGATCCCGGGCTGCACGTGGTGTCCTCGCTGGCGGGGCGGGTGAACAACCCGCGGCTTCCCGTGGGCGAGGTGCGAGAAGGCGGGTTCGGCGGGCCGTCGGGCCTGGCCGCGTGGCTGCTGGAGGAGCGCATCGACGTGCTGGTCGACGCCACGCATCCGTTCGCGGAGCGGATGACCGCCTCGGGGGTCGCGGCCTCGTCGGCGACCGGGGTGCCGCTGCTGGTGCTGCGGCGTCCGGGATGGCGGGAGGGGCCGGGCGACGCGTGGCTGCGGGTCGGCTCCCTCCAGGAGGCGGCCGGGCTGCTGACCACGGCCCGGTGGGGCGCGACAGGCCGTGACACCCGGGTCTTCCTCACGACCGGACGCCGGAGCCTGCCGGTGTTCGCGCCGCTGCCCGGCGTGTGGCTGCTGGCCAGGTCGGTGGACCCGCCGGAGGGGCCGGTGCCGGCGAACGTGCACATCCTGCTCGACCGCGGGCCGTACACCGTCGAGGGCGAGCGCGCCCTGATCCGGGAGCACCGCCTGGACGTGCTGGTGACCAAGGACAGCGGCGGCGGCATGACCACGGCCAAGCTCGGCGCGGCGCGTGAGCTCGGCCTGCCGGTGATCATGGTGGACCGGCCGCCGCTGCCCGCGGGCGTCCGGGCCACGGACAGCGTGGCGGCGGCGGCAGCCTGGGTTCAGGGGTAGCGGCGCGGGGTGTAGACGACGCCGCCTTCGGTGGCCCGGGTCGTGGACGAGCCGATGATCAGCAGGCAGCGCATGTCCACCTGGCCGGGGTCCAGCTCGCCGAGCGTGGTGACCGTGACGCTCTCCTGCGGGCCGCCGACGTCGCGGCCGATCACCACGGGGGTGTCCGGCGCGCGATGCTCCAGCAGCAGGTCCCGGGCGGCGGCGACCTGCCACGTACGGCTGCGCGAGGCCGGGTTGTAGATCGCCAGCACCAGGTCCGCCCGCGCGGCGGCGGACAGCCGGTCGGCCACCACCTCCCACGGCTTGAGCAGGTCGGACAGCGACAGCACGCAGTAGTCGTGCCCGAGCGGCGCGCCCGCCCTGGCGGCGACCGCCTGGGCGGCGGTCAGTCCCGGCACGACCCGCACCGGCACGTCCGGGAAGTCGGCGGCGGCTTCGAGCACGGCGCTGGCCATGGCGAACACGCCCGGGTCGCCGGACGACACGACCGCCACGCGGGCCCCGTCCCGGGCCAGCTCAAGGGCGTGCCTGGCGCGTTCGGCCTCCACCCGGTTGTCGGTGCGGTGGCGGCGCTGGCGCGGGTTCGGCGCCACCCGGTCCACGTACGGGCCGTAGCCGACGAGGTCGGTGGCCGCGGCCAGCGCCTCCTGCGCCTCCGGCGTCAGCCACGGCCGCCCGGCCGGGCCCAGGCCGACCACGGCCACCTCGCCCCGCCCCTCGTCCGCCGGGCGCTCGGGGACGAAGGTGCGCTCGGCCGGGCTGGCGAGCAGGGCCAGCGAGAAGTACGGGACTCCGTCCGGGTCCACGTCCTTGAGCGGGGCGACCCGCTCGGCGCCCATGGTGGCGCGCTCGACGTACCAGGCGTCGTCGAGGCGGCCCGCCTCGGCCAGCGCGTCGCGCACCTTCCCGAACGTGCGGCCCAGCTTGAGCACGGCGGCCGAGTCGGTGTCGCGCAGCCGCTCGGCCAGCACCTGCGCGGGCAGCGTGCCGGGCAGCACGGTCAGCACCTCGTCCCGCTCGACCAGCGGCCGTCCCAGCACGGCGGCGGCGGCGCTGACCGAGGTCACGCCGGGCACCACCTCGGTCGGGTAGCGGTGGGCGAGCCGCTTGTGCATGTGCATGTAGGAGCCGTAGAACAGCGGGTCGCCCTCGGCCAGCACGACCACGGTGCGGCCCGCGTCCAGGTGGGCGGCCAGGCGTTCGGCGCAGTCGGCGTAGAAGTCGTCGAGCGCTCCCTGGTAGCCGCCGGGGTGGTCGGTGGTCTCCGTGGTCAGCGGGTAGAGCAGCAGCTCCTCGATCTGGCCTTCGCGCATGTACGGCAGCGCGATCGAACGGGCGATGCTGCGGCCGTGCCGGGCGGCGTGGTAGGCGATCACGTCGGCCTCGCCGATCAGCCGGGCCGTCCTGACCGTGACCAGCTCGGGGTCGCCGGGGCCCAGGCCGACTCCGTACAGGCGTCCTGACATGGTCGTCACTCCGTCTCGTTCGCGATGGCGTTGATCGCGGCGGCCGTCATCGCACTGCCGCCGCGACGGCCGTGCACCACCAGGTACTCCAGGTCGCCGCCGGCCAGCGCCTGCTTGGACTCGGCCGCGCCGATGAAGCCGACCGGGATGCCGAGCACGGCCGCGGGGCGTCCGGCGCCCTCGGCCACCAGCTCCAGCAGCCGGAACAGGGCGGTCGGCGCGTTCCCGATCGCCACCACCGCGCCCTCCAGGCGGTCGCGCCACAGCTCCAGGGCCGCGGCGCTGCGGGTGGTGCCGAGGCGTTCGGCCAGCTCGGGCACGCGCGGATCGCCCAGCGTGCACAGCACCTCGTTGCCCGCGGGCAGCCGGCGCCGCGTCACGCCGGAGGCGACCATCATGGCGTCGCACAACACCGGCGCGCCGCCGCGCAGCGCCTCCCTGGCCCGCGCGACCACCTGCGGCGACCAGGCCAGGTCGGTGACGAGGTCGGTCATGCCGCACGCGTGGATCATGCGCACCGCCACCTGGGCGACCTCGGGCGGCAGGCCCGTGAGGTCGGTCTCGGCGCGGATGGTCGCGAACGAGCGCCGGTAGATCTCGGCGCCGTCGCGGATGTAGTCGCTCACTCCTGGCGTTCCTCGTATCCGTTGATGGTTGCGATCAGCTGGCGGACCGGGCCGCGTGGCAGGCCGCAGCGCCGCTCGCAACCGGCCCAGTGGACGGGCGTGGCGGGTGCGCTGCCGAGGCCCCGCACCCATTGCCGGGCATCGGCCCGCACGTCGGCGAGCGCCTTCGCGCAGCCGGGACGGCCGGTGCAGGCGGTCACCCCGGCCCAGGGGGAGTCCGGGTCGGTGGCGAGCCCGGCGGCGGCGAGCGCCCGCTCGGTCCGATCCGCCTCGCCGGGGGAGAGGTCCGGCAGGACGACGGTCCGCCAGGGTGTCAGGCGCACCGGCCGTCCGAGGTCCGCGAGGGCTCCGGCCTGGTCGGACGTCAGGCGGCCGAGCGGCACGAGCGCCTCGATCGCCACCCGGCCGTCCCGCTGGGCGATCCTGCCCGCGGACGGGCGGCGTGCGGCTTCCGCGGCATCCGGGGCGTCCGGGGCGTCCGGGGCGTCCGGGGCGTTCGCGGCGTTCGCGGCGTCAGGGGCGTCGATCAGGCTTGGTTCGCCGGCGCGCAGGCGGGTGGCGATTCTGGCGGGGCCGTCCGGGAGGTCGCGGATGCGCCAGGCGCGCGGGCCGTCGGGGGACAGCTCGTCCAGGAACGCCTCGGCGGCGTCGATCATGAGCGGGACGGCCGCGTCCGGGGCGACGGTCAGCCCGGTGTCGGCGCCGGCGAGCAGCAGCCGTCCGGTCGCCACGTAGGTGACGTCCGCGCCGAGCCCGGCGACGTCCCGCGTGCCGTCGTCCAGGGCGAACAGGAACCGTCCCGGCAGCGCGGCCAGCCGGGGCCGCGCGCACAGCGCCCGGTCCAGGGCGTCCGCCATCGCCGGCACGTCCAGCAGCCCGTCGGGACCGCGCCCGCCCAGCGGCGAGGCCAGGATGTTGCGCACCCGCTCGTGCGCGGGCGACGGCAGCAGCCCGGCCGCCGCGATCCGCCCGGCGAAGACCTCCGGCGCGCGCAGCCCCCGCACCTGGACGTTCGCCCGCGACGTCAGCTCGATCACGCCCGTTCCCAGCTCGGCCGCGCACCCGGCGAGCACGCGGAGCTGCGCGGCCGACACCGCGCCGCCGGGCAGGCGCACGCGGGCGAGCGGGCCGTCGGCGGCCTCGTGCACCTGGAGCGCCCCCGGACAGGCATCGGGACGCGTACGTCCGGAAGATTCACCTACGGGCACGAAGGGATCGTAACGCCACTTCTGGGACGGGTCGCTCCTGTCGTAAGCTTCGGCGTAGACGATGGCAATGGGAGGAAGCCGGTGTGAATCCGGCGCGGTCCCGCCACTGTGACCGGGGAGCGAACCCCACCACGAGGCCACTGTCCGGCGACGGGCGGGAAGGCCGGGGTGAGCGTCGATCCGGGAGCCAGGAGACTCCTGCCGTCGTGTCACCCGCGACCGGGGCGAGGACCCCGAGGGAGGAATGCGCCGTGCCTGGCGACAGCCGTACCGTTCTGCTGCTCTCCACCTCCGACACCGACCTGCTGAGCGCTCGCGCCTGCGGGGCGGGCTACCGCCTGGGCAATCCCGCCCGGCTGACCGCCGAGGACGTCCCCGGCCTGACGGAGGGGACCGGCCTCGTCGTGGTGCGCCTGCTGGGCGGGCGGCGGGCCTGGCCGGAAGGGCTCGACGCGCTGCTGGCCGGGCCGCGCCCGGTGGTGGTGCTGGGCGGGGAGCAGGCTCCCGACGCCGAGCTGATGGAGCTGTCCACTGTCAGCGGCGGGGTGTGCGCCGAGGCGCACGCCTACCTGGCCCACGGCGGCCCGGCGAACCTGGCCGAGCTGCACGCGTTCCTGTCCGACACCGTCCTGCTGACCGGGCACGGGTTCGAGCCGCCCGTCCCCGCCCCCACCTGGGGACGGCTGGACCGCCCTGCCAGGACCACCGGCGGTCCCGTGGTGGGGGTGCTCTACTACCGGGCCCACCACATGGCCGGCAACACCGCGTTCGTCGAGGCGTTGTGCGACGCCGTCGAGGACGCGGGCGGGCAGGCGCTGCCGGTCTTCTGCTCGTCCCTGCGCGCGGCCGAGCCGGAGCTGCTGGACACGCTGCGCGCGGCGGACGCCCTGGTCGTCACGGTGCTGGCGGCGGGCGGCTCCCGTCCGGCCACCGCGGGGGCGGGCGGCGACGACGAGGCCTGGGACGTCGGCGCGCTGGCGGAGCTGGACGTGCCGATCCTGCAAGGACTCTGCCTGACCACCACCCGGCAGGCATGGGAGGAGAACGACGACGGGCTGTCGCCGCTGGACGCCGCCTCCCAGGTCGCGATCCCGGAGTTCGACGGGCGGATCATCACGGTGCCGTTCTCGTTCAAGGAGATCGACCCCGACGGGCTGACCGTCTACGTCGCCGACCCCGAGCGGGCCGCCCGGGTGGCGGGCATCGCGGTGCGCCACGGCCTGCTGCGGCACACCCCTCCCGCAGAGCGGCGGCTGGTGGTGATGTTGTCGGCGTACCCGACCAAGCACTCCCGCGTCGGCAACGCGGTCGGGCTGGACACCCCCGCGAGCACCGTCCGGCTGCTGGCCCGGCTCGCCGAGGCGGGTTACGACCTGGGCGACGGCTTCCCCGGCGTGGCCGACCAGGACGGCGACGCGCTCGTGCACGCGCTGATCGCCGCCGGCGGCCAGGACCAGGACTGGCTGACCGAGGAGCACCTGGCGGGCAACCCGGTGCGCATCTCCGCCGCCTCCTACGAGCAGTGGTACCGGACGCTGCCCGCGGCCCTGCGCGAGGAGATGGAACGCCACTGGGGCCCGCCGCCCGGAGAGCTCTTCGTGCACGAGGGCGACAGCGGGACCGACATCGTGCTGGCCGCGCTGCGGGCCGGGAACCTGGTGGTGATGGTGCAGCCGCCGCGCGGCTTCGGGGAGAACCCGATCGCCATCTACCACGACCCCGACCTGCCGCCCAGCCACCACTACCTGGCCGCCTACCGCTGGCTGTCGGCCGAGTTCGGCGCGCACGCGATGGTGCACGTCGGCAAGCACGGCAACCTGGAGTGGCTGCCCGGCAAGTCGGCGGGGATGTCGGCCGCGTGCGGCACCGACGCCGCCATCGGCGACCTGCCGCTGGTCTACCCCTTCCTCGTCAACGACCCGGGGGAGGGCACGCAGGCCAAGCGGCGCGCGCACGCCGTGCTGGTGGACCACCTGGTGCCGCCGATGGCGCGCGCCGACACCTACGGCGACATCGCCCGGCTGGAGCAGCTCCTGGACGAGCACGCCACGATCGCCGCCATGGACCCCGCCAAGCTGCCCGCGATCCGGGCGCAGATCTGGACGCTGATCCAGGCCGCCAGGCTCGACCACGACCTCGGGCTGGCCGACCGGCCGCACGACAGCGAGTTCGACGACCTCATCCTGCACGTGGACGGCTGGCTGTGCGAGGTGAAGGACGCCCAGATCCGCGACGGGCTGCACGTCCTCGGCCAGGCGCCCACCGGCCAGGTGCGGGTGGACCTGGTGCTGGCCATGTTGCGCGCCCGGCAGATGTGGGCCGGCAGGGAGACGCTGCCCGGCCTGCGCGAGGCGCTCGGCCTGGCCGAGGACGGCACGGCGGCGCTGGGCGACGTGGACCGCGCCGAGGCGACCGCCCGCGCCCTGGTCGAGGCCATGGAGCAGCAAGCCTGGGCCCCGGACGCCGCCCCCGCCGTCGCCCGCGCGGTATTGGGTGGCGTGGCCGAGGGGCGGGTGGAGCTGGTGGCGCGGGTGCTGGCGTTCGCCGCCACCGAGATGGTGCCGCGCCTGGCCCGCACCACCGACGAGCTCGACCACGTCCTGCACGCCCTGGACGGCGGCTACGTGCCCGCCGGCCCCAGCGGCTCCCCCCTGCGCGGCCTGGTCAACGTGCTGCCGACCGGCCGCAACTTCTACTCCGTGGACCCACGGGCGGTGCCCAGCCGCCTGGCCTGGGAGACCGGCCAGGCGATGGCGGAGTCGCTGCTGGAGCGCTACCGCGCCGACACCGGCGAATGGCCGCGCTCGGTCGGGCTGTCGGTGTGGGGGACCAGCGCCATGCGCACGGCGGGCGACGACGTCGCCGAGGTGCTGGCCCTGCTCGGCGTCCGCCCCGAATGGGACGAGGCGTCGCGTCGCGTCATCCGCCTGGAGCCGATCCCGCTCGCCGAGCTGGGCCGCCCGCGCATCGACGTGACGGTCCGCATCAGCGGCTTCTTCCGCGACGCCTTCCCGCACGTGGTCGGCATGCTCGACGACGCCGTACGGCTGGTCGCGTCGCTGGCGGAGCCGGCCGCGGACAACTACGTCCGCGCCCACGTGGCCGCGACGGGCGGCGACGAGCGGCTGGCCACGATGCGCGTCTTCGGCTCCGCGCCCGGCGCGTACGGGGCCGGGCTGCTGCCGCTCATCGACAGCCGCAACTGGCGCGACGACGCCGACCTGGCCGAGGTGTACGCCGTGTGGGGCGGCTACGCCTACGGCCGCGACCTCGACGGGGTCGCCGCCCGCCCCCAGATGGAGGACGCCTACCGCCGCATCGCCGTCGCCGCCAAGAACGTCGACACCCGCGAGCACGACATCGCCGACTCCGACGACTACTTCCAGTACCACGGCGGCATGATCGCCACCGTGCGCGCGCTCACCGGCAAGGCCCCGGCCGCCTACGTCGGCGACAGCACCCGCCCCGACGCCGTGCGCACCCGCACCCTGTCGGAGGAGACCTCACGGATCTTCCGCGCCAGGGTGGTCAACCCGCGCTGGCTGGCCGCCATGCGCCGCCACGGCTACAAGGGCGCCTTCGAGCTGGCCGCCACCGTCGACTACCTGTTCGGCTACGACGCCACCACCGGCGTGATGGCCGACTGGATGTACGACAAGCTCACGGAGACGTACGTGCTCGACCCCGAGAACCAGGCGTTCATGGCCCGCTCGAACCCCTGGGCGCTGCACGGCATCGCCGAACGCCTCTTGGAGGCCGCCGAGCGCGGCATGTGGCAGCACCCGGACCCGGAGGTCCTGCGCGGCCTGCAGGAGGTCTACCTCAAGACCGAGGGTGACCTGGAGGACGACACCAGCCGCTGAGCCAGGCGCGGCGCGCCCGCCCAGTGCAGATGCAGGTAGGACGCGGTCACGCCGGGGTCGCCGTACCCGTCGTGGCCGCCGTCCCAGCGGAACAGCGGCTCGCCCGCGTACGTGACGGCCGTCCGGTGGAACTCGTGCCCGCGCAGCCGCTCGCCCGTCCTGGTGAGCGGCGAGCGGCGCAGCGCGACGGCGTCCCGGTAGCCGAGCGTCAGCCGGGACGTCATCCGCGCCCGCCCGGGGACGCGCCCGCACATGCGCTGACCGTCCAGCTCGTCGCACAGGTACAGCAGCCCCGCGCACTCGGCGGCGATCGGGCCGGGGAAGGCGGCCACCTGCTGCCGCAGGGGCTCGTTGGCGGCCAGCTCGGCGGCGTACACCTCCGGGAAGCCGCCGCCGATCACGATCGCGCCGGTCCCGTCCGGCAGCCGCGTGTCGCGCAGCGGATCGAAGACGGCCACCTCCGCCCCCGCCGCCCGCAGCAGCTCGACCTGCTCGGCGTAGCCGAACGTGAACGCCGCCCCACCGGCCACGGCCACCACCGGCCGGCCGCCCGTCGCGGTGGGCGTCGCAGTGGGCGTCGGGGTGGGCGTCGGGGTGGGCGTCGCGGCGGGAAACGGCGGCGTCCAGGTGGGGCCGCCCAGCGGGGGAGCGGAGCGCGCCAGCCGCAGCAACGCGTCCAGGTCGCACGAACGCGCCACCAGGGCGGCCAGCCGGTCCACGGCGGCGACCGCCTCGGTCCGGCGCTCGGCGGCCGGCACCAGCCCCAGGTGCCGGGAGGGCGTGGTCACGGCGTCGTCGCGGCGGATCGCCCCCAGCACCGGCACGCCCGCCGCCGCCAGCGCCGACCGGCACAGCTCCTCGTGCCGGTCGGAGCCCACCCGGTTGAGCACCACTCCGCCCACCCGCACGTCCGGGTCGAAGGTGGCGAACCCGTGCACCACCGCCGCCACCGACCTGCTCTGCCGGGCCGCGTCCACGACCAGCACCACCGGCGCGTCCAGCAGCGTCGCGACGTGCGCGGTCGAGGCGAAGCCGGTGTCCCCCCTGCCGTCGAACAGGCCCATCACGCCCTCGACCACCGCCACGTCGCACCCGGCGGCGCCGTGCAGGAACAGCGGGGCGACGAGCTCCTCCCCGACGAGCCACGGATCCAGATTGCGGCCGGGACGGCCGGCGGCCAGCGCGTGATAGCCCGGGTCGATGTAGTCGGGCCCCACCTTGTGCGGCGAGACCCGCAGCCCGCGCGCCCGCAACGCCGCCATGAGCCCGGTGGCCACCGTCGTCTTGCCGCTGCCCGACGACGGCGCGGCGATCACCAGACGGGGAACTACCACTCGATGCCCTTCTGCCCCTTCTGCCCGGCGTCCATGGGGTGGCGTACCTTGCCCATCTCCGTCACCAGGTCGGCGACCTCGATCAGCCGTCCGGGCGCGTCCCTGCCGGTGATCACGACGTGCTGGCTGCCCGGCCGGTCCGTCAGCGTCTTCAGCACGTCGTCCAGGTCCAGCCACCCCCACTTCAGCGGGTAGGTGAACTCGTCCAGCACGTAGAACCGGTACGTCTGCGCCGCCAGGTCGCGCTTGATCTGCTCCCAGCCCTCACGGGCGTCGGCCGCGTGGTCCTCCTCGCTGCCGGGCCGCTGGATCCACGACCAGCCCTCGCCCATCTTGTGCCAGGTCACCGGGCCGCCCTCGCCCGTCTCGCCGAGCACCTTGAGCGCCCGTTCCTCGCCGATGCGCCACTTGGCCGACTTCACGAACTGGAACACCCCGACCGGCCAGCCCTGGTTCCAGGCCCGCAACGCCATCCCGAAGGCGGCCGTGGACTTGCCCTTGCCCGGTCCGGTGTGCACCATCAGCAGCGGACGGGTCCGCCGCTGGCGCGTGGTCAGGCCGTCGTCGGGCACGACAGCCGGTTTTCCCTGAGGCATGTTCAGACCGCCTTCCTGTGGTCACGGACGACCGAGCCGAGATCGGCCAGAGAGTCGAGAGGCACGAGCCGCGCGCGCAGCCGGGCGGCCAGCCGGACGGCCAGGCCGAGCCTGACCGGCCCGCTCTCGCAGTCCACGACCACCGACGCGGTGCCGGCCAGCAGCGCGGCGGCCCGGTCCACGTCGCCGCCGGCCGTGGCCCGTCCGTCGGTGACCAGCACCAGCAGCGGACGCCTGGCGGGGTCGCGCAGCCGTTCCACGCGCAGCACCTCCGCCGCGCGCACCAGCCCCGCCGCCAGCGGCGTGCGCCCTCCGGTGGGCAGGGAGCGCAGCCGGGCCGCGCCTGCCTCCACCGACGAGGTGGGCGGCAGCGCCACCTCCGCGACGGCGCCCCGGAAGGTGATCAGTCCTATCTTGTCCCGCCGCTGGTAGGCGTCGAGGAGCAGGCTGAGCACGGCCGTCTTGACCGCGGTCATCCGCTTGCGCGCCGCCATCGAGCCGCTCGCGTCCACCACGAAGAGCACGAGGTTGCCCTCCCTGCCCTCGCGCACCACCTCGCGCAGGTCGTCGCCGCGCAGCGCCAGCCCGGGGCCCTGGTGGCCGCGTTCCCGCTGGTGGGGCGCCGCTGCCAGCAGCGTCGCCGGCACATGGAGGTCGCGTACGGGGCCGGGCGGGCGGCGCGCGCCGGCGCTCCGGCCGCGCCGGGTCCGGGACCGCGACCGCCGGCCCACCGCTCCCTCGCCGACCCCCGGCACCTCCAGCAGCGGCACCCGGTACGGCGCGGCCACGCCCGCCACCTGCGCGGCCGCCTGGGAGGCCGCCTGCGAGGCCGTCTGGGAGGCCGCCTGGGGCGCCGATGCTCGGGAGGCCGCCGTCCCCGTGGCGGTCGCCGCGTCCGGAGCGGGGTCTCCGGCCATCGGCGGCGCGTCCGCACCGGCGGCCGTGGACGCCGGTGGGTCAGCGGCGGCCGTCCGGCCGTCCGCCGAGGGCTCGGCGCCGGTCGGGTGGTTCCGCGTTTCGGGTCCGGTGCCGTCGCCCGGTGGCGGCGTCCCGCCAGGTCCGCCGGGACCGGAGCCGTCGGGGCCGCCGTCCGGGGCGTCGTCGCCTGAGGTGCGTTCCAGCAGCTCGTCGAGCAGCGCCTCGTCCAGGCCCGGAGCGTCGAACGGATCGCGCCGCCGGCGATGCGGCAGCGACAGCCGGGCCGCGGCCCGCACGTCCTCGGTCGTCACCGTGTCGCGGCCCTGCCAGGCGGCGTGGGCGATGGCCGCGTTCGCCGTCACCAGGTCGGCACGCAGGCCGTCCACCTCGAAGGCGGCGCACACCGTCGCGATCTGCCGCAGCCGGGCGTCCGGCAACCGCACGCCGGGAACCCGGGACCGCGCGGCGGCGATGCGGGCCGACAACGCCGATTCCGCTGCCGTCCATCGACGCGCGAACGCCGCCGCGTCCGCCTCGAAGGCCAGCCGCCGCCGCACCACCTCGGCGCGCTCCTCCGGGTCGCGGGACGCCCTGACCTCGACCGTCAGCCCGAACCGGTCCAGAAGCTGCGGACGCAGCTCGCCCTCCTCCGGGTTCATGGTGCCCACCAGCAGGAAGCGGGCGGCATGGCGGACCGACACCGACTCCCGCTCGACGTAGCACGTGCCCAGCGCGGCCGCGTCGAGCAGCAGGTCCACGAGGTGGTCGTGCAGGAGGTTCACCTCGTCCACGTACAGGACGCCGCGGTGGGCGGCCGCCAGCAGCCCCGGCTCGAACGCCTTCACCCCCTCCGTCAGCGCCCGCTCGACGTCGAGCGAGCCGGCCAGCCGGTCCTCCGACGCGCCGACCGGCAGCTCCACCAGAGCGGCCGGCCGTTCCACCCGCTCGGCGCCGGGCTCGTGCGGCCCGTCCGGGCACTCAGGGTCGGGTACGGCGGGGTCGCAGGCGAACCGGCAGCCGGGCACCACGCACACCGTGGGCAACTGGGCCGCCAGCGCCCGCACGATCGTGGACTTCGCCGTTCCCTTCTCCCCGCGGACGAGCACCCCGCCCACCCGGGGCGACACCGCGTTCAGCACCAGCGCCAGCTTCAGGTCGCCGAGCCCGACGACGGCGCTGAACGGATAGGTGACGATCAAGACTCAGCCTTCCGGTTGACGTGGACCACCCGCCAGCCGTCCCGCGCGACGGTCAGCTCGGTGGTGGACAGAGGAGCCAGGTCGAAACGGGCCGCGCGCAGCGGATCCAGCCCCAGGGCATGGCCGAGCGCCGCTCTGATGACGCCCGCGTCGCAGACCACGACGGCCCGCGGCTCGTCCCGTACCGAGTCGAGCCAGCCCGCCACCCTGGCGGCGAGCGCGCTCAGTGACTCACCGCCGTGCGGGGCGGCGTGCGGGTCGGCCAGCCAGCTCGCCAGCGCGTCCGGCTCCGCCAGCGCGACCCGTCCGTACGGCAGGCCCCGCCACCGGCCGCAGTCCGCCTCCGCCAGGGCGGGAACCTCGCGGGCCGCCAGCCCCATGGCGGCGGCCGTCTGCCGCGCGGCCCTGCAGGGAGCGGCCCATGCCGCCGCCGCCTCGACGGGCCCCGCCGCCGCGGCCCTGGTCAGGCTCGCCGCGTCGGCGTCCTCGTCGGCGGGAAAGCACCCGGCCCGCATCCCCGGTGTCGTGGCATGCCGGACGAACAGCACCTTGCTCAGCTCGGCGCCGCGACCAGCGGGTGAGCCGCCGTACGCCGCTCCGCCCGGTCGCTCGCCCAGCCGAACAACACGCCGAACGCCGCCCAGAAGACGAGCTGCGTGCCGAGCGAGGCGAGCCGGAACTCCCACAGCAGCGTGGCGGGGAACCCCTCGGGCACCTCATCGACCGCCGGCAGCAACCACCACGCGGCGACGACGGGCACCAGGAACGCGACCGCCGCCGCCGTCCAGCGAGCCCACGGGCCGCCGTCGACGCGGCGGGCCGTCGCCACCGCGATCGCCGTCGCCGCCAGCCCGACGAGGATCATCACCACGTAGAGCAGCGTGCGGCTGTTGATGGTGTCCGGATCGCCCACCGCAGGCGGGTTGGCTGGATATTTCACGAAGGGCACGAGGATGATCGCGGCGAACGCCGTACCGGCCGCGGCGACCGCCAGCCGCCCGTCGGAACGCGGGCCGACCCGCCCGCGCAGCCCGGCGAACACCAGGGCGAACACCCCGCCCACGGCCAGCCCGTAGAGCCCGGTGGCCAGGAACAGCCCCGCCTTCTGCACGGGCCTGCCGACCACGGCGTCCTCGCCGTGACTGTGCTCGGCCGCTTCTGCGTGGCCGTGCCCGGCCGTCCCGGCGTCCGGATCGGGCGCCTCGGCCTGGGCGGCGGCCTCCTCCAGGGCGATCGCGTGGTCCACGCGAGGTTCACCGAAGGCGAAGGCGAAGGCGCCCGCGATCAGTCCGGCCAGGAGTCCGACGAGCAGACCTCTGGCCAGGAAGGTGCGTACCATGACGGGCCCTCAGTGGCAGGGCACGCCGAGCAGGTGACGCCCGTCGTGCATCAGCTCGTGCAGGAAGGTGCCGGTCTGGGAGATGGCGCCGTTGTCCATCAGAACCAGGTAGGCGACCAGCAGCAGCACGGGCACGGCCAGCAGCAGCCAAGGGCGCAGGCGCGGAAAGGGAATCGTCGACGGGGTGGACAACCCGGTCATGTCAAGCCTCCTCAGGGGTCACGCGTCCCATATCACGAGGTCACGGCTGCCAAGCGACCTGGCTCCCGGGATCTACGTCCCGGATACAGTGGCGCGTCCGCACCGGCATCTCACCGGATTTCCCTTGGACAACCGTGAAATCTACCGGAACGTATCCTTTCCTCACGTTCGCGTCAACAGGCGACCGGTGCCCCTCGGTCTCCTGCCGCCCCGCCGCGCGCCTTTGCGAAAGGCCCAGAATTCTACCTCGCCGAGTATGCGGATCTAGCTTGCGTTGGTCATTCGACCGCATATCGACAGCCACGCTGGGCATCGAGCGAATAGTAGGAGGACCCGGTGCCATGAATGTTGCCCGCGAGGTGCGCGACCGCTATACGGACGCGTTCAACGCCCACGACATGACGGCACTGCTCGGCACTTTCAGCCCGGCCGGAGTGTCCATCAGCCCCGAAGGCGTATCTCAGGGACACAGCGAGCTGGCCTCCTATCTGGAGGAGTTCTGGACGGCGTTCCCCGACGTCCGGGCCGTGATCACGGAGTCCTCCGAGGGTGAGGCGACAACCGTCGACGAGCTTCTCATGGTCGGAACTCACCGAGGCCCATACACCATGCCCGACGGTCAGGTGCTGCACGCGACGGGCCGCCCTGTTCGTTTGCGATGCTGTTATGTCTGCACAGTGGAAGACGGACTCATCACGAGCTTGCGCCTCTATTTCGATCAACTGGAGTTGCTCACCCAGCTCTCCGACTCGGTGATTCTGCAACGTCCTTAGCGAATTGCCGGACGCGACGGATCGCCCCCCGCGTCCGCCCGTCCTGCACCTGACAGATGTACCCTCAGCAGGGCTCTGGTTGATCTTCGCGGCCGGCCGCACTCTGGCCGCATGACGACGGACGCTCACGACCTGACCGCCGCTGACACGACCCCGCGATAGGGGCTGCTCGGCGTGAGGGTCATGACGCCCACCTCCGGATGCCGGTAGTCGCGCGAGATGGAGGCGCGGTTGCTCACCGGGTGCTCGGTCCACATCGCACGGAACTCCAGGCTGAGCGCCGGCAGCTCGTCGACCAGCGCGTTCAGCCCTTCGTCGGTGGGGAAACGGATGTCGCCCCGCCGGCCGACCGCGATCGCGGGCCGGTCGGTGAAGGCGTCCGCATCAGCCTGATGCCGGGACGCGGCTGCTCGGGCTTGGCCCTCGCCCCGGCCCGGGCGGCCCTGGCCAGCCGGTGCAGGTGGGGCAGCTCGTCGTCGTCCAGCCGCAGGACGCGGGCGACAGCGTCCAGGACGTCGTCCGAGACGTTGGGGCTCTGCCCCTGCTCCAGGCGGGTGTAGCAGCCGACGCTGACTCCGGCCAGCGGCGCCAGCTCCTCCCTGCGCAGCCCCGTCACGCGCCGATGCCTGACTCCTGAGCTCAGGCCCACGTCCTCGGGACGCAGTCGGGCCCGTCGGGACCGCAGGAACTCGCCAAGTGCAGAAGCGGGATACATGGCAGCAAGACTGCCAAACTCCCCACCCGCACAAAGCCACCCGCCGCCCTCGGCGGCTGGCTGAACGGATGTCCGGTTCGCCTCGCCCGGGATCTGATACGGCGGTCGTTCGGCCGAGTTGCCGGGTGCGACGGCCACCGCGTCGAGGGCGAGGCTCAGATTCTGCACCCCGCCCGTTCCATGAGGTGGTGCGCTTGCCGGAAGGCGCACATGTCGCCGCGCATGGCTCCACTGCGGTGGGGGAGACGCTTCCGCTGGTGCTAGCGTGCCGCGAATGATCGAGGTACCGGAGGCGTTCGCGCGGAGCACCGTCGAGCGTGAAGGGGAGGGCGCCGCGAAGTGGCTCGCCGAGCTGCCCGGGATCGCGGAGGAGTTGCTGGCGTCATGGAGCTGTGTGCCGGACGGCGCCGTCCTGCATGGAGGGGTCGGGATCATCGTCCCGGTGCGGCGGGCCGGGGAGGCCGCTGTGCTGAAGGTGTCTTTCCCGCATCCCGGCAACGTCCACGAACCGGACGCCTTCGCCGCGTGGGGCGGGCGCGGCGCCGTCCGGCTGTACGAGCGCGACGACGAGCGTTTCGCCATGCTGCTCGAACGGGCCCGGCCGTCGAGGCTGGCGGAGCTTGAGGACGGTGATGAGGTCGTCACGGTCGCCGGACGGATCAGTCGCCGGCTGGCCGTCCCCGCGCCGCCCGGTCTGCCCCGGTTGCGGGAGCAGGCCGACGCCTGGGAGGAGCAGCTGCGTAAGGACGCCGCGGAGGTGACGCGCGCACCGGGGCCTCAGGTGGTGGAGGCCGCCGTGGCGACCGTCCGCGAGCTGGGCCGCGTGCAGCCGGATCTCCTCGTCCACGGCGATCTGCACGCCGGCAACATCCTGCGGGCCGATCGCGAGCCCTGGCTGGCCGTCGACCCCAAGGGGTACGCGGGTGACCCCGCGTATGACGGCGGCACGCTGCTCAAGTCGCGCGCGCTGACGCTCCTGGAAGCCGGCGACCTGCGCAAGGCCGTCCATCGCGTGCTGGACGTCTTCGCCGAGGCCGCGGAGGTCGATCGGGAGCGTGCCCGGCGGTGGGCCCAGTTCCATGCCGTCCAGGCCGCGTTCTCGGGGCGGCGCCACGGCTTCCGCATCGCCCGGAGCGGAGCACGCCTGGACTGGCTCACCGCCTTCGCGGACCGCCTGGCCGAACTGCTCACCGAACGCCCTTGAGCCGGGGGAGCCGCCTTGTCCTGCGGGCCCGGACGGCTGACAGCAGCCGACGGCAGGTCCAACTCCTCACAGGCGTGTCGCCTCGCCTGTCACGAGGCCGGCGTTCTGGAGAATCAGCCCGACGGTCCGGGCCAGGGTGCTGCTCTCGTCGATGATCGTCTCCGTCGCGCCGGGCAGGACGTCCTGTTCGAGGTACCAGCGCCGCATGTCGTCGAAGCTGAACCGGGTGCGCTGAGGCCGCGTCCGGTGCCTGGCGAGCGTCTCCTCTGGGGATCCAGGATGACGTGGTAGCCGGCGTTCCGTGCGTGGCGGCACATCACGTCGAGCAGCCTGATGTTCACGCCGTCCGCCGTGTCGCGCTCGCGGAGGATCTCCCGGCGTACGACGTCCTGACCGATGAGGGCCATGCCGCGCTGCTTCACTCGTCACCTGGTCCTCTGGACGGCGGTCGGCGCGGCGCGGCGGGTGGGCGGGGAGTCAGACGGCGATCGGGGCTTGGTGTTCGGCGGTCTTCGGCGACGTCCGTGGCCGGGGCAGGACGAGGTAGGTGAGGGCCAGTCCGATCAGGCTCAGTGCTGCGCCCGCCAGGCCGGTCCACCGCAGGGCGCCGGCGGCGACGATCGCGCCGCCGATGACCGAGCCGGCCGCGGCCCCGAGGTTGAAGGCGCCGACGTTGGCGGAGACCGCCAGGTTCGGGGCGGCGCCCGCGTGGTGCAGGATCAGTCCCTGGAGCGGGGCGATGGTCGCGGTGGCGAGCAGGCCGAGCACCAGGACCGCGGCCACCGCGGCAGGCTGCCACACCACGGCGAACGGGACCAGCAGGAGCGTCCCCGCCAGCCCGCCGAAGACCCCCCGTACGGTGGCGCTCATCGACTTGTCGGTCAGCCGTCCGGCAGTGAGATTGCCGATGAAACTGCCCGCGCCGTAGGCGAGCAGCAGACCGGAGACCGCCGCGGGGGAGAAGCCGGAGACGCGGATCAGCAGCGGGGCGATGTAGGTGAACACCGTGGCGACCCCGGAGAAGCCCACCGCGGTGGTGGCGATGGCGAGCATGACCGGCCGGCGCGTCACCACGCGTATCTCGTCACGCAGTCGCGTGGACGGCGCCTCCTGCCGGGGCAGGACGACGGCCAGGAGCATGGCGCCCACCAGGGACAGAACGGTCAGCACGGCGAACGGAGCCCGCCAACCGGCGCTCTCCCCGAGCAGTGCGCCCAGGGGCACTCCGAGGAGCGTGGCCACGGTGAAGCCGGAGGCCACGGTGGCGATGGCCGAGCCCGTCCGCTCGGCCGGGACCACCCGGGTGGCCGTCACCAGCGCCAGAGCCAGGAAGGCGGCGTGGCTGAGCGAGGACACCACGCGGCCCACCAGGAGCAGGCCGAACGACGGCGCCGCCGCGCTGATCGCGCTGCCCGCCGCGAACAGCAGCATCAGCCCGACGGCGAGCCCCTTGCGCGGCAGCCGCGAGGTCAGCAGGGCCATGAGCGGCCCTCCGGCCACCACTCCGAGCGCATATGCGGTCACCGCCTGTCCGGCGGTTCCCACGGAGACGTCAAGATCAGCTCCGACCTGGGGCAGCAACCCGGCGATCAGGTACTCCGAGGTGCCCACGACGAAGACGCTTGAGCACAATGCCGCGAGCGTCGCGAAACCCTTGTCCATCTTCATGGCGTAGACGCTAAAGTCTCACATCGATATGAGAGTCAAGAGGAGCAGGGTGATGACCGGCTCGCCGTCAGGAGGTCGTCGTGCGCATCGGTGAGCTGTCCCGGCGGACCGGCGTGGCCGTGCACCTGCTGCGCTACTACGGGGAACAGGGGCTGCTCCACCCGCAGCGGCGCCCCAGCGGCTACCGGGAATACGCCGAGGAGGACGTCGCCGTCGTCCGCCGCATCCGCAGCCTGCTGGCCGCCGGCCTGAACACCTCGACGATCATGACGGTCCTGCCGTGCCTGCGGGACGCCGGCGACCGCCTCGTCCCCACCTGCTCGGACCTGCTGGCCGACCTCCACCAGGAGCGCGCCCGCATCGCCCAGGCCATCAGCGACCTTCAGACCTCCATGGACGCGCTCGACGACGTCATCGCCGCGGCCCCGGCCGACGTCACCCGCCGGGCCCTGGCCTCACTCGGCGGCTGAATCCCCTGTCGTGCTGACGCGGCACGTGGAAGATCGTCAGGATGGCGGCATGAGTTCATCGCAGCCCTTCGCCGACCACGGGCCCGAGCCGGACACGACCTCAGGGGAGGCGGTGGATGGCGCCGGCGCGGCGTCCCCCACCTCCGGGTCCGTCCCGGATCACCGCTACCTGCTCGACAACGCCAGGAGGGAGGCGGGCGAGCGGTTCACCTGGCTGGCCGAGCTGTTCGACGGCGTCACACGGGGGCACTTCGACCGGCTCGGCGTGCAGGCGGGCTGGCGTTGCTGGGAAGTCGGCGCGGGAGGCCCCGGCATCCCCGAGGCGCTCGCCACGGCCGTCGGGCCGACCGGTCACGTGCTGGCCACGGACATCAACCCCACCTGGCTGGACCCGCACGCCGGGTACGAGGTGCTCCGGCACGACGTCGTCGCGGACCCGCCGCCGCAGCCGGGCACGTTCGACCTGGTGCACGCCCGGCTCGTGCTCGTCCACGTGCCCGACCGGGCCAGGGCGCTGGCGACGATGGTGGCGGCGCTGCGCCCCGGCGGCCGGCTGCTGGTCGAGGACGCCGACACCGAGCTGCAGCCGCTGGCCTGCCTCGACGAGGCCGGCCCGGCACAGCAGCGCGCCAACCGGCTGCGGCGCGCCGTCCGGGAGTTGCTGACCCGCCGTGGCGCCGACCTGCGCTTCGGCCGGACGCTGCCGCGGGCGTTGCGCGCGGCCGGCCTGGTCGACGTCGCGGCGGCCGGCTGCTTCCCGGTCGGCGGGGTGGCCTGCGACCGGCTGGAGGCCGCGACGGTGCGCATGGTCCGCGCCGAGTTGCTCGCCGCCGGTCTGGCCGACGACGCCGAGATCGACGCGCACCTGGCCGCCGTCGAGGCCGGCGAGCTCGACCTCACCCTCGCGCCGCTGATCTCGGCATGGGGACGCCGCCCGGAACAGCCCGAGGCGTCCGACCCGCGGTGAGGCGCGGCCGGTGAACACGCCGCCGGCCGGGACGGGGACGACGCCGCTGACGTGCTCTCCTCCCGGCGGCTCCCCGGTGGTCGTCAGGCGAGGACGGGGAAGTTGCCGCGGAAGGTGCCGCGGGGGTCGCGGGACCGCTTGACGTCCCGGAGGCGGGCCAGGTCGTCCGGGGCGAAGGCGGCGGCGGCGCGCTCGCCCGGCGCGAGGAAGGTGAACGGCTTGCGCCCCGACGTGCAGGGCACCAGCGCCCCCGTCAGCCGGTCCATGCGCTCGCGCACGGCGGCGCCCCCGTCCTGCCCGGGGATGCCGAACAGGTACAGCGCGTACGGCTCCGCCAGGTGCCCGGCCGGGATGCCGGAGGGCCGGGCCAGCGCGCCGCCCAGGTGCCGGACCTGGACGCTGAGCAGCGGGTCGATGGGCTGCTCCAGCAGCACGGCGGCCACGTCGTCGGTCAGCCCGGTCAGCAGTTCGGCGCGGGACATGCCGGGGCCGGGGTCGGTGGGTTCGGCGGTGATGGCGCCCAGTCCGGCGACCGGCAGCACGGCGCGGGAGTCCGACAGACGTCCCGCGATCTTCTCCAGTGGCCGCATCAGCGTCTCGGCGTCGCCGCCCGCGCCCAGGTAGGTGGCGTCCACGGCCACCAGCGGGGCGGCGCCGGGGAACTGCAGGAGGTCGTACCAGAGGGTCAGTTCGTCGGGTGCGGTGGCGGTGATCTCGCGGTAGGCCTCCAGGACGGCGGGGGCCGTCGCGGCGGGCCACAACATGCGGCCGCCGTAGAGGTCGGGGGCCGGGTGCAGGTCGAATTCGAGCGCGGTGACGACGGCGAAGTCGCCGCCGCCGCCGCGCAGGGCCCAGAACAGCTCGGGGTCGTCGTCGGCGGTGATCCGGGCGCGCGTGCCCGTGGCGTCCACGATGTCGAAGGCGCGGACGCTGCCGGCCGCCCAGCCGTGCCGGCGGCCGAACCAGCTCAGGCCGCCGCCCAGGGTGTAGCCGGTGACGGTCACCGCCGGGCTGCTGCCGGCCAGTCCGGTCAGCCCGTGCGGGCTCGCGGCCTCCTGGACGCGGCCCCACTTCACGCCGGCCCCCGCGCGGGCGACGCGTTCGGCGGGGTCCACGTGCAGGTGGTCGAGGCGGGCGGTGCGCAGCAGGATCGCCTCGCCGGTGTCGCCCGTGGCTCCGTGGCCGCTCGGCTGGGTGGTGATGGTCAGTCCTGCCAGGTGGGCGTGCCGGACGAGCGCGGCCACATCCTCGGCGTCGACGGCCTCGACCACGGCCCGCACGGGCTGGTCGATCGCCAGGTTCCAGGGCCGCCGGGCCTGCTCGAACCCTTCGTCGCCGGCCGCGAGCACCGTGCCCCGGACCACTCCGCGCAGTTCGTCCCCGATGTTCATGTTCACGCCTCTCTCGTCGATGGCTCCACTTTGTCGGGTGGGGGCTGGGGTCGAGCTGGGATCGAGTTGAGGTGCCGTAGGGTGGAGACGGACATGGCAGGGTTGGAGTTCCGGCTGTTCGGGCCGCTTGAAGTCGCCGGCGGGCAGGGTGTGCTGGATCTCGGTACGCGTAAGCAGCGTGCCCTGGTCACGATGCTGGCCCTGGAGCCCGGCCGGGTGGTGTCGCTCGACCGGCTCATCGACGAGCTGTGGGCGGGGGAGCCGCCCGCCGGGGCGACCCGCACTCTGCAGGCGTACATCGCCCATCTGCGCCGGGTGCTGGAGCCCGACCGGCCGCCGCGTACCCCGCCGCGTGTCCTGCTCACCCGTGAGCCGGGCTATCTGCTGGCCGTCGCGCCCGGTCAGGTGGACCTGTGGCGGTTCGCCTCCTGGGCCGGCGAGGGCCGCGCGGCGCTGGCGGGTGGCGCGCCCGGCCGGGCCGTCGAGCTGCTCGACCGGGCGCTCGGGCTGTGGCGGGGCGAACCGCTGGGGGAGTTCGCCGGTCAGGAGTTCGCCCAGCCGGTCGCCGCGCGGCTCGCCGAGATCCGCCTCACCGCTCTGGAGGACCGTTTCGACGCGCGCCTGGCTCTGGGGGAGGACGCGCCTCTGATCCCCGGTCTGGAGGCGCTGGTCGAGGCCGAGCCGTACCGGGAGCGGGCCTGGTCGCTGCTCGTGCGCGCGCTCTACCGGGCCGGACGGCAGGCCGACGCGCTGGCCGCGCTGCGCCGGGTGCGTGAGCGGCTGTCGGCCGATCTCGGGCTGAGTCCCGGCCCCGACCTGCGGGAGCTGGAACGCGCGGTGTTCGACCAGGCGCCCGAGCTGCGTCCGCCGGTGGCCGAGCCGGTGGCGGCGTTCGTCCCGGCCGCGCCCGAACCGGAGGGCGAGGTCCTCATCGCCCGCTCGGCCGAGCTGGAGCTGGTGGCGCGGCGGCTGGGCGCCGCGCGGCGCGGCGACGGCGGGGCCGTGCTGGTCATGGGGGAGGCGGGCATCGGCAAGACCCGGTTCGTCCGGGCCGCCGCCGACCTGGCCGCCGCGCGCGGGTTCCGGGTGGCGTGGGGACGTTGCGTCGATCGCGCCGCCTCGGCCTTCTGGCCCTGGACGCAGATCCTGCGCGAGGCGGGCGATGCCACCGGGCTGCTGTCCGGCCGCGCCCGCGACCCCGAGCAGGATCTGTTCGGCCTGTACGAGCAGGTCCTGGACGTCCTGACCCGGCCGCAGGCGCCTTTGGCCGTCGTCTTCGAAGACCTCCACTGGGCCGACGTGTCCTCGCTGCGGCTGCTGGAGTTCGTCGCCGAGTCCGCGCTGCGGCGTCCGCTGCTCGTCCTGGTCACCTGCCGTCCCGAGCCCGGCGACCACCCCGGCGAGCTGCGCGGGACGCTGGCGGCGCTGACCCGGTCGGGCGAGCGCCTGGAGCTGCCGCCGTTCACCTCCGGCGACGTGGCCGCCTTCCTGCGGGCCAAGCGGGTCGCCGACGAGCCCGGCCTGGTCGGCGACCTGCTCGACAGGACCGGCGGCAACCCCTTCTACCTCGGCGAGGTGCTGCGCCTGCCGCGCGGCGAGCGCACGGTTCCCAGCGGCGCCCGTGACGTGATCGAGCGTCGCGTCGCGCGCCTGCCCGACGAGACCCGGGTCCTGCTCGCCGCCGCCGCCGTGGCCGGCCGTGACGTGGACGCCGGCCTGCTGGAAGCCGTCACCGGCAGCACCGCCGAGCAGGTGATGGCCGCTCTGGAGCCGGCCGTCGCCACCGGTCTGCTGACCGAGCCGCCCGCCGGGCCCGACTACCGCTTCTCGCACGCCCTCGTCCAGGAGGCCCTGTACGCCGGGCTCGGCAGGCTCGACCGTTCACGCCTGCACCTGCGTACGGGCGAGGCGCTGGAAGGCGTCCTGCCCGAGTCGCGGTCGGCCACGCTCGCCCACCACTTCTCCCAGGCGGGCCGCCTCGACGTCGCGGGCAGAACCGTCAGGTACGCCTCCCGCGCCGCCCGGCACGCCGGCGCGCAGCTCGCCCACACCGAGGCGGCCGGTTTCTGGACGCTCGCCCTGTCGGCGCTCGAACCCGGCCGCGACGCCGAACGCGCCCGCCTGCTCACCGAGCTCGGCCACGCCCACCGCGCCGCCGGTCAGCCGCAGGACGCGCACCGCGACTGGGAGGAGGCGATCGGCCTGGCCAGGGCCGCCGGCGACCGGGAGGCGCTCATCTCCGCGGTCACCGCCATCGGCGGCCCGGCCCTGTGGAACTGGCGCCCGTACGGCGTCGTCGACCCCGACCTGGTCGCCGTCATCGAAGAGCTGCTCGACGGCCCGCTGCCGGACGCCGACCGCGCCACCCTCCTGGGCACCCTCGCCCTCGAACTGCACTACGGTCCCCGCGGCGCCGAGGGCGAACGCCACGCCGCCGAGGCGGTCGCCCTGGCCAGGCGGACCGGTGACACGCCGCTCCTGGCCCGCACGATGAACAACTACCTGCTCGCCGCGTTCCGCCCCGGCGGCAACGCCGCGCGGCGCGCGATGGCCGAGGAACTGGCGGCCCTGCCCGGCCTGCCGGTGAGCGGCGAGGTGCTGGCTCGGGTCTCCCTCATGTCCTGCCTGCTGCGCGACGGCGACCTGCCCGGCTGGGACCGGGAACTGGCCCGCTGCGAGGCGCTGCTGGCCGGATCGCCGCGCCCGGAGCTGGAGTCGATGGTGCGCATCGCCCAGACCCCCCGTGCCACCCTCGACGGCCGATGGGAGGAGGCCGAGGACCTGCTCGCCCGGTACGGCGACATGCGGTTCGCCCCGACCATGTGGGGCCGCAGGTTCCACCGGCTGGTGACCACGTTCACCTGCCGGCGCGGCCAGGGGCGGGTGGCCGAGATCCTGGAGGAGCTGGTGGCCGCCGCGGAGGAGCCGCGGTTCGTGCCGCTGCGGCCCGTCGCCGTGCTCGCCGCCGCCGAGTCCGGCCGCGTCGAGCTGGCGCACGAGCTGCTGACGCGCTGGGGGACCGACGTCCCCGACGACTGGGTGGCCGACTTCCTCGTGCCCGTCTGGGGCCTGGTCGCCGCCCGCCTGGGCGTGCCCGATCCGCGCGCGCTCTACGACCGGCTGCTTCCGTACGCCGACCTGCTGGTGGTGGCCGGCATGGGCACCGCCTGCTGGGGGTCCACCCATCTCGTGCTGGCCGAGCTGGCCCGCCGCCTCGGCGACGAGGACGCCGCCCGCGCCCACGCCGCCGCCGCTCGGCCGGCACCGGCGGGCGGCCGGCGGATCTCGCGCAGGACCACGCCGAGCAGCCGGTCGGCGCTCGGATAGCCCGCCCGGCCCGAGTCGTGGGAGCGCGCCGCGGCGCCGCCCGCACGCCGGCGTGCGCCGCCCGTCTCAGCGCAGTCTCAGTGCTTCCCCAACGCTCTGGCCTGCTCCCTGACCTGCTCCGCGCGGGCGTCGCCGAGCTGGTCGAACCACTCCGCCGCGCGTTTCCACGCGTCGAGCGCCGCCTCGGCCTCACCGGCCTGCGCGTGCGTCTGGCCCAGCCTGACCAGCGTCTCCGCCGCGGGATACAGGTCGTCGCAGCTCCGCAGCAACTCCGCGGCGCGTTCGTAGCAGGCCACCGCCTCGGCGTGCTGGCCCATGGCGTCCAGGACGTAGGCGACGCTGTCCCAGGCGTGCCCCTCGCCCTGCGGGTATCCGAAGCCGGCCAGCAGGCGCTGCGCCCGGCGGCAGTCGGCCAGCGCCTGCTCGTACTCGCCGCGCTGGGCGCGCCACCAGCCCGCGTTGTTCAGCGCCCGCGCCTCGCCGACGACGTCGCCGCCCTGCCTGAACAGCTCCATCGCCCGTACGGCGTGCCCCAGCTCCCGCCCCGGCCTGATCCGGCTCAGCGGGACGGTCAGCCCCAGGTGGACGTGCGCCTCAAGGACCGGCTCGGCGAACCGGCGGTGCAGCTCCAGCGCCCGCTCGTAGTGCGCCACCGCCTCCCGGTCGTGTCCCAGCTTGACGTGGGCGCGGGCCATGGCGTTGTGGCAGCGCGCCGCGGCCAGCCCCTCGTCGAGACGCTCGGCCGCCGACAGCGCCACCGCCTGGACGCCGAGGATCTCGGCCCACGGGCCGCGCCGCTGCATGAACTCCGTGAACGCCCAGGCGAGCTGCCAGGCGTGCCGGTCCAGCCCGGCGCCGGTGGCCTCGGCGAGCAGCGCGGGCAGGGGCAGCGACTCCGCGGCGAACCAGCGCAGCGCCTGCGCCGCGCCGGCGAAGCGCTGCACCACGACGCCCGCGACCGGCGGTGGCGGGTGCAGCCGCTCCCGATGGGGATAGCAGACCTCGCTCGCGGCCAGGCCGGTGTGCACGTAGTGGTCGAGGAGGCGGTGCGTCGCCGCCCGGCGCACCTCCTGGTCGTCGGTCGTGCGGCCCTGCTCGGCCGCGTAGACCCGGAGCAGGTCGTGCAGGCGTACGCGGCCTTCCGCGCGCAGCTCGACCAGGTTGGCGTGGTCGAGCCGGTCGACCGTCTCCCGCGCGCGGTCGACCGGCAGCCCGGCCAGGCTCGCCACCGCCGCGAGCGGCAGGTGCACGCCCGATTCGCGGCCGAGCAGCCGGAAGAGGCGGGCGGCCGGTTCCGGCAGGTCGTGGTAGGAACGTCCGAGCACCTGACGCAGGTCGATGGCCGGATCGGCGTGGACGAACGGCTCCAGCCCCGGACGCGCCAGATCGGCGGCGGCATCGGCCAGCGACAGCTCCGTCCTTCGGGACAGGCGCGCCGCGACGATCGCCAGCGCCAGCGGCAGGTGGCCGCATCGGCGCACGATCCGCGCGGCGGCCTCGGGCTCGGCCGACAGGCGTGCCGCGCCCAGCCGCGCCGACAGCAGCCCGCGGGCGTCGCCGTCCGGCAGGACGTCCAGGCGCAGCAGCGACGCGCCCGCGGTCACCGACAGGCCGGACAGGTCGGAGCGGGTGGTGATCAGCGTCAGGCAGCCCGGCGCGCCGGCCAGCAGGGGACGCACCTGGGCCGCGTCGCGGGCGTCGTCCAGGACGACCAGCACCCGGCGGCCGGACAGCAGGCTGCGGAACAGCCCGATCTGCGCGTCGAGGCTCGCGGGCACCCGTCCCTCCGGCACGCCGAGCGAGCCGAGGAAGCGAGGGAGCACCGCGGCGGCGTCACTCGCGTCGAGGTCCGCGTGCAGCTGGCCGTCGGGGTAGCGCTCCCGGCGCAGGTGTGCCCAGCGCAGGGCCAGCGACGACTTGCCCACCCCCGGAGGGCCGTGGATCACGCGGACGGGGGCCCGCTCGCCGTCCAGCCGCTCCAGCTCGGCGGCCCGGCCGACGAAGCAGCCGAGGTCGAGCGGGAGCTGGGCGGGCGCCACGGGCTCGGCGGCGCGGGCGCCCCGATCGGGGTGCAGCATCCGCTGGTGGACGCGGTGCAGTTCGGGCCCCGGATCGACGCCCAGTTCCTCGGCCAGGAGGGCGCGCACGTCCGCGAAGCGGGTCAGCGCCTCGGCGGTCCTGCCCCACTCGTGCAGCGCCTCGATCAGCGCCGCCGCCACCGGCTCGTCCAGCGGGTACTCCTCGGCCAGCGGCGACAGCGCCGCCACAGCCGCTCCCGGATCGGCGCGGGTCACGGCGCGCGCCCAGCGCAGGCGGACCTCCTTGTGCTCGTCACGAAGAGCGCGGCGCGCCCGCTCCGCCCACTCGCCCGGCAGCCCCATGAGCGGCTCGCCGCGCCACAGCCCGAGCGCCTCGCCCAGCAGCGCCTCAGGCTCCGGGACGGACGCCGCCCGCTCGGCCAGGCCGCGGAACCGGACGAGGTCCACCGCCGTCTTCTCCACGTCGAGCAGATAGCCGCCGAGCCGGCGCAGCACGTCGCCGTCGTCGCCCAGCACCTCGTGGCGGAGCTGCGTGATGATCGTGTAGAGGGTCCTCCTGGCGCCGTCGGGCACCTGCTCGCCCCAGATCCTCTCCTGCAGCGCCTCGACCGGGACGACCCGGCCCACCTCCCACGCCAGGGCGGCCAGTGCGAGCGCGACCTGCGGAGGCCGTACCTGGCGGATCCGTGCCTCGCGTTCCAGTTCCACCGGCCCAAGCAACCGAATCAGCATGATCTTCGAGGGTAGTCATGGAGACGGCATTGAGAAATCGCCGAGCCGGCGGACGCACAATCGAACGCCTCCCTGTTCCGGTAGCCTCATCGGCGCCTGGCCAAGGTGATCAGGAAAAGGGGCTGGTGGAGTACGTGATGTGCGAGCCGAAGCATGGCGAGGTCGAAGAGGTCGACGCGGCGGAGACGGACGAACCCGAGAGCGGAGGGATAATTTCGATTCTGTCCCGCATCGATTACCGCATCGAGGATTTTGACCGGCTTCTCGAAGAAGGGCGCAAGTCCTACCGGCGGATACAGCCTGACGCGAGCCCGGAAGAAGTGAACGACGCCGTACCGGACCTGCGGAGTGCCATTTACGAGATCATGCACGCGAACGAGGATCGCATCCCCTTCCCCTTCCCGTCCGGGGTGCCGATCGCGGGCATCACGTGGTTTCTGGAAGTGGACGAGGCGCTGGGGAAAGACGTGGAGAGATCGCCCGAGCAGCCCTTCGGGATAGCCTGCACCATGGAAGACGGCGATCTCATTCATCAACATCGCGACATTTACTACCTGACGGCAGAGGCGCTGGAGTCACCGAGAGAGCCCGACCTCCACTCCGGAGAATAAGTCCGGACGCGCCGCCTGCCGGTCGGCCTCTGGCAGCAGGCGGCCCCGGACGCCCCGAAGGGGGACGGCGGCTACCGCCGAAGTTGCAGGCGGACGAACCGCCGTACGGCGGTTGATAGACGAAAAATCTCTATTTTTCGCTGTATTTCACGAGCTCAGGGTCATTGATAGCGTCAGCCGCGCAACACGGAGTGATCCTCCGCCAGGAGGCCGGTGCGGTCGTGCGATGGTTGGCAGCGCTCATCCTGGTCTTCTCCGGGATCCTCGTGGTGACGGGGGCCACCACCACGGTCAAGGTGGCGGGAGCTCGGCCCGGACGGCGCGCTGAAGGTCAAGAACACCGGCACGGCCGCCGTCAACGTCTACGCCGACGTGCACGGGTACTCCACCGCGACGGCCGCCGCGACGGCGGGAGCCCGGTACGTGCCGCTGGACACCGGCCGGGTCATCGCCAACCAGACCGTCGCGGCCAGGCCCGGCGACGAGAGCGAGCCGGTCAGTTCGAAGGCCGATCCCGGGCCGGCCGGCGCCGCCACGCCACTCTTGTCACCGCCGCACCTCTGTTACATCACCACGCTACGGCTCGACCCAGAAGCGGTTGCGCCGGTCTGACCCTCTACAAGGTCATCCGCGAGTCACAACTGCTGCTCGCGACCTGGACCGGCGCAGCCCCACCTGCCGTCAGAGGCTCAAACCGTCACGCCGCAACAGCCACCGACAGACCTGACGAAGCACTATCAGGCGCGCTCGGGCCAGACAGGGCCCTCGTCGGTCCACACGACACCCTTGTTGCGGCAGAGACAGAAGGGGTGGCCGACGGGGTCGGTGTAGACACGCCACCCGTAGCCGTTGGGGCCGATGAAGTCCTGCCGCAGGGACGCGCCGAGGGCCAGGACGCGGCTCTGTTCGGCCTCGATGTCGTCGACTTCGAAGTCGAGATGGAACTGCTTGGGGTGCTCGCCGTCGGGCCACTGCGGGGCGCGGTAGTCCTCCACCGGGTAGAAGGCCAGCTCGATCTCGCCGAACCGGATACCGGCCCAGTTCTCGTGGCTGCCCTCCCTGATCGGGCGACCCGTCACCGCGGAGTAGAAGGCCGCCAGTTTCATCGCATCCGGGCAGTCGATGATGAAGTCGGTGAGTCGCAGCATCCCGCGATCCTGCCACAAGATCTGATCCGCCGGGACTTCGAGACAGGCCCGCAGGCAGATCTGACGGCGTTGGCGGCGGGCATCCCGTTCTTGCCGTTGATGCTGCTCAGCGCCCTTGTGGCCCAGTCCTCCGCGCAGATCGCGTTGTCGGCAGCCCACACCCCGGCCGCCGTCGCCGTGCCGGAGCGGCCGACGGCCGACTTCGAGATCATCGACCCCAGCTGTCGGTCATGCGGGCCGGTTCGATGAGCGGCCGGACGTGTCGGCGCTCGCCGCCGTCCAGGATCACGGGGATGGTCATGGCGAGGCAGGTGCTACCGCGCCGGGCGTCAGGGCCGCCTGCACGATGCGGAGCGCTTCGGTCGCGTCGAGGCCGACGCTGGCGATCACGGCGGCGTAGTCGGCGGCGGCCCGGCGGGCCCGTTCCCGGCCTTCCTCGCCGGCGGCCGACACGAACGAGCCCGCCCGCCCGCGCGTCTCGATCAGCCCCGCCTCCTCCAGCTCCCGGTACGCCCGGCCGACCGTGTTGACGGCCAGCCCGAGGTCGGCCGCCAGGTGGCGGATGGTCGGCAGCCGGGCGCCCACGGCCAGCGTACGGTTCTGGATCTGCCGGGCGAGCTGGGCCCGCAACTGCTCGAACGGCGGGACCGGCGAGCCCGCATCAATGACGATCATCGCAGGCCCACCGCGCGCCGCGCCGTGGCCGCGTACGACGGCGTCCTGACATGGACGGCGACCAGGGCGAGCACCCCCAGCACCAGGAAACCCACCGAGGCGGCGCTCCACCACCCGGGCGCGAACCCGGACAACAGCACCACCGGCAGCGTCCACAACACAGGGGGCGCGGAGCTCTCGCGCGCGTCCTCGATCCGCATGACGACGTCGGCCGTCAGCGAGACCTCGTCCTCGGCCACGACGGGCCGGGCCAGCATCTCGCGCAGCTGCAGGACGGCGCCGAGGGCGACTCCGGTCACGGCGACCAGCAGCACGACGGCAGCATGCCGTGCGGTTCCCTCGGTGACGACCAGCGCGCTCACCCCCAGCGCGAACGCGCAGGCGAAGGTGGCGCCCGCCATGACGGCGTAGGGCCGTCCGAGCAGGGCGGCCCAGCCGAGCTGCACCGGATGGGTCACCCGTCGCGGCAGTGCGGCCCCGGCACGCCGGTCGACGCGCCGCACCCAGGCGTCCAGCAGGGCCTGGGTCAGCAGCAGCGCGACGATCGACCCGCTCAGCGCCAGCATCGGCGCCAGCCGATTCGATCCGGACCCGCCGGAGGCTCCTGGCAGGGCGGCGACCTGTGCCAGGGAGGCCGCGATGATCAGCACGGCCAGAAGGACGCTGCCCAGCAGCCGCACCCGCCGCCGCACCGCCAGGCGCGTGGCCAGTAACGGCGTCGGCGGGCCGTCGCCCAGGCCGTGCCTCCGCAGCCAGGCCTCGGCGGAGCGGACGTCGGCCGACGGCGGTCCGGCCCCGGACATGGAAGCGTTCGTCATGCCTCCTCCTTTTGTCGCAAGCTTTGTAGCAACATCGTGCGTCATACCTTGCGACAAAGTCAACGCCCGGGACGCTCGTCCTCCCGAGGATGCAAGCCCCCGCTCGGCGGTGGTCGCGTGGGCCCGCGGTCGGCACCGCCCACGCCACTGACTACACCGGCTGACTCACTGTGCCCGGCACCCGCCCCCTCGGCAGCGGCCGGCGGCGGACGGCGCCGGGCGCATCTCATCCTGCGGGCCGCAACCTGGCAACCGTCCGCGCGGCCGCGGCCGGGACGTGCGCGGGGGGTGCCGGTTACCCGGCAGTGGCGTGCGAGGGGGAACTGGTTACCCGGTGGAGACTGTGATGTCTCCGGAGCCCGTGGTCAGTGACATCTTGCGCGGGGAGGAGCCGTCCTTCTTGACCGAGACGCTGGCGTCACCGGAGGCCGTGCTGGCCTTCACGTCGAAGGTCTCGTCGGGGACGGTGAGCACGACGTCGCCCGACCCGGCCGACAGCTCGACGCTCTCCGGCGCGACCGCGTACTTCAGGGTGACGTTGCCGGATCCCTCCTTGACCAGGAGCTTCTTGCCGCCCAGGCCGTCACCCTTGATGTCGCCGGAGCCGGCCTCCAGGTCCAGAGGGCCGGTGAGCGACCTCAGCGTCAGATCACCCGAGCCGGTGTCCAGGTCGACCGGCACCCCCTTGGGGACCTCCACCTGGTACTCGACCCCGCAGGTTCCCCACGACTTCTCGCAGTCGTAGGAGACGGACAGCGTGCCGCCCTCCACCTTGTGTGCGGCCCGCGGCTTGTCGTTGCTCCAGTAGAGCCTCTCGGTCACGCTGACATGGGCGGCATCCGACTCGGTGACGGTCACGTTCCCGCTGCCACTTCTGAGGTGAAGCCGCTGCACCTTCTCCTTGACCTGGTACGTACTGGTCTCCTCGTTCTTCGGTTTGCCGATGGCGTCCAGGCCGCACCCGGTCAGGAGCACCGCGGAGGCCAGCAGGCCGCCCGCGATCGCAGTGATCTTCATGCCGTCAATCCTGTCGGGCCTTCCCTGCGGCCTGCATCAGGGATGCCCCCGACAGGTCCCCGGGAGAACCCTCACTCCGACGCCCCCTGTCCGTCCGCCGGGCAGCGGCGTCACCACGGTCAGTGTCAGCGGAGGTCGCGGAGGAGGACGCCGATGACGGCGTCGACGCGGGCGGAGTCGAACTCGTCCGTGCCGATCAGGAGGGTCACGGGGCGCTCGCCGTCATGGGTGACGGCGTTCCTGAACGTGTGGCCGCCCGCCATGCTGCCCGCGTGCCCCCAGCTCGGGCTCGATCCGGGCCTGCCCGTCGCGGTGGCCGCGTTCGCCACAGCGTCGCCCCCGCCCACACCTCGTCGATCGTGGCCACCCGGCACGGTCCCGGCGCGCCCGGCCGGTCGGCGAGCGCGCGGAGCACGAGATCGCCTGGAAGCCCGGGTCGGCTGGTGACGCCCGTCGCGCTGCGGGGCGACGGGCGCCGGCTCGGTGAGCGGGAACGCAGGTAGCGGGGGCAGAACGGGCCTGCCCCGCCACGGCGGTCACTGCACGGAGTAGGCGTCGGTGAGGACCTGCTGGACGGCGTTGCCGTCCCTGTCCTTCGCCTCGACCTTGATCGAGATGCCGCCCGGACCCTTGGGGTTGTGCACGAGCACCTTGTCGCCGGTCACTGCCGGCGACCGACCTGGCCCGGTGGACCGGCGGCTCGGTGCAGGTCACCGTGGAGACGGCGAGACGGCGTGACGGCGTGACGGCGTGACGGCGTGATGGCGTGACGGCCCGTCAGGCGCCCGCGGCCAGACGGCTCAGGCGGCCGTAGAGGCCGAACAGGCGGACGGCGCCGGCGTCCTTGCCCGTCTGCTCCTCCAGCAGCGACCAGCAGCGCGCGGCCAGCGCCCGGGCCCGGGCGCCGGGCCAGGGCCGGGGCAGCAGCTCGGGGGGAAGCAGCGGGTCGGCCTCCATCGCACGGGTGAATTCCGCGGCCAGCTCCACCGCGATGGTCAGCCGCCGCGGCTCGGACGATCCGGGCTTGTCCGACGGCTCGGCGTGCTCCTGGAGGAACCGGAGCCGGGGCTCGGCCACCGCGGCGAGCCGCTCGTAACGCTCGGCGATCTCGCCCAGCGGCCACATGGCCCGGGCGAGCGCGACGGGATCGCTCTCCTCGCCCCGGCGCAGGTCCCGGGTGGTCAGGAAGGTGACGTGGCCGAGGACGTCCAGGCGGCGGGCGTGCTCCTCGACGTGGGGCTCCCACGGATTGGCGCTGACGTACAGGCCGCCGTGGACGGGGGCGCCGCCCAGCAGGGTGAGCGCGGCACGCAGCGCGTCGCGCGCGGGCCGGGCGCTCTCCGGGACGGTGAAGGCGACGAGATGCCAGGCGCCGTCCCAGGGGGCGAGCCCGGCGTCCTGGCGGTAGGCGTGGGTGACGAACTCGACGTCGAGGCCCATCGCGCGTCCGGTGCTGCCGGTGGCGCGCAGGATCGCCTTGCGCCCCCGCCCTTCCTGGACGAACCGCCCCTCGGCGACCAGCCGTTTGATGCACAGGCGGACCTGCTGGTCGTTCATGTCCAGCAGGTTGGCGGTGGCGTAGAGCTCGCCGGCGTCGACCGTGAGATCGGTGCGGACGAGCGCCTCGACGAGCATCCGGGTGGGGACATGGACGCCCATGCCGACTATCGTATCGAATCCGATCGTTACGCGCCGATGACCTGGGCCATCGCGTCCAGCAGGGTGCGGTGGCGGGGGTCGGCCAGGGCGTCGGGGGGCATCGCCCGCGGCAGGAAGGCCAGGGCGAGGCCCGTCCACCAGCCGTACGAAGTAGTCGGGCGCGTGACGACGAGCCTTACCGTCACGCCAGTGCAGCCAGAACGGCCGCGAGGCGATCCCTACGACCTGCGGGTCGAAGTCCAGCAGGATCAGCCCGTCCCGCTCCAACCAGGATTCCTGACCGACATGGTCGCCGGTAGTTGCTGACCAGTACCAGCGGCGAAGCCTCGGCCGCCCTTGGGCCACCGGAACCCCCGCACCGGCGGCAGGCCGTACGCACCTGCCGGTTCCCTCACCGTCTCTCCTGGAACTCAAGTGTCCCTGTGGTTGCGATACCGGCCCCGCTCAGCCTCGCGCCTATTCGTCCATATCCGGATAGCTCGACTTGCGCGCCAGCCACCACCAGCCGTCACCCAGGCGGCTGCACCACCAGTAATCGTCGAACGTGGTCGCGGTGAGATCACAGGGACTTACCCGCGCGGCGTCAGGCCGGTCGTAGATGTAGAGGAACATGTTCTCCGGCACTTCCTCGTTCGACAGGCCCATCGTGAGAACACGTCCGGGGTAGAGCTCGATCGGCACATCCTGCGTACTGCGATGATCAAATTGCAGGACATCGAACTCATCAGGCAGATGCACCCAGCCACCCGAAGGCATGTCCGCCGACAGCTTCCTGTCCTTGGCCAGCTGGGCCAGCGCGGTGAACTTGCCGTGATGGACCGCGAACCACGTACGTCCGAAGATCCCGTTCCAGGGCAGCACCACAACGGCGGCGCACAGGACGACCGCCGCACCGGCCGCGACGTAACTGCGGACGTCACCACGGCGGCGTATGAGTCTCTGCGCCCACCACAACGTGGAAAGCCCGGCCACGACGAACGCGATCCCAAGGATCAGCTGCTCGATGATCCGGTCGTAGTACTCCAGCCACAGCAGATACCGTCCAGTCACGACCACGAGCCAGCTCGCCGCCATGGTCGCGGTGAACGCATGCGATCGTTTCTCGATCACGCCTCCAGACCCGGTCGGCGATCACTGCTCCACGTGTGGACGGCCTTCCGCCAACTTGTGAATCCAACCCGCGTACTGCAACCCGCCTCGTCTAACGGGACATCGCACGAGCCGCGGTCCCCGGCGGCGTAGCAGACCTCGAACGTCGCTGTCGGTGAGATGCGACAGATGTCCGGCCCCAGCAATCAGTCAACCTTCGGTGAGACACCGTAGTGGTCATCAACCTTCGATGACAATGCTCAGTTCTCGCGCCCTCCAGCAGCCAGGCCTGCGGGTGGCGGTAACGGGTGGAGGCCTCGGCGTAGATCTCGCGGTGCTTGAGATGACGGCAACGCGGATCCGGCTGGGCACCGGCGTGCTGGTGCCGCCACTGGAGGACCCGCTCAAGATCGCTGAGGACGCGGCGACGCTCGACGAGCTCAGCGGCGGCCGGCTCGAGCTGGGGGTGGGGTCGGGTCCCTTCCCGGGGGTATGGGAGGCGTTCGGGAAGGCGCGGTCCTTGCTCGCCGCGGCCGAGGAGGCCGCGGGCGCGCTGGGCGCTCGACGCGTCATCCTGCAAACCGGCGACCGCCAGCCTGACGCGATCCGCCTGTACGAGCGGGAGGGCTACACCCGCATCCCGATCTTCCCGCCCTACACCTCGATGACCTGCTCCACCTGCTTCGAGAAGCGGATCGTCGGCTGAGCCCTCGCAGGATGAACCCGCCGATGTCACGGAGCACGACCCCCGCCCACAGACCCCCGGCTCCGGAGCCGTTCCGGTGACCACGGGCTTCGCCGCCGCTGGGCGCCGGGTCCTGGTCGTCTGCGCCGCCGGCGGATTCACCACCTTGCTCGACAAGTCCCTGCTGAACGGCGACATCCGGGGCGGGAAGCCGTTCTTCCTCGCCGGAACGGCGATCTTCACCGTCGGACCGCCGCTGGGCGGGGCCGTCAATCGCGGCCTTCGGTCCGGGCATGGGCTGGCGGCTGGTCTTCCTCCTCGCGGCGCCGTTCGGCTTGGTCGCGCTGGTGCTCGCGGCCCGTCGCCTGCCTTCGGCTCGGAGCCGCTTGGGCTCGCCGGACCTTGACATGGTCGGCCTGCTGCTGACGGGCGGCCTGACCATGTTCCTGCAGAAGGGGCCTCGGGCTGTCGGCGTGCGCCATGCTCGCGCGCGGTCTCGCCGGGCTGTTCGCTCTCCGGGCCGGCCTGCCCGTGCTGCCGGCGGCGTGCGCCAGGTGCCGGAGCGCCGCCGCAGGGCTGGTCGTCTCGCCTCTCCAGGCGTCGGTGCTCCAGCACGCGCCGGCGGAGGTTCTTCGCGCGCGCTGCCCGGCCTCCTTCGGAGGGTCGCCGAGGCGTCGGGAAGGGGGCGCAAGTCCGGCGCCCGGCCGTGACGGGCCGTCCTCGCGGGCTGGACGGCGTTGGTGGCTCCATGGGTTGACATCAGAGTATTCCTACCTGAATAGTGGGTTGAAGCCCGTCGTGAAGGAGCACCCATGAGGGAATCCCTCCGTCCCTTCAGCCGGCCCGCCCTTCCGGGGGCCACCGATCTCACCAGGCGGGTCCTGCTCGCCGGGACAAGAGGGGGAGCCCTCTCGCTCTTGCCGGCCGCCTGTGGTGCAGGTGGCGGTGCTCCGCTGACCGGCGCGGACGGCGGGGCCCCGCAGTCCGGTGTGGACGCCGACGCCGCGGTGTCCGCGCCACCCCGACGTGGCGGGACCCTGCGCGCCGGCTCCCCTCCACCGCCGTTCTCCGGTCACATGCTCACCAAGTGGACAAACGGCCGCCTGTCCGCGGGTACGCACCGGGTGGTCGCGGGTGGTTCGGTCACCAGGCGTTCGACCGGCGTGTTCTGGCAGCCCGGCCTGGACACCGTGATCGAGCCGCTGGCCCCGTTCGTCGGCCCGGAGGGCTCCGACTACGAGCCCGTACTGCTGTGGGACCAGGCCAAGCGGCAGGTCGAGGAGTATCTGGAGGTGTTCGGCCGGCCGGACCAGGTCGCGGCGTGGCGCGAGGGCCGCCCGTACAAGGGGGTGGCCTCCTACTGGGCGTTCGCGCCCTGCGGATCTCCCATGAGGAGGGAGTCATGACCGATCTGGATCTCATCGCAGACGTCCTGGTGGCCGGCGGCGGGCCGGCCGGCGCCTGGGCCGCCGTCAAGGCAGCCGAGTCGGGCGCCGACGTCGTCCTGGTCGACAAGGGCTACCTGGGCACGAGCGGCGCCACTGCTGCCGCCGGCACCGGAGTCTGGTACGTCGATCCCGACCCGGCCTCCCGCGAGGCGGCGATGGCCTCCCGGGAGGCCCTGGGCGGTTACCTCTCCGATCGCGCCTGGATGGCCCGGGCCCTGGACCAGACGTACGCGAACATGAACGAGCTGGCCGAGGTGAGCCGCTACCCCTTCCCGGTGGGTGAGGACGGCCGGCAGATCCGGCGCGGCCTGCAGGGCCCGGAGTACATGCGCCGCATGCGCATCCGCGCGCGCCGCTCGGGGGTGCGCGTGCTCGACCACAGCCCTGTCACCGAACTGCTGGTGGACGCGGACGGCGCGGTCGCGGGCGCGGCCGGCCACCGCAGGCAGCACGATCGCTCCTACCGGGTGCGCGCGGGCGCGGTGGTGCTGGCCACCGGCGGCTGCGCCTTCCTCAGCAAGGCGCTCGGCTGTGACGTCAACACCGGCGACGGCGCCCTGTTCGCGGCGGAGACCGGGGCCGAGCTGTCCGGCATGGAGTTCTCCAACGCCTACGCGATCGCTCCGGAGTTCACCTCCGTGACCAAGACCGCCTTCTACTCCTACGCCACCTTCTACCATGCCGACGGAAGTGTCCTGGAGGGTGCGGGCAGCACGCACGGCCGGTCGATGATCGCGCGGGCGCTGCTGTCCGAGCGCGTCTTCTGCCGCCTCGACCAGGCGGGGGAGGGGATCAGGCCAGCGATGCGGCTGGCTCAGCCCAACTTCTTCCTGCCCTTCGACCGGCAGGGGATCGACCCGTTCACCGAGCTTTTCCCCGTCACGCTCCTGGCGGAGGGGACCGTACGCGGAACCGGCGGGATCCGCCTGACCGGCTACGACTGCGCCACCTCCGTCGCGGGCCTGTACGCCGCCGGCGACGCGGCCACCAGGGAACCGATCTGCGGGGGCTTCACCGGCGGCGGCAGCCACAACGCGGCCTGGGCGATGTCCTCCGGCACCTGGGCGGGGCAGGCCGCGGCCCGTCACGCCCGTGCTCTGGGCGCTCAGGCGGCCACGCGGACCGTGCGCGGGGCGGGCGGCGCCGGATTGCGGCCGACCGGCGGCGACCCGGCCGGGCATCGCGAGATCATCGAGGCGGTCCAGGCCGAGGTGCTGCCGTACGAGAAGAACTACCTGCGCCACGGCGACCGGCTCGCGCCCGCGCTGGCCGCGCTCGACGAGACCTGGAAGCGGGCCAGGCAGGGCCTGTACGCCGACGGCCCCGACGTCGTGCGCGCCCGCTCGGCCGCCGCGATGGCGGCCCACGCCCGATGGATGTACGCCAGCGCGCTGGCCAGGACCGAGAGCCGCGGCATGCACAAGCGTGCCGACCACCCCGGCTCCGACCCCGCCCAGCACCACCGGCTGATCTCCGGTGGGCTCGACGAGGTCTGGGTGCTGCCGGAGACCGGGTGGCCGCTGGCGGTGGCGTCGTGATCGAGATCGTGCTGCGCGACCGGTGTATCGCCTGCGACAAGTGCGTCGAGGCCTGTCCGACGGACGTGTTCGTACGCGGGGACGACGGGGTGCCGCTGATCGCGCGGCAGGGCGATTGCCAGACGTGCTTCATGTGCGAGGCGTACTGCCCGGTGGACGCCCTCTACGTGGCCCCGGCCGCGCACCCGCTCCCGGAGCCGCCCGATGTGACGGAACTGGCCGAGCGTGGGCTGCTGGGCGGATACCGCCGGCAGATCGGCTGGGGACACGGGCGCACCCCGGGCGCCCGGCGGGCGATCGGGCCGGCGCTGCCCTCGACGTCGCAGGCGATCATCTCGTGATGGGGAAACGCCGGTCGTGCTAGTCACGGGAGCCGCCTCCGGGGTCGGGCCGCCGTGCCCGCCCTGCGCGTCCGGGGGCGACCCCTCGTAGGCTCCCTGAAGACGAACTGCACCCCATTTCCGTTGGCGTTCGGTTCCAGGGAGGGGCGACGCGGTCCCCGGCGGTCCTGTTGTCCTCCCGGGCCTGCGCCCTGACGGCGCCGGTCACGCAGACCTTGTCACCGATGAAGGCCGCTCAGCCCCGCGGGCTCACCCCCGCGGGCTCACCCCCGCCACGGCCAGCTGGAACAGCCGGTCCGCGCGGGCCGCCGGGTCAGGGTGGTGCTCCGTCGCGAGGACGACACCGACGATCAGCGCGATCAGGTCGGCGACGGTGACGCCTTCCGCCACCGCCCCGTCCTGCATGGCGCGCTGCAGCAGGGGGTTCCCCGCCTCCGCCATCATCGCCGAGCAGGTGTTCTCGTGTACGGGGTCGGTCTCGGCCCCGTCGTAGGCCAGTGCCGCCGCCAGCCCTCGGGCCGCGACGCAGTAGGCGACGACGTCACTGAGCCATTGCAGGAGCGCGTCACGGCTGTCGCCCTTGCCTGTCAGCTCGCGGGCACGGGCGGCCAGGGCCTCGATGCGTTGATGGGAGACCGCCTCCAGCAGCGCCCGGCGGGTCGGGAAGTGGCGGCGCACGGTGGCCGAGCCGACCCCCGCGACGCGCGCGATCTGTTCCAGGGAAGCGCCTGCCCCGTACGCGGCGACCTCCTCCTCGGCCACGGCGAGGATGCGCGCATAGTTGCGCCGGGCGTCTGCGCGCTGGCGGTCGGGCATGGGCGTCATCTCCAGGGTTGCTAAATGGCGGGGCCCGCCATATCTTATCGCACAGAAAACGGCGACCCCCGCCGTTTATAGCTCCGAGGAGCGCAATGACTGCACATCCCGCACCCGTCCTGGTCACCGGCGCCACCGGCAGGCAGGGCGGCGCCACCGCCCGAGCCCTGCTCGCCGCAGGCGTACCCGTACGCGCCCTGGTGCGTCACCCCGACACCCAGCGAGCCAAGGCCGTCGAGGCGCTGGGCGCCGATCTGGTCACCGGTGATCTCCACGATCGCGATTCGGTGGTGCGGGCCGCCACGGGTGTCCGCGCCGTCTTCTCCGTTCAGATGCCCGCCCTGGCCGCCGAAGGTTTCGATTTCGACGGAGAGGTGGCCCAGGCCGTCAACCTCATCGAGGGCGCGCAGGCTGCGGGAGTGCCGCAGTTCGTGCACACCTCCACCAGTGGCGCCGGTCAGCACACCGAGGCTCCCGGCTGGGTCGCAGGCCGCTGGGGCTCCTTGGACGCCAGCCTGGGAGCCAAGAGCACGATCCAGGACCGGGTCCGTGCGGCCGGCTTCTCCCGCTGGACGATCCTCAAACCGGGTTTCTTCATGGAGAACTTCCTGCCGTCCATGGCTTTCCTGTTCCCGCGGGGTGTGGAAGGCGGTTTGGTGAGCGTCGTGAAGCCGGACACCCGGCTGTCCCTCGCCGCGGTGGACGACATCGGCAGGGCAGCCGCCGCAGCCATCGCCGAGCCGGAGCGGTTCCACGGGGTCGAGCTGGAGCTGGCGAGTGACTATCTGTCCATGACGGAGGTCGCCGAGGTTCTCTCCCGCGCGCTGGGCACACACCTGCCCGCGCCGGACATGACCGAGGAACAGGCACTCGCCGCCGGAATGCCGGCGATGGGCGCCTCACACGAGTGGATGAACATAGCCGGCCAGCCGGCCCGCCCGCAGTACGCCAGGGACCTCGGCCTTCCGCTCACCAGCTTCGAGGAATGGGCTCGGCAGCACCTGCGGCCCGCGGCGTCCCTGACACTCCACAAATGCAGCTGACCAGCTGTTTCGCTCGTCAACCCGAGATCACCATCGAAGACGGGGCAGTCGAGGGTCACCGAGGCGGAGTCACGCCTTCTCGCTGAAGCGCTGCGACGGTCGCCGCGGACCTCGGTGGGCGGGCGATCGACGCCGGTCACGGGGTCCGGTCCACGGTGACCACCTCGTCGCGGCCGGCGCGCGGCGGGTCGCAGTGGACGGCCAGCTCCGCGAAGTACCTCTCCGGGTCGAGCGCGGCGTCCGGGGGATGGACGCCGGCGGCGCGCACCGAGCCGTCGAGGATCTGCGCCGCCGCCAGCGACAGCGGGATCCCGGTCGCCCTGGCCATCCCGCGCGGCGAGCCGATCAGCCGCGCGCCGATCCGGCACGGCCGGCCGTCCCGGACGCCGGCGGCCAGCGCGAAGAAGGGCGGCAGCGAGCCGGGGCCGCGCAGCGAGAGCCGGCGCACGGCGGAGCGGGCGAAGCGGCCCGCGGTCGGGCGCTCGATCGCGGGCCGCGGCCTGCTCCAGGGAGAGCCCGCCCCGGTCGATCTCCTCGCGCAGGGTCATCAGGTACGCGGCCGTCTCCGGCCTGACCACCATGACGCAGGCGGAGTCGCCGGTGATCGAGCAGGTGGCCGGGAGCGTCAGCGGCTCGGGATGGCCGACGGTGTAGGCGGTGCCGGGGCCCAGCCCCGGGTAGTCGAGCCTGACGGGTTCGAGCGGCGGCCGTTCGGCGGGCGCGCCGCCGGCCCAGAGGCGGATCGTGCCGGACAGCTGCTGCATCCAGTGGACGACGGCGGCCGACTCCCCGCCCGCCGAGGCGTCGGCGGGGTCGTCGCCGACGAACGGGACGTCCACCGGCCAGGCGGTGTGGACGCTCTCGACGGCGTTCAGCTCACGGGTCGCCAGCGCGGCCAGCATGTTGCTGGTGCCCGGGCTCGCGCCGGCCCCGATCACGGCCGTCACGCCCGCGTCCCGCGCCTGGGCGTCCATGGCGAGCATGTCCAGGGTCGGTTCCCAGTCGTCGCAGATGTCGGCGTAGTGGGTACGGCTCTCGATCGCCGCCCGCAGGATCGGCACGCCGAGCCGGAAGAACGGGCCGGTGGTGTTGACGACCAGGTCGGCGTCGCGGAAGAGCTCGCGCAGCCGGACCGGGTCGGCGGCGTCCACGGTCGCGGCCGAGGCGTTCGCGTACTTGACGGACAGCCGCGCGGCGGCGGCGGTGTCGCGGTCGGCGATCACCAGGTCGGCGATGTCCGGCCGCCCGGCCAGCGCCTCGACGACGGGCCTGCCCATCGCGCCGGCGCCGCCCAGGGCCACTACCCGGTACTGCTCACCCATCGAAGATCATCCCCTTGCGGACGTCGAGGAACGCCGACCGCAGCCGGTCGGTCGGGTGGTTCTGGCCGGCCGTCCACGGCGCGCGGTCGCCCTGCTGCGGGAACAGGTGCGCCGCGCGCTGGACGTAGGCGGAGGTCAGGCCGAGCAGCGGACGGCGGGCGACGTCGCGCGGCAGCGCGGGCAGCATCGCGGTGGTCAGGCCGTGCCGCCGCATGTGGTCGAGCAGCCGGACGACGTAACGGGAGGACAGCTCCGCCCGCAGCGTCCACGACGCGTTGGTGTAGCCGACGCAGATGGCCAGGTTGGGCAGGCCGCTCAGCATCAGCCCGCGGTAGGCGGTGGTCTCGGCCAGATCGACCGGGCGGCCCTGCACCGACACGGCGATCCCGCCGAGGGGGATCAGCGACAGGCCCGTCGCGGAGACGATCACGTCCGCCTCCAGCGTGCGCCCGGCCTCCAGCTCGATCCCGTGCTCGGTGAGACGGGCGATCCGGTCGGTGACCATCGACACGCGCCCGGCGGCCACCTCGCGGAACAGGTCGCCGTCGGGGACGACGCACAGCCGCTGGTCCCACGGCTGGTACCGGGGGGTGAAGTGCCGGTCGAGGAGGGCCGGGTCGGGCAGGTACCGCTGGATGCCCTTGCGCAGGTGCCGCTTGGTCTGCTCCGGGTAGCGCCGGCTCAGCCAGTACGTGAGCCGGCTGCTCAGGACGTTCTTGGCGCGGAGCAGCCGGTGGGCCGTACGCGCGGGAAGCAGGCGGCGCAGCGGGGCCGCCGCCGGGTCCACGTCGGGCAGGGAGGTCAGGTAGGTCGGGGAGCGCTGCACCATCGTGACGTGCCCCGCCCGCTTCGCCAGCGCCGGCACCAGGGTGACCGCGGTGGCCCCGCTGCCGATCACCACGGTGCTCTTGCCGGTCACGTCGAGGTCGTCCGGCCAGAACTGCGGGTGCACGAACCGGCCGCCGAAGTGCTCGGCGCCCTTGAACTCCGGCTGGTGGCCGTGGTCGTAGTCGTAGTAGCCAGCGCAGACGTAGCCGTGGTCGCGGGCGGTGTCCTCGATGTAGCGGCGGATGGCGTCGCCGTCGGCCAGGGACTTGCGGCCGCGCCAGGGCTGGAAGGCGTAGCTGAGGGGGAAGATGTCGGACGCCCGGATAGCGGAACAGGTCCCACGTGCCGCCGAGACGGTCTCGGGCCTCCAGCACCGCGTAGGTCCTGCCGGGTCGCCGCTGGAGATGCCATGCGGTGCCGATGCCGGACAGGCCGGCACAACGTAGCAATTCCGAGCGATTGATTCGAGGCATGGCGAAGCGCGCCCCGGCCCGTGCCCGCAAGGGCCGGGGCGGGGGCGGAGGTCAGCGCTGGTTCAGGAGGCCGGGCTCCGGTCGACCCAGGACGGGTCCGCGACCAGGGTCCGCAGCTCGTTCACGAGCCGGGCGGAGTGGAACCCGTCGGCGGCGGCGTGGTGCGCCTGGAGCGCGAGGGGGAGCAGGACCCGGCCGTCGCGCTCGGTGTACCGGCCGAGGGTGAAGATGGGGGCGAGGTGGTCCCAGTTGTCGCCGATGTTGAGGTTGAACCCGGTGAAGGACGTCCACGGCAGGCTCGACACGTCGAACGTGTTGGGCGGCGGCGGCCCCTGCGGGAAGAACTCGGTGGCGCGGGCGTGCTCGGCGAGCAGGGGAGCGGCGACGTCGTGGAAGGCGGCGAAGCCGGGATCGTAGGGCGCCCACACACACGCGAACGTCTCGCGTTCGGGGTTGAAGACCGTGAAGGCCGGATGCACGACGGGCCAGACGGCCGGGTCGCCGGAGGCGGTCAGGCACATCCTGAACTCGTCGTGCCGGTTGACGACCGTGGCGATCGCCCAGACCTGCGCGAGGTAGGACTTGCGCCGCGACCGGCCGAGCGCCGCCGTGAACGCGGTGACGTCGATCTCCACCGTGATCGAATACGTGCACGGGACGGCCCGGCGGTAGTGCTCGAAGTGCTGCCGGCGCGGCCAGGCATCGGTGTCGACAGGGATGGGGGCGTCCATGCGCTCATCATCCCAACCGCCGGGCCGCACGGAATGTCGGCCCCGGCGGATACGGTCGCCTGCCATGAACCCCCAGTACGGCTGGTCCGCCCTCTTCGCGGCGAAGGGCCTGACCCCCGCAGCCCCGAAGGCCCGCCGCCCGCCCCGGGCGACGGCCTGCACCCCCCGGCCGGTGAGGCGGAGGTCAGCCGGCTCGAAGACCGGCTGGGCACGGCCCTGCCGCCGAGCTACCGGCAGTTCCTGCTGTTCGCCGACGGCTGGGGCGACGACGAGTCCGGCCATGTCGTGCTGCCGGCCGCGCGGGTCGGCTGGTTCCGGGACCTCGCGCCCTGGCTGCCGGGCGCCGATCGCCACAGGTCCTTCTGGGACCTGATGAGAACGCAGTAGCCTCCGGAAGGCCGGTCTCACCCCGGCGCGGGCACGCCGGCGACCGGGGCCTGCTCCCCGCGGACGGGCAGCAGGCGGGCCAGCAGGGCCGTGGCCAGCGCGGCGATCAGCGCGGCCTCCAGCATGCGCTCCAGGATGATCATGTGGATCAGCCACGGCAGCGCCGTCCGCAAGGGCAGCCACACCAGCTCCAGCGCGAGGGCGTAGAGCACGGCCGCGGCCAGCCCCGTCAGCATGCCCTTCGCGACCGGCGACGTCCCGGACAACCCGGCCACGCAGGCCGCCAGGGCGGCGCCGGCGGCGGCTCCGGTCGCGATGACGCCCGACAAGGCGGTGCCGGAGCTCTGGAAGACGTAGCCGTTGACCGTGCCCGACACCATCGCCGTGACCAGCGCCGCGGCGGCCGCGCAGCCCACCGCCAGGACGACGCGGCCGGTGCGCCGGGGCGCGGGCGGGCGGCGTTCGCCGACGGTGACGAAACGTACCGCCATCGGGGCCAGCATGAGCAGGACGACGGCGAGCAGCAGGAGGACGCCCGCCGACAGGCGGGAGTCCAGCATGATCTGCGCGCTGATCAGGACCTGCGCCAGCGGGTCGGAAACGGCGGGATATCTCTGGACGTGGGCGATGATGATGTCGGCCTGGACGTCGTAGAACCCCCGCGCGCCCAGCGTCACGACCACCGCGATCAGCAGCAGCGGCCCGAACGCCGACCGCGGCCCGTGCACCCGCGGCGCCCACACCCGCGCCACCCACCGCACCCACACCCCCAGCAGCAGGCCCGCCGCCGCCAGCACCACCAGCCCGGCGAGCTGCACCGACACGGGGAACGGCGCCAGCGCATGGTCGGTCATCCTGCTCGGGGCCAGCACCCAGCCGCCCGCCAGCCCCACGGCCAGGCCCAGCGGCACGTGCACGGCGTCGCCGCGCGCCCCCACGGCCCGCAACGCCCGCAACCCCAGCGCGACGGCCAGCAGCAGGGCGAACACCTCCGCCGGCCACGGCAGCGTGTTGGTGCGTCCCTGCGCGGTCAGCGACGTGGCCGGATCCATGGTCAGGGAGAAACAGCCGCCCAGCGCCAGCGGGAAGACGAAACCCTGGCGGACCAGCGGCTCCTCGTCCTCCAGCGCGGCCCGCCGGACGGCGAGATGCGGATGGGTGCGCACCCGCAGCGACACCGGCCACCGGCGCGGCGCCGGCGCCTGTTCGAACACGCGGCGCAGCGGCGTCGCGTCCCGCTCCCACGACAACACGCGGGCGTCGGCCATCAGCTCACGCGACTGCAGCACCACCGAACGGGTCAGCCACGACAACACCGCCAGCCCGGCGATCTGGGCGGCGAACAACCACGACAGCGCCGCGCGCGCCCCGAACGGCATCAGCTCCGCCCGCAGGAACGGCGCCTGCCCCGACACCACCCCGTTCACGGCGGCGAGCAGGCCCGGCACGAGGATCACCGCGGCGTAGGACCGCCACATCGCCAGCGTGACCGCCGTGATGGTCAGGTCCCTGTTGCGCACGTGCGCCAGCTCGTGCAGCACCACCGCCCGGAACAGCGGCCGATCGCGCTCGAACGACATCCAGGTGCCCCGGCTGATCACCACGTACCGGCGCCCGGCCCGGCCGAAGGCCAGCCCGGCCACCGCGGGGTCGAGCACGTCGAGCAGGAAGACGACCCGGCGGCCGCCGAGCACCTCCGCCGCCGTCCGCCGCAACTCCTCGCCGACCTCGCCGCCGACCGGACGCAGCCGCCGGCGGCGGATCCGCCAGGCCGGGCCGAACCAGTACTGCAGCCCGGTGAGCAGGACGAGCGTCGCGAAACAGAGCGACACGCCGAGCCGGAGATCCTGGTGAGCCCCGCGGCTCATCACGTCGCACGCGGGATCGTCCAGGCCCTTCAGCGCCGCGAGCTGGCACGCCTCTCTGACCTTCGCCGGGACCTCCGCCCCCTGCACCGACAGCAGGTCGAAGATCCCCGGCCGGTAGATCGCGGTCGTCGCGAACGCCAGGCTGATCAGCAGGACGAACGCGGACGTGGTGGCCGACGGGAGACGGCCTCTCATGACGGGTTGCGGGCCAGCTCGCTCACCACCGCGTCGGCCAGCGCGTCGGCCTGCGCCTGCGACATGCCCATCCGGCGCGCCTTGTGGTAGGCGACCTTGCGGATCTCCGTCAGCCGGGCCGGCGGCAACGGCGCCGGCCCCGCCGGCTGCGCCTCGGGCAGCTCCCGCGGACGGCGGCGCAACCGGCCGATCAGCCGGCCGGTCCACGAGCCGACGTCCTTGCCCACGTCCGCGAGCACCGTGGTCACGACGCCGGAGACGATCGCCGTCACCAGCAGCTCGTCCACCCCCGGCAACCCGAAACCGAGCGGATCCCGATGCGACCTCGGCCTGGTCCTGCCGCCGAGCGCGTCCCAGGTCTGGTCGAACAGCGGCAGTTCGGCGGGAGCGATCCTGGTCACGACCCGGCGGCTGAGATCCTTGGCGAACACATCGGACACCTAGCCCTCCAACAGGAGAATTCCGTTGCCTGAAATATAGGCAGCTCCGAGGCCGGATGTCCTTGGATGCCGGATGTCCTTGGATACTGACGGCCCGGCCCGGCTTCCGCCGCATTTCCTCCGCGTTCCTCCGTGGCCCGTCCGATGACCAGGGCCCTGGTCAGGGCGCTTTTCTGGCTCTTGGGCAGCCTCTGGATCTAGAAGGGCCGGCCTCTGGGGCTGGAGGGAACCGGCGTCCTGCTCGCCGTTGCGGCGTGGGCCTAGGTGGCCTGGCCGGAGTCGTCGGTCAGAGCAACCGCGGTCAAGGTGAGGTGCCGGACCAGGACCTCGGCCGCGGTGTCGGCGTCGCGGGCCAGCGCCGCCTCCTCCAGTCTGCGGTGCTCCTTGGCGCCGTCCCGGCCGGGGTTGCGGTGCGCCGACCAACGGCGGGCCAGCTCACTCGCGGTCCACAGCCGGTCGAAGGTCTCCAACAGCGCGCGGTTGCCACACCCCTCCAGCAACGTGCGGTGGAAGGCCCTGTGAGCCTCGGCCCAAGCGCCGGTGTAGTACTCGCCCTCCTCCGGCACGTACGCCGGAGTGCGAACCAGACGATGGTGGGCGGCCCGCACACGGGCCTCCCAGTCGAGGTCGCCGCGCTCGATGGACATACGCAGGACGACCGGTTCGACGGTCCGACGGGCCTCCGCGACCTCCTGCCAGCGGCGGTCGGAGAAGGCCGGGACGGCGAAGCCGCGGTTGGGCAGCCGGTCGGCGAGCCCCTCGCCGACCACCCGCACGAGCGCCTCGCGCACCACGGCCAGGCTCACGCCCTGCTCCTTGGCCAGGTCCTGCGGCTTGAGCGGGGCGCCAGGAGGGTGGTCGCCGCGCATGATCGCGTCCCGCAGGTGTGCGTAGACCTGCTCGGAGAGCATCTGCTTCCCCGGCGAGATCGAGGGGTGCGCCATCTGAGCCATGAGCTCATCATAGACGATCCTCGAATAATCGATTATTTGTGCTACGGTCGATTAAGTAAGTCGCACTCGTCCGGAAAGGAACGACCGCTGTGCCTGCCAACGACCCCTTCGCCCGCTTTCCCAAGGCGGCCTCCTTCACCGTCACCAGCACCACCGTCACCGACGGCGCCCCCTGGCCGCCCGAGCAACGCTCCTCCGGCCTGCCCGGCGGGAAGGACACATCCCCGCAGCTGTCCTGGACCGGCGCCCCGGACGGCACCAAGAGCTATGCCGTCACCGTCTACGATCCCGACGCCCCCACCGGGTCCGGGTTCTGGCACTGGGCGGTCGCCGACATCCCCGCCACCGTCACCGAACTGCCCGAGGGAGCCGGCGACGACACCGGCTCACAGCTGCCGGAGGGCGCCTACCAGTTGCCCAACGACGCCCGCGTGGCCCGCTACATCGGCGCCGCCCCGCCGGCCGGACATGGCCCGCACCGCTACTTCGTCGTCGTGCACGCCCTCGACATCCCCTCGACAGGCGTCCCGGCCGACGCCACGCCGGCCGTCCTCGGCTTCACCATGGCCGGTCACACCCTCGGACGCGCGATGTTGATCGCGACCGCCGAGACACCCGCCTGACAGCACCGCCCGACTCCCCGGAGAGACAACCACGATGCACCTTCCCGACTCCGCCCGCCCCGGCGACGGCTTGATGGACCTGAACGCCGTCCGTGACATCAGCCGCGCCATCAGTGCCGCCCACCTGTTCATCTATCTCGTCCCCGAAACCGCCGAGGAGGCGGTCGAGCTCGGCGTGAGCGACCGCGGGCCGGCGTATCTGGCCTTCAGGTCGGCCGCGATGGGCGCGGTTCCGTGGCAGGTCACGCTCGCGGCCTTCTACAACTTCAGCCCGCGTGCAGTGCGGGCCATGGCGGGCGTGTGGGACGTCGCACCGCCCGGGCGATGGCAGGCCGCCCGCTTCCTGGCCGCCGGCCGGGCGATGCGACGCGTCAACGTACAGCTCACCGACGACCACCTTGCCGAGGCGCGCTCGCTGATCGACCCGGTCGTCGCCGGCGCCGACTACGCCGGCAAGGTGCTGGCCGCCGCGAACGCCTCGGTCGTGCTTCCCGCCGATCCTCTCGTCGCGCTCTGGCAGCAGATCACGGTGGCGCGCGAGTGGCGCGGCGACGCCCATCTCGTCGTACTCGCCGACAACGACCTCGGGCCGTGCGACTGCCTCGTTCTGCACACCGCAACCGGCCGCCTCCCGACGGCTCTCGCACGAGCGACCCGCCAGTGGGACGACGAGGAGTGGAGCGCGGCGACGGCACGCCTCGTCGCGCGCGGCTGGCTCGACTCCAACGCTGTGATCACCGCCGCCGGCAGTGCGGCACGTGAGCGCATCGACGTGGAGACCGACGAGCACTGCGCCGCTCTGTGGGCGCCGATCGGCGACGCGGGTGCCCGCCGCCTGGCCTCGCTCATCGCGCCGATCGCCAGCGCGTTCACCGCGGCGGGAACGTTCCAGACCGTTCGCGGGCGGTCCGATCTTGCCTGAACGCTCCTTCACGACCGTTCGCGGGCGGTCCGATCTTGCCTGAACGCTCCTTCGCGCGAAGGGGCCCGGTCGGCGGCTCTTGCGAGCGCTACGGCCGGCCCTCGGCCGAGCCTGAAGTGGAGCAAACCGGTACTGGACACCGAGCCGCGGGACGTCGCGAACGCGCCGGCGCTCAGCGTCGTCGCCGCCACGGCGGCGGTGCAATCGGTGGCCGCGGACATGCGCCGCCGTGGCCGTGGCACGCTGTTGTTCACCACCGGCGGCGCCGCTGTCGAACCGCACCGCGACCGGGCGGTGTCCGCGGTCGCCCATGCGGCCGAGTCAGCCTACGTCCGCATGCTCCACGACGGCGCTCGGCGACGACGGGGTCCACGCCGCGCAGCTCACGGTGGTCGGCCCCATCGGCCCTGGCGCCCGCCACGAACCGGACGCGGTGGCCGACGAACTGTGGCAGCTGCACACCCGGCGCGAGCAGGGCGTGTGGTCCCCGACGGGTCCCCAAGCAGGCGGTTCAGAGGGGGATCCGCCACAAGGCGGCCCATACGCAGGATCCACCAGCGCGTTTTACTACCCGGTCATCCTGAACAAGGGCTACCGCGTAAGCAGGGATGTACAGGTAGGGACGACCGCCGGGAAGCCGGAATTGGGAAATGATCAGCAGAAAGCCCTCGCCGCCAGATTCTGGCTCAACTCCGATCGGTGGTCATCTGAAGCGTCTTTGTGATGCGCAACCCAGACTGATCCCCGCAGGATCGCGCACCATAGACGCTGTTCCGACGACTCGGGGACCCCCGCCCGAGGGGTTCCAGGCCGCCCGTTCTGTGGCAGTTGCCTGCTGCCCGGCAGTGCGGAGATGGTGAACCGCGATGTCAGGTACGCCCGGCCGTCCGGCGCACGGACGGCACGGACGTGCCCGACCTTGTGAGCTGCCAGTTGGCGTCGCTGATGGGCTCCAGCCGGAACTTCTCGTTGTCTTGGTGGCCGGAGTCGTACTGGTTCACGCTGGCACCGTCCTTGAGGCCGGCGTTCTCGATGGCCGGCACCTTGCCCGAATGCTTGACGATCAGCCGGGCGCGAGAAGGGAAGGAAGCCATGGTTACCTCCTTGGTAGGGGAAATCGGGGGGTAGGGGCCTGACACACACCGGACGGCGTGCCCTCTGCCAGTGGTCTCCACATTGAGCCGGTCGACGCTCAAGGGGCAACACAGAAAAAGCGGCCATATATTCTTCGGCCATGAATTCCGGTAGATGCGCCCGTCAAGAAAGCCTGTGATGAGCTGCCGAACCACGGCGCGAGCAGCAGCGGCGTGCCCGCAGTGGTGGAGTCCACGGACAGCATCTGGTTGAAAGCGGTGCACCCTCGATGTCAATCACCAGCCCCCATTCGGTCGGTGATCGAGGCAACGACGCCCGTTCGTCTCTATGAAACTTGATTACGGGCGGGAAATCACCCTCCAGTCCTGGCCCGCATCTGGACAGGATTCAAGCCTCCGCCACTTAATCCCACCAGCGGTGCCAGGCAAGATCACCACGAGGTGTCCGGCAGTCCGTCCGAGGAGCCGGCGCAGGCGACTGTCACCGTTCAGATCCGATGACAATGGCAGAAGTGGGGTCGAGGGCCGGCCGTACGGAGAATTGATGTCAAACTACGCCGGGCCAAAGCACTGGTGCTGGTCGGGTTATCGCCCATGGAGAGATGACTGAATGGCCATGTCCATGTGACGCCGGCGCTTGGTCGCTATTGGCCAGTAGGCAGGTGATTGTTGACGTGCGCACGTGAAAGCGGCAGAGCCGGGGGTGAGGCGATGTCGTTGCGTTCTCGGTTGGGTGCACATGACGTCCACGCACGCTTGACCAGGATCGAGACCCGGCCGACGACGAACTCACCGCCCGCGGGACGGAACAACCTGATCACTGATCCGGCGGCGGGCGACAGCGCGATCTCCAGTAGAACGTTCTGCGGCGAGGCGCGCCTGGGTGTCGTACTCGCCCATCACACCCCGCATCTCCATCCAGGCATCGGCGCAGGACCAGGCCGATCGCGTCGGTGACCGTCCGCCGGTGGGCCTGCGAGCCGCGTAGCCGCTTCGGAGAACATGCAGCTCAAGCCCTGTGTGATGGTTTGACGCGGCACAGGGCGAACGGGGGTCTATGCGACGCCGGTCTGAGCGCGGACCATCCGCGCGTACCATCCGTGCCGGTCGCCGAGCAGGTCGAGGCGATCTCCGTGTTCCGCTACCCGGCCCTCGTCCAGGGCCACGACGGTGTCGAAGGACTCGAGGACGCCGAACCTGTGGGTGATCATCACCGTCGTCCGTCCCGCCCGCTCGGCCAGGATCGCCTCGACGACCTCCAGTTCGGTCATCGGGTCGAGCGCGGAGGTGGCCTCGTCGAGAACCAGCACGGACGCGCCGGCCAGGAGCGCGCGGGCCAGGGCGATGCGCTGTCGTTCGCCGCCGGACAGCAGCGCCCCCCGCTCTCCCACCAGCGAGTCGTAGCCGTCCGGGAGTGCCATGATCCGCTCGTGGACGCGGGTGAGCCGGCAGGCGCGCATGAGATCGTCCGCGGTGGCGTCGGGGGCGGCGTATCGGAGGTTGTCGGCGATCGACCCCTGGAAGAGGAAGGGCTCCTGCGTGGCGATGCAAACCTGTCCGGGCGACGGACGGGTGATCTTCACCCCGTCGATCCGGACCGAGCCCTCGATGGGCGTGTGCAGGCCGGCCAGCAGGTGGCCGAGTGTCGTCTTGCCCGAGCCGCTCGGGCCGACGACCAGCGTGGTGGATCCGGCCGGGAGGGCGAGACTCACAGCGTCCAACGCCGGACGGCCCCGCTCCTCTGCGGCGTACCGGAACGTGGCCCCATGGACGGCGAGCGCGCCGGGCCCGGGAGCGGGGTCCGGCCGTGCGTCAGGTCCGGGCTCCGGCTCGGGCTCCATGTCGAGGTAGTCGAAGACCCGCTCGAAGGCTCCCTGGGCGGAGCGGAACTCGGTGGAGATGTGCAGGAGTTGCCAAAGGGGCTGGTAGAGCCTGGCCTGCAGCACGGTGAAGGCCACCAGTGTGCCTGGGGTGATCCCGTCGGACAGGCCCGCCGCCACGAACACCAGATAGGGGGTCAACACGAAGAAGACGTGTCCCGCGCTCAGCACCCCTTGGGCCACCAGTCCGGAGCGTACTCCGAGCCGGATCAGCCGCCGGCTTTCCGTGGCGAATCGGCCGGCCTCGTCCGCGCTTCTGCCGTGGACCCTGGCCAGGATGACGGCGCCCAGGCTCAGCCGCTCCGCCACGATGGCCGACAGTTGCGCGCGAGAGTGCTGGCTGACCTCCGACAGGTTCTTGAGCGCTCGCCCGGAGCGGGAGGCCACCCAGACGACGATGGGCGCGAGAATCAGGGCGGCACCCGCGAGCTGGGGGGATAGTGCCACCATCGCGCCGGCGGCGGCCACGAATCCGATGACGCCGGACAGCGTGCTGGGCAGGGTGTCCTTGACGGCGTTCTCGATCTGAGCGGTGTCGTTGGCCAGCCGCGACTGGATCTCGCCACCTGGTGTCGCGGCGAAGAAGGCCAGCGGCATGCGCTGGAGACGGCCGAACAGTTCCACGCGCAGCGCGTGCACCACTTGCTGCGCGACGCGGGCCGACACCCACGACTGGCCGAGGTCCACCACACCCACCGCGCAGGCGGTGGCCGCCGCCAGGCCGGCGATCAGCGCGAGCAGCGGCAGGTCGGGACCGCCCGCGCCGAACAGCGCCCGGTCGAAGACCAGCTGGGTCAGCAACGGGACGGCGGCGTTCAGCGCGGAGTAGGCCACGACGAGCAGGACGACGAAGCAGATGGCGAGCCGGTGCGGCATGAACAGCCGCACGACCCTGCGCCAGGTTCCGGGGGCGGGAGGCTTCTCCGGAGCGAAGAAGGGACGATCGTGCACGGGCCGGGCCTGTCCTTGTCTGCATCGAACGTCTGGTGACCGAGCGTCTGGTAGATCGAGCGTCTGGTAGATCGAACGTCTGATGATCGAACAGAGCCCCGCCCGCCCGTGTCCGGGCGGGCGGGTTCGACTGTCAGTTGTCGGTGCAGCCGAAGTGCTTGATGCAGTTGGTCAGCCGGAGCGCCTCGTTGGCGCCGGGCTCGAGCTCCTGGAGCGCCTGCAGGTCCTCGACGTCGAAGGACATGGTCGTCACCTCCTTGTGAATGCCGGGGCCGCCAGTGGCGCGGCCGTCTGTCATCGCCGTCCCGCTGCGGGAGCGGCGAGCCTGGGGGCCTCCTCCGGCATCCACAACCGGGCGGACCGGTCGCGCAGTCGGATGAGGAAGGCGACGATCCCCGCCGTACCGGCGAGAAAGGTCGGCGGGAAGTCTCCCTGGGGTCCAGGGACGAGCAGGCGGCCGCGACGATCGGCCGCACGGATTTCGAGGCAGCCGGCCAGATCTCGCGCCCACCGCCGGTAGTGGTCGTCACCGGTGAAGTCGGCCATGTCGAGCAGGAATTCACCGTCGCCGGGCAGTCCGTGGCACGGCACCGGCCCTGACTGCCATCGAGTGCGGTGCACGGCCGCCGCGGCCTTGCGCGCCAGGTCCAGCGCGGGCGGGTCGCCGGTGGCACGCCAGTACCTCACGAGGAAGGAGCCGATCCCGGAGGAGCCGCTGCACCAGTGCGGCCGGCGCGGGCGCACCGTGGACAGGTCGCCGCGCTGCGTCGGCCACCAGGCGGTGTCGCCGTCCACTTCGGCGTGTTCGTAGAGGGCGCGGGCGACCTCGTGGACGGTCGCCGTCCAGTCAGGCCGTTGGAGGGCCCGGCCCGCGTGGAGCAGCGCGGTCCCGATGCCGGCGACGCCGTGCGCGAAACCGAAGTGGTTGGCCCCGGCCAGGCCCGAGTCGAACGTCTGCGGCGTCGGCCACTGCGGGTGGCCGTTGCCGTACGACCGCGCCTGATGCAGGTTCTGGAGGGCCTCGGCGGCCCGGTCCCGGAGCGGGAGATCTCCCGAGGCCAGGGCGATGTGCAGGAGCGCCATGCCGCATCCGGCCAGTCCGTGCGTCACGTCGGAGCCGGGGTGGTCGGTCGGCAGTCGCCGCGCCGTCCGTACCGCGAACCGGGCCAGCTCGGCGTCGCCCGTGGCCGTCGCCGCGTCGTACAGCGCCCACACGGCGCCGGAGCGCCCGAAGTGCAGGCCGGGCGGCCAGACGTCCTCGGCCGCCAGCCGCCGCCTCAACCAGCGGGCGAGTTCGGCAGCCGCCCTCGCGTGCGGTTCGGCCCGTGTCAGGACGCCGAGGATTCCCGCCGCGCCGCCGTTGACCGAGCACGGATCGGCCTCGATGCCGTCGGCGGCGTCGGGCCACGGCGACGGGGCGTCCTCGCTCGTGTCCATCGTCTCCACCAGGTGCGCGATCCCGTCGTCGATCAGGCGGCCGATCCGCTGCGGCGGCCGGGACCGGTGGTGGGGGGCGGCCCGCTCCGGGGCGGGAGCGGTGAGGAAGCGGAGGCAGCTGTCCAGCGACCAGCGCCGCTCCGGTTCTGTCGCCAGCAGGCCCTCCACGAGCGGTCGCAGCAGGGCGAGCGTGGGGTTGGCCGCGGCAACCGCTGCCACCCTGGCCGCCTGGCCGGGGCCCGGCGGGTCCAGGTGGGCGCCGACCGCCAGGAAGTACGCCATCGCGCCGAGACTGTAGAGGTCGGCGCTCGCGTGCGGGGCGGGCCGGAACTCCCCCGTGTGGCCCGCCAGCTCCGGGGCGAGGTAGCCCGGAGTCCCGCCCACCATGACGGTGGTGCCCGGCACGGCCGCGTGTTCCAGGTCGATGAGCCGTAGTTCACCGCCGGGCGAGAGCATCACGTTGTTCGGCGACAGGTCGCCGAACACGTAGCCTCGGCCGTGCAGCGCCTTCAGCAACGTGGTCAGGCGGCTGATGATGGGCAGGACCTGCGCCGGCGCGCTGCCGAAGCCGTCCTCGCCCAGTGGCCCGGCATTCTCGTCCGACCAGCGCTGCAGCGTGATCCCCGGCACGAGCTCCTCGACGAGGAAGGTGTGGCCGCCCTGCTCGAAGAAGTCCACCACGGCCGGTGTGATCCCGGCCGTGGCGAGGGCTTCCAGGCAGGAACGTTCGGCCGCGATCCGATCCCGCGCGTCGCGGCCGCTCAGATCGGCGCACGCGTGCGGACGCCCCTCCTTGACGACGACCTCGTGGCCGGTGGCGGTGTCCTCGGCGAGGTAGACGCCGCCCCGGTTGGCATGCCGTACGGCCTTACGGACGATGAACCGGTCATTGAGCATCACCGCAGACGCCCGCGGGCGCCGGCTCGCCACCGGAACCTCGAACGGGCAGGTCGCGAACGGCGGCGGGGAGAAGCTGGGCCGCCGTTCGTCGGGAACGAGCCGGCCCTGCGGCGAACGCAGCCGAATCTCGTAGAACCCGTCGTTGCCGAGCACGCGGTGCCCACTGAAGGCGCCGTAGCGGTAGTGGACGATCCCGCCCGCCCGGTACGGACGATCGGAAAGGACCACCGGACCGGGAAGTCCGCGGGTGGCGTCATCGAGCAGGGCGGCCAGGCGTACCGACTCGGCGTCGTCGAGGGGATAGACGGTGATGAACTTCCCGGCCTGCGCCCGGCTGCAGTGCGGCTCAAGGAGTTTCCAGTAGTCGCTCAGCCGGGCGGGGAACTTGAAGGCGCAACGGGCCTCGGCGAGTACTCGCGAGACGCGGGCGAGCGCCAGCGGGGCGGAGAGCATCGTCGCGGAGACGTGCAGCTTCCATCCCTGGTCGGGCATCGGGTAGGCATCGGGGGTGACCTTGCACCAGAGGTTGTCCTCGACGATCGACCAGTCCTGTGCGCCCGCGCGCCCGAGTTCGGCGGTCACGATGTCGCGCAGAATGGCCGGGTCTTCTGAATGCATGCCCACGTGACCCGCTTCCACCGTCGCCGCTTGCCTGCGGAACCGAGAGTCGCGAAGCGCTCTTGCAGATGAATGGGAAATGAATTGAATGCGAGGTGAGAGCTCGTCTCCCGGCCGGAGGAGAGCGCCACTCCTTGTATCGGTCGTATTCAGCTGAGATGCCGGAGGTGAGGCACGGCGCGAAGCAGCCCGGATGCTTTCTGGGCGAGAGCTCGACGGCCGAGGTTTGCGCCTTCGCTTTCGACCCCCATTCCATTTTCCGATTTTGCGGTTTTGGACTGCCCGATTTTAAACGCTCAAACCTTTTCCCGTGGTTCTCACGCAGTTCTCCTGGCGCTCAGGCTTTCATCATGTCATGTGTGACATGCTACTGCTCGTGTGCGGCGCGAGGCCGCACGCCCGATCATCAAAGGGGAAATCGTTGAAGCAGATCGTCAAGCGTGGAGCCGCGGTACTCGCCGCAGGGGCGGCGGCCGCGGGGGCGCTCGCGTTGAGCAGCCCGGCATCCGCCGCCACGACTACGACCACCTGCAGTGACAGCGTCCTGATCTCGGGCCTCTCCACCAAGGCCTGCGTGGATCTCACCGGCACCCAGGCACGGTTCTACGGCACCGTCGGCGCGCCCGGCATCGCGGAGCCTGGACCCGGCGGAGTCATCACCCCACAGCGCGCAGAGGTGGAGGTGTCCGGCCAAGTCGTCGGTGGCCTGTTCCTCGGCTCCCGGCGGCAGTCGGTGAGCATCTGGAACAACACCGTGACCGTTGAGGGCGCCACCGCGACCGCCCCCTGCGGATCGACGGTTCGCGCCGAGGTCAAGCTGTCCCAGGGGCCCGTGGGTCCCGGCGGGCCCAGCTTCTACGGCCCTGCCTCCGTCACGGTGGACGCGCCGGTCGGCTGCTGAAACAGATGGATCGACGGTGGGCGCGGAACAGCCGTTCCGCGCCCACGTGCGCATGCCCGCGGCAGCGCTGAGGTCGTAGCGCTGGAAGGGCAGGTGGTTGCCCGCCATCGACACCGTGCCGGCCGAGCTGGAGATCCGCCGAGGAGATCCTCGAATCCCTCGCTGAATATTGCCGGCGAATTTCAGGCGGATGACACTAGTCGCCGTGGAGCCCGTCGGGGTCGCAGTAGTCGATCTCGTTCGTCGGCTTGAAGTCGGCCACGATGATCTCGCGCCGGAACGGGCCGCCGCTCTCCATCTCCTCGGCGGACGCCTCGAAGGTGAAGCGCTGCATGGGCCGCAGCAGCCTGCCCGCGATGACCACCGGCCTGCGCACCGAATAGATGGCGGGGAACGGGCAGCAGTAGTAGCTGCCGAGCGGCTTGCCCGCCGCGTCTACGGCGTAGGCGATGGCGCCGTCCCGGAAGGCGGCGTCGATCTGCGCCTGGATGTGCAGCGTGGCGGCCGGGTCGGGGTCGTACTCCCACATCTCCTTGACGGCCTGCCGGGCCTTGGGGTCGGCCTGCCAGTAGTCCCGCCGTTGCGGGTCGGTCAGGCACCACGGGTCGAGGTCGCGCAGATTCGCCTCAAGGGACTTGTACGTCGCCGCGGGCCTGGTGACGGTGCTCTGGTAGGTGGCGATGTGCCTGGGCATGGCGATGAGCTGGCCCACGTGGTAGTAGAGCTCCAGGGACCGCTGCAGCCGTTGCTCGATCGCCTCGTGCAGGCTCGGCTGCGGATCGGCCTTGAGCAGCCCCTCGGCGTAGTCGGCGGCGGTGGCGGCCTCGGCCACGAGCTGGCGCAGCCGCTGCAGGTCGGCCTGGTGGTCGTGGTCGTCGGCGACGGTCTGCTCGAACACGCCGAAGGCCACCTCCGCGTGCCGGCGGATCGCGCGGGTGGCGGCCAGCATGCCGTGCAGGTGGGGCAGCGGGCACGGATCCGCCTCGGCCCATTCGGGCAGGTCGGCGGGCAGCTGGAGCTCTGTCTCGACCAGATAGCGGGTGTTGCCGGCCGCCTGCCGGGCGCGCGACACCCAGCCTTCCACCTGCGCGAAGCAGGCGGCCACCTGCCGGCTGGTGACCGGCGGCACGTAGCCCGCAGTGCGCGGGTCGGCGCTGTAGTCGGAGTCGAGCAGCTGCTCGCCGATGGTCTGCAGCACGAACGCGTTCCAGGTGCACAGCAGCTGCCCGGAGGCGGACTGCGGGCCGTGCCAGAGGTTGACGCCGTCCTGGACCAGGCGTAACCGCAGCTCCTCGGCACGCTCCAGCTCGGTGTAGACCAGGCCCCCGGCCCGCCGGTACGCCTCCAGCTCGTCCGCGCGCACCTCGCCCTTGTACGCCGCGACCATCCGCGTCATCAGCGTCGGCCGCCCCGGATCATTGGCCATCATGTACGTCCCCGTCCTCTTCCCCCGTGACCATTGGTGATCCGTACCCTAAGCCGCCATCCCCTCGGCGGGCCATCCATGGCGAGCTCCGGAATCAGCCCGCGCGGCACGGAGGTGACGCCCTACGATCGGGGGATGGCCGTCCCCGAGCTGATCCGCATCGTGACGCGTTCGTCTCCCATGGCGCTCGCCCAGGTCGAGCGCGTCCGGCGGGAGCTGGCCGACCGGCATCCCGGCATCCGCACCGAGGTCGTCCCGGTCACCACGTCCGGCGACCGGTGGCAGGGGGCGCTGTCGGCGCTGGGCGGCAAGGGCGCCTTCACCAAAGAGGTCGACGAGGCGCTCCTGGCCGGCCAGGCCGACCTGGCGGTCCACTGCATGAAGGACGTGCCCGCCGACCGTCCGCTGCCGGCCGGCACGGTGTTCGCGGCCTTCCTCAAGCGTGACGACCTGCGCGACGCGCTCGTGCACCCCGGCGGCCTGAAGCTGGACGCGCTGCCCGAGGGCACCCGGATCGGCACGTCGTCGGTGCGGCGCGTGGCCCAGCTCGCCGCGTCCCACCCGCAGCTGCGCTGCGTGCCGATGCGCGGCAACGCCAACCGGCGCCTGGAGAAGCTGGACGCGGGGGAGGCCGACGCGCTGCTGCTGGCGGTGGCCGGGCTGGAGCGCATCGGCCGGCCGGAACGGATCACCGAGGCGCTGTCGCTGGAGACGATGTGCCCGCCGATCGGCGCGGGCGTGCTGGCCCTGCAGTGCCGGGAGGACGACCCGGCGACCGTCGACGCGGTCGCCGGGCTGGGGCATGCCGACACGTGGCGGGAGATCACGGCCGAGCGCATGCTGCTGCACGTGCTCCAGGGCCACTGCAACTCGCCCATCGCCGGGTACGCCCGCGCCGAGCGCGACGGCCGGTTGTCGTTGCGCGCCCGGGTCTTCTCCCCCGACGGCAAGCGCGTGCTCGACGCGCACGAGTGGGCCGGCCCGCTCGACCCGGCGACGCTCGGCACCTCCGTCGCGGTCGCGCTGCTCCGCCAGGGCGCCCGGGAACTGATCGACGCCATCCCCCACTGACGGCGGGCCGCCTATGTCGTGGCGGCCGCCACCTCGTCCTGGTCGCGGAGGGGTTCGTCGCCGTGCAGCAGCCACTCCAGCGTGGCGGGGGTGGCGTCGAAGTGCCCGGCGTGCCCGGCGTCGGGCTGGACGGTGAGGGTGGCGGTGGGGATGCGGGCGGCGAGCCAGCGGGCGTGCGCGACCGGCACGACCCCGTCCAGCTCGCCGTGCCACAGCCGGACCGGAACGGTGATGGCGGCGGGGTCCACCCCCCAGGGCCTGCCGAAGAGGGCGATGACGTCGTCGGCCCAGCCGCCGAGGCCGGGACGGACCGCCTCGGCGTAGGCGGCCGCCAACATGGCGCTGACCTCGGGCCGCGTCAGGACGGCGGCCTCGAACGGCGGCAACTGCGGCGGCCCGGACGAGTCCGCCCCCAGGTGGGCGATCATCGCGTCGCGATCCTGGAGGGCGACGGCGGCGCTGCGCCGGTTGCCCTCCATCATCCCGGCCGTCCAGTCCAGGCCCTCGGCGTCGCGTGGGGCCAGCGCCGCCAGCGAGGCGACCCGGACGGCCCGGCCGGGGTGGCGGGCGGCGAACGCCAGCGCGTGCGGCCCGCCGCCGGAGACCCCGTACACGGCGAACTCGTCGAGGCCGAGCGCGTCGGCCACGGCGGCGACGTCGTCCGCGCCGTCCACGACGCGCCGCCCGGGCAGCGGCGTCGAGCCGCCGAGGCCGGGGCGGTCGAAGGTGATCAGCCGGATGCCGAGCCTGGTGTACAAGGAGTCGTCGGGGTGGCGGGCCAGGCGTCCCACGGGGGTGCCGTGCAGGTAGAAGACGGGTGTCCCGTCGGGGACGCCCCACTGCTCCACGGCAAGGGCGCGGCCGTCTCGCGTGATCACTGTGTGCACTCCGCCACGGTAGCCAGCAGGGACACCTGCGCACCGCAGGTTTCATTTCCGGCGAAACAGACGAATCGCCAGTCGGGTCAGCGGGTGCGGGCAAGGGGGCGTCCGGGGTGAAGTGCTTGCGGGCCCGCCCGGCTTCCGCGAGGGAGTGGCGGTTTTCCGTAGGAAAAGCGGAGGGACTTCGCCATGGTGGCGGAACGAGGGTGATCCATAGCGTTGGGCGGGTGCTCAGAGACATCGTCGCCGTGTTCTGCCTCGCCCTGCCGCTCGCGTCCGGCCCGGCCCCGCCCCAGGACCTCGCCCCCGCGTCGGTGGACGCCTTCGTCACGAGGTACCGCGAGGCGACCGGGCTCCCCGGGGTCGCGGTCGCGATCACCAAGGGCAGGCAGGTCGTCCACGCCGCCGGGTACGGCCGGACCGCCTCCGGCGAGCCGGTGACGACGGACACACCCATGGCCGTGGCGTCGGTCAGCAAGTCCTTCACCTCGCTCGCCGTCCTGCAACTGATGGAGAAAGGCCAGGTCGAGCTGGACAGGCCGGTGCGCGGTTACCTGCCCGAGTTCACCATGGCCGATCCCAGGGCCGCCCGGATCACCGTGCGGCAGTTGCTCAACCAGACCTCCGGCATGGCCGACTCGGCCTTCCGCGAGAAGAGCCTGCCCCAGCCCCGCACGCTCGAAGGCGCCGTGGCCCGGCTGAGGACGGCCCGGCTCGCCGCGGAGCCGGGCACCGCCTTCAGCTACCACAACACCAACTACCAGGTCGCCGCGCGGCTGGTCGAGGTGGTGAGCGGGCAGCCGTTCGCGGCGTACCTGCACGAGAACGTCTTCACGCCCCTCGGCATGCGCCACAGCAGGACGGTCGACACCGACCGCGACCTGCCCGGCAGCGCCCGCGGCCATCTGGTCGTGCTCGGCCGGGCCGTCGCCGTGCCGGAGCCGCCCGGGTTCGGCAACGGCTCGGGCGGGATCCTCAGCACCGCCGGCGACATGGCCCGATGGCTGATCGCGCAGAACGACGGCATCCTCTCCCCGCGAAGCGTCAAGGAGATGCGCACGCCGTCCGAGCAGGACGGGGAGTACGCCCTCGGCTGGGAGATCGGCGAGACCGCGCGCGGCACCCCCGTCGTCCGGCACGACGGCGACCTGTTCACCTCCACGGCCGCCCAGCTGCTGATGCCGGAGCGGGGGTACGGCGTCGCGGTCATGGCGAACACCGGGACGGCCTTCGGCGACGCCGGCGCCCTCATGGACGGCCTGGTCGCCCTGATCGAGGGAGGCACACCCGAGATCCCCTCCTCGCCGCCCTACCTCGGCACCGACATCCTGTTCGTCCTGCTGACCCTCGCGACCGTCGGGCTGGCCGTACGGGGCGTGGCCCGCTCCCGGCGCTGGGCCGTCAGGTGCGTGGGGTGGCGGCGGTCGCGGCTGCTGCCGCTGCTGGCCCCGCTCGCGTTGTGCGTCACGATCGTCCCGATCATGCGGGTGCTCCTGCGGGGTGGCGACATCATGTGGATCCAGGTGGTCTATCTGTATCCGACGTTCATGATCTGGTTGGTGACGGCCGCGGTCGCGGGCGCGGCGGTGACGGCCGCACGGCTGCTCGCCGCGGCCCGCACGGGCAGGTTGACGTGAGAGGGCGAGAAGGCATGGACGTGTACGAGGCCGTGGACAGCCGCCGGGCGGTGCGGGCGTTCAGCGACGAGCCGGTCCCCAAGGAGGTGCTCGAACGCGTGCTGACCGCCGCGACGCGGGCCCCGTCGAGCGGGAACCTTCAGCCGTGGCGGCTGTACGTCGTGGCCGGTGAGCCGCTGGCCGAGCTGAAACGGCGGGCGACGGCCAGGGCGCTGGCGGGCGACCCGGGTGACGAGCGGGAGTACCCGATGTACCCGGCCGAGCTGACCTCGCCGTACCTGGACCGGTTCGCCGCCGCCGCCGACCAGCGGTACAAGGCGCTGGGGATCGAGCGCGACGCCCCCGACCGGCCGCGGCGGATCGCCGCCTTGAACTCGGCGGCGTTCGGGGCGCCGGTCGTCCTGTTCTGCTACCTCGACCGGGCGATGGGCCCCGGGCAGTGGGCGGACGCGGGGATGTACCTGCAGACGGTCATGTTGCTGCTGAGGGCGGAAGGGGTGCACAGCTGCCCCCAGGTGATGTGGACGATGTACCGCGAGACCGTCAGCCGGACCGTCGGCGCCCATGACGGGCTTGTCCTGCTCTGTGGGGTCGCGGTGGGCTTCGAGAGGGAGGACGTGCCGCGGCTGCGTACCGGGCGGGCCGACCTGGCCGAGACGGTGAGCTTCGTCGGAGTGTGACGCCAGGCGGTCGGGATCGGCGGGCGGTCAGGATCGGCGGGCGCGGGAGGCGAGGCGGCCGGCGACGGCGAGGACGAGGTCGCGCAGCTCATCGGGACGCTCGATGACGAACGGGCGGTCGAGCGCGGCGAGCACGCCGGGCAGCCAGTCGAGCCGTTCGGCCCGCAGCTCGACCCGCCACCAGCGCTCGCCCGCCGGCCCGGCCTCCCCGGCGGGCTCCCCGGCGGGCTCCCCAGCGGGCTCCTCAGCGGGGTCGTCAGCGGGGGCGTCAGCGGGGTCGTCAGTGGTATCGAGGGCGGGCTCGTCGGTGATCTCCTCCATGGTGGCGACGGCGGCGGGCAGGCGGGTGCGGATCTGCTCGGCCGTCCCGTGGATCCGCAGGGTCACCTCGTGCCGGTAGGACGCGGTGGCGAACCCCGACAGGACGCGCTGCGCCGGATCCGGCGCAGCGCGTCCAGCAGGCGCCTCGAACGAGCCTGGCAGGGCGCGGGCGTCTGCGACGCGGTCGAGGCGGAAGGTCCGCTCCTCGCCGAGGCCCGGGTCCTCGCCGGTGACGTACCAGCGGCCCGCGTGGCTGACGATCCCGTACGGGTGCAGCGTGCGGTCACTGCGCCGGCCGACGCGGTCGGCGTACCGGATCGAGACGGGCCGGCGGTGCCGTACGGCGTCGGCGATCGTGAGCAGGACGGCGCCGTCCGGGCCGGCGGGCCTGCCGGACGGGCCGGTGAAGGCGAGGGACTCCATGAGCGCGTCGAGTCTGCGGACGAGCCGTTCCGGCAGCACCCGGCGGATCTTCGCGGCCGCCGTCTCGCTCGCCGTGTCGCTCGCCGTGTCGCTCGCCGTGTCCCCCGCGTCGCCCGCCGTACGCCGGTTGGCGATCAGGCCGAGCAGCACGGCCAGCGCCTCGTCGTCGTCGAGCATGAGCGGCGGCAGGCGGTAACCGCGGGCGAGACGATAGCCGCCGTAACGGCCGCGCACCGACTCGACCGGCAGCCCGAGGTCGACGAGCTGACCGACGTACCGCCGCACGGTACGGCCGTCCACGCCGAGCCGGTCGGCCAGTTCGGCCATCGTCCGGACGCCGCCCGACTGCAACAACTCCAGGAGCGTGAGCACACGACCGGTGGGTGGCGACATGAATACGAGCCTATGGCGAATAGTGGACCGAATCCGTCCAGTATCAGTCGTACCGTGCGGGGTGCCAAGAGCTGCACGAACACTGAAGGAACGTCATGAACTTCGTATCGATCCGCATCATCACCGACGACGTCGCCCGCCTCGCCGGGTTCTACGAGCAGGCCACCGGGACCCCGGCGACCTGGTCCACCGAGGACTTCGCCGAGATCAGGACCGGCACCGCCACGCTGGCGATCGCGAGCACCCGCACCGTCCCGCTGTTCGCCCCGGGCTCCTCCCGCCCGGCCGACAACCACAGCGTGATCGTCGAGTTCCTGGTGGACGACGTGGACCGCGTGTACGAGAACCTGACCGGCTTCGTCACCGACTTCGTCAACGAGCCCACCACGATGCCCTGGGGCAACCGGTCACTGCTGTTCCGCGACCCCGACGGCAATCTCGTCAACTTCTTCACCCCGGTCACCCCGGCCGCCGTGGCGAGATCCGCCCGCTGATCAGAAAACCAGCGGGCGGGGTCAGGCGGCGGGGGTGCGGCGGCGGGACTGCCAGGCCAGGTGGGCGTCGCGGACCTTGGTCCACAGGGCCTCGCGTTCGGCGCCGTTGACGTCGTCGAGGCGCAGCCCGAACACCTCCTCCAGGGCCCCGAACCACTCCCGCCGGGTGGACAGCTCCCGCTCGGTCCTGCCGTCCGCGCCGATCCGGCGCAACATGCAGCCCACCAGGCAGTCGGCGCCCGTCGCGTCGCGCCGCAGCACGACGGCGGCCCGCACCAGCCGGGACTCGGGCGACGTGCACAGGTACGGATGCCACTCCACGAAGTCCCCGGGCTCGGCGGGGGCCCGCTCGACGTCCAGCCCGGCGATCGACCCGCGCGGGTCGTGGTCGAACCGCCAGCCGCCGGGCTCCACGTCCGAGGCGGACAGCCGGAACTCGAACGGCCCCTGCCGGTACGTCCCCGCCCGCAGCGGCAGCGGCTCGTGCAGCCCGTCGCCGAGCCCGATGTCCACCAGCCAGTCCTGCCCGTCGAGGGCGACGGTGAGCGCGAGGTGCGGCGCGAACGACGCCGGCGAGGCGGGCGCCCGGACGGCGGCCTGCACCCCGGCCCGATGCCAGGTGACGTCGTAGCCGAGCACGGTCAGCAGCGTGGCGAACGCGCCGTTGAGCTGCACGCAGTAGCCGCCGCGCCCGCGCAGCACCCGCTCGACCGACTCGCGCGGGTCCACGGTGATCCGCCGGCCGAGCTGAACCTCCAAGGTCTCGTACGGCACTCGCTCCACGTGCGCGCGGTGCAGGGCGCGCAGCGCCGGGAGTGACGGCTCGCCGGGGTCGCCGACGTCCAGCCGGTCGAGGTAGGCGTTCAGGTCACGGTCACGAGTTCGCCGCATGGGCCCTCCCTTCGGTCGCCGCGTCCATCGTGGTCCGCCGCGCGGCCGTCCCGCACCTCGCGGATTGCTCGCCCGGCGGCGATGCACGGCGGCGATGCACGGCGGCGATGCGGGACGGCGATGCGGGACGGCGGGCGGACGTACCGCGCAATCCACGAGATGCGGCGGCGCGCGGCCGCGACCGACGATGACCACGATGACGCTGCCCTGAGCGGTTCACCGGGAGGAGACGACCAGATGCGCAACCAGACTGTCGCACCGGAGCGGGTGAGCGCCCGATGGGAGGATCACCTGCCCGACCTGCTGGACAAGCTGGGATTGCCGGCCGAAGGGGCGATCCAGGTGGGCGCGCACCGGGGCCAGGAGGTGGAGGCGCTCACCAGGTGCGGGTTCCGCCGCCTGGTCATGATGGAGCCCAACGGCGACCACCTGCCCGCGCTGCGCGAGCAGCTCCGGCTGCACCACCTGGCCGCCGGGCTGCCCGAGCCCGAGCACGGCCACCCGGCCCGCGAGGTCGTGGCGGCGTGCGCCGGCCGGGAACGCGGCCAGGCCACGCTCAACGTCACCCCCTACGACAAGCAGTCCAGCATGCTGCCGCCGCTGCTGCCCATGGCCGTCGTCCGGCAGGACGTCGTCCCGGTGATCCCCGTCAGCGAGGTGCAGCACGGCTGCAACGTGCTGGTGGTGGACGCCCAGGGCGCCGAACTGGAGGTGCTGGCCGGGACCGACCTGAGCCGGCTGCGGCTCGCCGTCATCGAGGGCAGCGTGACGGCCCGCTACAGCGGCGGCTCGACCCTCGACAGCATCGCCGAGCACATGACGGCGCACGGCTGGCGCGAGGTGGCCGCCTGGCCGCACCAGCGTCCCGGCGTCGTGGACGTCGCCTGGCTGGCCCCCTGGCCCACCCCGTTCTGATGGACCGGCCGTCGGACGGGGGCCTGGCGTGCGAGCGCCGCGGGGCGGTGGCCGTCCTGCGGCTCGACCGGCCCCGCGTGCGCAACGCGCTCGGGTCCGGGCTGGTCGCGGCGCTCGGCTCCGCGCTGGCCGAGCTGGACGACGACCCCGGGGTGCGCGCCGCCGTGCTGACGGGCGCGCCGCCGGGGTTCTGCGCGGGTTCGGACCTGAAGGAGCTGTCCGGGATGACGCGTGAGGGCATGGTGCGGCACGAGGCCGACACCGGGCGCGTGGCCAGGGCCGTCCAGCATCTCGGCATCCCCGTGGTGGCCGCCGTCGAGGGCTTCGCGCTCGGCGGCGGCTTCCTGCTGGCCACCGGCTGCGACGTGGTGGTCACCGCCGAGGACGCCCGCTGGCACCTGCCTGAGGTGCGGCTCGGCTGGGTGCCGCCCTGGGGAATCCAGAGCCTGGCCGCCCGGGTCGGGCCGGTCGCCGCGCGGCGGCTGGTCTGGGGCGACCGCCCGCTGACCGGCCGCGAGCTGCACGGGATCGGCGGCGCCGACGAGCTGGCCGCGCCGGGGCAGGCGCTGGCGTGCGCGCTGGAGGTGGCGGCGGGGCTGGCCGCGCTGCCCCCGCACGCGGTCGCCTCCGCCAAGCGGGCGCTGACCGACGCGGTGAGCGGGCCCGCCGAGACGCTCGACGCGCGCACGGCCTGGATGTTCGGCGCCGACTGCGCCTCCGCCGCGGCCCGCGAGAGCCTGGCCCGCTTCGGAGCCCGCCCATGACCGCCCCGGACCAGGCCCCTGACCAGGGCCCGGAGCAGGCCCCGGACCAGGGCCCTGAGCTGGTCGCGGGCGGCCGGACGGGCAAGGTGTGCGGGGTGGCCGAGGCCGTCGCGCTCATCGAGGACCACCAAGCGGTCGCCAGCACCGGCGTCATCGGCTGGCTCACCCCCGACGCCCTGCTGGCCGCGCTCGGCGAGCGCTTCGCCGCCACCGGCGCCCCGCGCGAGCTGACCTTCTACTTCCCCTGCGCCACCGGGGACGCCGTCGGCATCGGCGGCATGGACCACGTGGCCAGGAAGGGCCTGATGCGCCGCATCGTGTCCGCCTCGTTCATCAACCCCCGCCACCCGGTGACCGGCGCCCGCCCCGCCCTGACCGAGCTGATCCAGAACGACCTCGTCGAGGCGTACAGCTGGCCGATGGGCGCCGCCATGCACTGGCTGCGCGAGGTGGCCCGGCGCGGCCCCGGCTACCTGACCCGCGTCGGCCTCGGCACGTACGCCGACCCTCGGCACGGCGGCGGCAGGTTCACCCGCCTGGCCCAGGAGGACCTGGTGGAGCTGGTCGAGCTGGGTGGCGAGGAGTACCTGTTCTACCCGTCCTGGCCGCTGCACGCCGGACTGGTCCGGGCGAGCGCCGCCGACCCCGACGGCAACCTGTCCTTCGAGGACCAGCCGCTGTTCTCCAGCGCGCTGGCGATCGCCCTCGCGGTGAAGGCGTGCGGCGGCACCGTGATCGCGCAGGTGTCGCGGATCGTGCCCGCCGGCTCGTCGCCCGCGCGCGAGATGCGCGTGCCCGGGGCGCTCGTCGACCGGGTCGTCGTGGTTCCGGACGCGCCCATGACCACCGGCGTGCGGCACGACCCCGGCTACCTCCGGCACGTGCCCGACGCCGTCGCGCGGGTGCCGCGGCTGCCGTCCGGCCCGGACAAGGTGATCGCCCGCCGGGTCGCCAGGGAGGTCAGGCCGGGGGAGACCTCGATCTTCGGGTTCGGCGCCTCCTCCGACGCCGTCCTGGCCATGGCCGAGGACGGCCTGCTGGACGACGGCCGCCTGGACGAGCACCTGTTCACCACCGAGCACGGCTCCTTCGGCGGCATCGTGATGAGCGGCTGGCAGTTCTCGGCGAACTACTCGCCGCGGGCGCTGCTCGACGGGCCCTCGCAGTTCGACTTCATCGACGGCGGCGGCTGCCCGTTCGCCGCGCTCGCCTTCGCCCAGATCGACGCCGAGGGCAACGTGAACGTCAGCCGGTTCGGCGCGGCCAACCCCGGCGCCGGCGGGTTCGTGGACATCGCGCACAACGCCACGCGGCTGGTCTTCGCCGGCACGCTGACCACCGACGGCCTCCGGGTGAGCTGCGCCGACGGCGCGCTGCGGATCCTGGCCGAAGGGCGGGTGCGCAAGCTGGTGCCGCGGGCCGGTCACGTCACGTACCGGCTGGGCGAGGGGGTGCGGCGCGGGCAGTGGGCCCGCGTCGTCACCGAGCGGGCCGTCTTCGACGTCACCACCGGCGGCCTGGAGCTGGTGGAGCTCGCGCCCGGCGTGGACCTGCGCCGCGACGTGCTCGACCAGATCGGCTTCCCGGTCCGCGTCTCGCCGTCGCTCGTCCCCATGGACCCGGCCCTCTTCCGCCCCTGACCGTCGGCGGGTGCAAGGCCGGACCGGGGCCGGGGCCGGGGGCGGGTGCCCGGCTGTGGGCCGCCACCCCCTCCGGTCCACGCCGCTCGCCTCACGCCCGGTCGCCCCCGGCCGTCCCTCCGGTTCACGCCGCTCGCCTCGCGCCGGCCGTCGCGCCGGACGGCAGTGAGCGGATCTCCGCGGCGAGCCGGTCCATGGCCGCGTGCAGCAGCGCGTCCGACAGGTACGGCGCCGGCCCGAGCCGCAGGTACTCGCCCCGGCTGTCGGCCTGCACCCCCCGCGCCGCCAGCCCCGCCCGCAGCCGTCCCGCGTACGGCGAGCGCAGCGCCAGGAACCCGCCGAACTCCTCGGGCGCGGCGTCCAGGTCCCGGCTGACCACGTGCGCGGCCGCGCCGATCTCGTCGAAGCGCGCCGCCAGCAGCCCGCGCTGCCGCAGCGACACCGCCCGCAGCACCTGCGGCGTCAGCCCCTGCGCGGCGAAGAAGTCGAACACCCGGGCCGCCCGGTAGTGGCTCACCGGGTCGTAGGTCGCCCCCGCGAACCGGGCCGCCCCCGCCGGGTAGCCGACCCGGCCGCCCGCCCGCGGGTCCTCGGCCAGCTCGGCGAACTCCGAGTACCACCCGGTCACCACCGGCCGCAGCCGGTCGGCGTGCGCCGGCAGCCGCAGCACGCAGTTGCCCTCCCCGAGCTGCAGGTACTTGTACCCGCCCGCCACCACCCAGGCCGAGTCCAGGCCCGCCGTCGAGAACGGCACCACGCCCAGCGCGTGGTAGGCGTCCACCAGCAGCTCGGCCCCCCGCGAACGGCAGGCGGCGGCGAGCTCGTCCAGCTCCGGCACGATCCTGGCCGTCTCGAACAGCACCGCCGAGACCAGGACGGCGGCCGTGCGCCCGTCGGCCGCGTCCGCCAGCCGCGCGGCCAGCGTGCCCACCGGCTCCGGCGGGACGACGACCACCTCCACCCCCTCCTCGGCCAGCCGGGCGAGCTGGCGCCGCAGCGTGTGGAACTCGCCGCCGGAGGTGACCAGCCGGGGCCGGCCACGCAGGTCCAGCGCCGACAGGAAGCGCAGCACCAGCTCGTGCGTGCTGGACCCGAGGGCCAGCTCGGCGTACGGGTCGCCGAGGAAGAGCCGGAACCCCTCCCTGACCCGGTCGGCCTTCTTGAACGCGGCGGCCCACTTGTCGTCCACGTCCCTGGCGGCGTCGTCGAACGCCTCGATCTGCCCGGCCAGCGCCACGTCCGGCCAGGCCTGGTGGGAGTGGCCGGTGAGCAGCAGCCGGTCCGCCGCGCGGAAGGCCGAGTAGTGCGGCGCCAGACGTCCCGAGATGTCGTTCATGCCATGCTCCTGACCGCCCACAGGTCGGGGAACGACGGCGTCAGCGAGGCCCGCAGGTACGCCCCGCCGCTGGAGCCGCCGGTGCCCGGCCGGGCGCCGATGGTGCGCTCGACCATCTTCAGGTGCCGGTACCGCCACTCCTGGAGGCATTCGTCCAGGTCCACCAGCCGCTCGCAGAGCTGGGCCGCGCCGGTGTCGTCCCGGTAGACCCGCAGCAGCAGGTCCTGCACCGGCTCCGACGGCTCCAGCGGCAGCCGTACGTCGCGGTGCAGCCGGTCCTGCGGCACCTCGTAGCCACGCAGGTACAGGTACGTCAGCAGCGAGTCGTACAGCGTGGGCCTGGCCATCGCCGCCTCGATCCGGGCGCGGGCCGGGGTGCCCTCGGCCTGGCCGAGCAGCATGCGCTCGTCGCGCCGGCCCAGCACCGCCTCGATCTCACGGAACTGCGCCGACTGGAAGCCGCTGCTGGTGCCCAGCTTGCCGCGGAAGGCGGCGAACTGGAACGGCGTCATCGTCTCCATGACGTCCATCTGGGAGACCGCGAGCCGCATCAGCTTCAAGGACCGGTGCAAAGTCCGCATGGCGTGCGCGGTGAATCCGCCGGCGAGTTCGAGTTGCAGCTCGGCGAATTCGTGCAGCAATTGTTTGAACCACAGCTCGTACACCTGGTGGACGATGATGAACAGGGTCTCGTCATGGCTCTCGGAAACCGGTCGCTGCGCCGTGAGGATCTCCTCCAGCGCCAGGTAGGACGAGTACGTCAGAACGGTGTCTTCTCTCATGGCCCCAACGATGCGCGCCCCGGGGAACGGGCGACAGGCCATTTCCGGGCAGCTACCTGCCCCGCCGGGACCGCTTCCTGCAATTCTCCGGAAAAGCATTTCGGAAGATGTGGAAAAGGCCGTCCGGCGGCACGGGGAATTCAGCACGACACGAGATGCGGCCGCCCGCGGCCCCGCGTGACGATGGCGCCGAGGGGGCGCCGAGCCCCATCAGCGAGCGAACTGCGAGGAAACATGCCATGACCTCACCGGAGATCATCAAGAGGGGCGGCCCCGGCAAACGTGCCCCTCGGCTCGACGGGCTGCGCGGATATCTGGCACTGGGCGTGATCGTGGTGCACGTCGCCTTCGCCGCCGGCGTCATCGGCTTTTACGACAAACCGTCCGTCGGCATCTGGCCCGTGCTGATCCAGGGTCTCAACGTGCTGCTGCCGCCCTTCTTCGTGATGTCCGGCCTGCTGTTGTACCGGCCGTTCGCCAGGGCGACGATCGTCGGCACGCCGCGTCCTGAGCTCAAGGGCTACCTGATCAAGCGCATGCTGCGGATCCTGCCCGCGTACTGGCTGGTGGCCGTGGCGGCGCTGCTGCTGCTCAACCTCAAGAGCGTCGACGGCCTCTGGTACGTGCTCAGCCCCCTGCTGCTCATGCACTACTACGTGCCGGGCCCCGAGGCGGGCTACGCCGGGCTGGAGCCCACCTGGACCGTGCCCGCCGAGGTCACCTTCTACCTGGCGCTGCCCATCCTGGCCTGGATCTTCGACCGGTACGCCAGGAAGGCCGCCGACCCCGGCGCCAAGGCCCGCCGCCTGCTGGTCCCGCTGGGCGTCTTCGTGCTCGTCGGCCTGGCCTGGACCGCGTACACGCACCTGGAGTCGATGGGCCCCTTCCCGTACGAGTACTTCTGGGTGATCGGCTTCACCGGCTTCCTGGCCATCGGCATGGGCCTGGCCATCCTGTCGGCGTACGCGGAGGCCAAGGACACCACGCCCGCCTTCTACCGTCTGGTGGCCCGCCGGCCGCTGCTGTTCTGGCTGGGCGCGGCCGTCGTCTACGTGATCAACTGCATCCGGCCGTTCGGCAAGCCCGGCATGGCCGACTACGCCACCGTGCCCGAGGCGATGGCCGAGATGGTGCTGTTCCTGATCTTCGCGCTGCTGGTCATCGCCCCGGTGGTGGTGCCCGGCGTGCACTCGAAGGTCATCGACGCGGTGCTCACCAACCGTCCGATGCGCTTCTTCGGCCGCATCTCCTACGGCGTCTACCTGTGGCACTTCATCCTGCAGTACCTCTGGCTGCAGAACGGCAGCGTCTTCGGCGCGCCGCCGGTGCCGATGCCGGTGGTGATGGGCAAGTCCGGCTTCTGGGAGCTGCTGGCGGTGGTGCTCGTGGGCACGGTCGCGGTCGCGACGGTCAGCTACTACCTGGTCGAGCTGCCCGCGATGCGGCTGCGCGAGCGCCTGGTGGCCCGGCGCGCCGAGACCGAGCCGCGCCGCCCGGCCGAGAGCCCGCGCGTCCCGGTCTAGCGGTTGGGGGGTGGCCGGGGCGGTGGCCTTGCCGCGGCGGCTGTTCAGGTCAGGCCGAGGACGTCAGGAGCAGGTGATGGCGATCTTGCCGAGGGTGCCCGCGCGGAAGGCGGCGAACGCCTCGGGGGCCTGCTCCAGCGGGTAGGTGGCGGTGACCGGCACCCGCAGCGCACCGGCGGCGACCCGGGCGGCCAGCTCGCTCAGGGTCCGCGCGTTCGGGTCGGCCATGACGGTGTGCACGGTGACCGCGGCCCCTTGGACGGCGTCCTGGACGGCGTCCTGGGTCAGGCCGAGGGTCGAGGCGAGCCGGCCGCCGCCGCGCAGCAGTCCCGCCAGCTCGGCGCCGTCACCCGCCAGGTGCAGCACGGCGTCCACGCCCGCCGGGGCCAGCGCGCGGACCTGGGCGGACAGGTCGCCGCCGTGGTCGACGAGCTCGACCTCGGCGGCGGTGAGCCCGGTGACGAAGTCGGCCTCGGCGCCGGGACGGGCGGTGGCGATCACCCGGGCGCCGCGGGCGGCGGCCAGCTGCACGGCCAGCGCGCCCACGCCGCCGGTGGCGCCGGAGATCAGCACCGTCTCGCCCTCGGCCGGGGCCACGGCGTCGAGGCTGTCCAGCGCCGCGGTGCCGGCCAGGCCCAGCGCGCCCGCCGCCGCGGCGGCCAGCCCCTGGGGGAGCGGGGCGATGCCGTAACCGGCGGACACGGTCACGTACTCGGCCAGCGAGCCGGGGCCGAGGAACGGCTTCATCACCACGCCGAAGACCGGCTGCCCGACGGTAAAGCCCTCGGCGCCTTCGCCGAGCGCCTCGACGGTGCCGGCGAAGTCCTTGCCCACCACCAGCGGGAACCGGTGCTCCATCATCTGCTGCAGATAGCCGGCGGCCACGGCCAGGTCGAAGCCGTTGACCGCGGAGGCGGTGACCTTCACCAGCACCTCGCCGGCCTCCGGCCGCGGGACGGGCAGGTCGGCCAGGGCCGGGTCGGCGGGGACGGAGTTCAGCATGACAGCACGCATGAGCTGCACCTCTCAGAAAAGTGGAACGGGCTACCCGTTTCGTTCTGCCAGCGTAACAAAGAAAATGGGTAGGTCGTTCCACTTGGGTAGGATGGAGGCATGGATCATCCCGCCGACGCCTCCGAACCCTCCGGCGAGCAGCCCGGGTCGGGCCTGCGCGCCGACGCCGAGCGCAACCGCGAACGCATCGTGGCCACCGCCCGCCGCCTGTACGCCAGCCACGGCCTCGGCGTCTCCATGGCCTGCATCGCCCGTGCCGCCGGGGTCGGCAAGGCCACCCTGTCGCGCCGCTTCGCCACCCGCGAGGAGCTCATCAACGCCGTCTTCGCCGACCGCATGGACGCCTACGCCGCCGCCGTCGCGCAGGCGCTGGCCGACCCCGACCCCTGGCACGGCTTCGTCGGCTACGTCCAGGCCGTGTGCGCCATGCAGGCCGCCGACCGCGGCTTCGCCGACGTGCTGGCCATGACCTTCCCCGCGGCCAAGGCCCTGGAGAAGCGCCGGGCCGCGGCCTACCACGGCTTCCTCGACCTCATCGAGCGCGCCAAGGCCACCGGCCGCCTGCGGGCGGACTTCACCGACCAGGACATGGTCATCCTGCTGATGGCCAACGCCGGTGTCATCGCCGCCACCGGGGACGCCGCCCCGGACACCTGGCGCCGCCTCGTCGGCCAGATGCTGCGCGCCTACGCCGCCCCCGGCGCCGACCTGCCCCCGCTGGAGCCGACCCCCGCGCCCACCGCCCTGTACCGGGCCATGGTCCGCCTCACCCGCCCCGCCCCCGGCCCGGACGGCGACCTGGGGTGAGCAGCCGGGATCAGCGGGGGCGGGTGGCGGTGGCGCTGACCCACGCCTGGGCGAACATCGCGCCCGGGTCGGCGGCCCACGCGCGCAGCCGGTCGGCGTGGGCGGGCTGCTCCGCCAGGTCGAGCTGGCGCGCAAGGTAGCCGGCGATGTGGGACGGATCGGCGTGGCGCTCGTAGTGCACGTCCAGCCAGACGTCGGTGAATCCCGCGTCGCGCAGGTACAGCCCGAGTTTGCGGCCGACGTGCGGGTCGCCGCCGTTGGCCCGCTGCAGGCGGGTGTAGGCGGCGACGACGTCGTCCAGGGGAGGGCTGAGCAGGAAGCCGCCCCAGTCAGGGCTGCACAGGCCGACCGTGCCGCCGGGCCGCAGGACCCGGTGGATCTCCGCCAGCGCGCTCGCCGGATGGGCCAGGTGTTCCATCAGGGCGTGCGAGAAGACGCGGTCCACCGAGCGGTCCGCCAGCGGGATGTCGTAGCAGGATCCCTCCTGGAACCGGACGTTCCGCAGGCCCCGTCGCCGGGCCGACGCACGCGCGCCCGTGAACTGGGCCACGTGCTGGTCGAGACCCAGCACGTGGCCCGGTGCGACGGCGGCGGCGAGGTCGTTGGTGATGGTGCCGGGCCCGCACCCCAGGTCCAGCAGCGACGTCCCCGGCGCGAGATGCGGCAGGAAGAAGTCCGCGTGCGTCGCGGCGCGCCTGGCGGCCATGAAGTCGACGGCGAAGGAGTCATGACCGGGCGTGTAGCGCTCGACGTCGGGAGTCATCGGCCGACCGCCTCCTTGGCGCGTGCGTCGATCGCTCCCGAGCAGAGCGCGAGGGCGAGCCCGGCGGCGGCCAGCACGGCGCCGACGGTGTTGGGGCTGGTGTAGCCGAACCCGGCGCTGATCATCAGCCCGCCGAGGAACGCGCCGAGCGCGTTGGCCACGTTGAACGCCGACAGGTTCAGCGCGGAGGCGAGGGTGGGGGCGCCGGCGGCCTTGTCCAGGATGCGCATCTGCAGGGCGGGGACGGTCGCGAAGCCGAACAACCCCAGCAGGAACAGCGTGCAGGCGGCGAGGATCCTGCTGTGCGCCGTCACCACGAACAGGCTCAGCACGACGGTGAGCCCGGCGAGGAACACGTACAGGCTGGGCATGAGCCGGCGTCCGGCGAAGTGGCCCGACAGCAGGTTGCCCGCGCCCATGCCCAGGCCGAAGACGACCAGCAACGCCGTCATGCTGCCGCTGCTGAAACCCGCGACCTGGGTCATCATCGGGGCGACGTAGGTGAAGGAGGCGAAGACGCCGCCGAAACCGGCCGTCGTCACCGCCATCGCGAGCCAGACCTGCGGCCGGCGCAGGGTCGACAACTCCGAACGCAGCCCGGCCTCGCCCCCGGGACGCAGCCGACCCGGCACCAGCGCCGCGATGCCCGCGAGGGACGACACGCCGAGCGCGGCGATCGCCCAGAACGTGGCCCGCCAGCCGGCGGCCTGTCCCAGCCAGGTCACCAGCGGCACCCCGGCCACGTTCGCCAGGGTGAACCCGCCGAACATGATCGACATCGCCCGTCCGCGGCGTTCCGGCGGAACGAGCTCGGCCGCCACCACCGACCCGACCCCGAACAGCGCACCCTGCGGGACACCCGCGACCACCCTGGCCGCCATCAGCAGGCCGTAGCCCGACGCGACCGCCGAAAGGACGCTGCCCGCCGTCAGCAGCGCCGCGACGATCAGCAGGGTCGTGCGGCGCGGCAGGCGGGCCGAGACCGCGGTCAGCAGCGGCGCCCCCACGATCACGCCTACGGCGTACCCGCTGATCAGCACGCCGGCGGCCGGGATCGACACCCCGACCCCCGTGGCGACCTGCGGCAGCAGGCCCATGATGGCGAACTCCGAGGTTCCGACGGCGAAACCCGCGACGGCCAGGGCCAACAGAGCCAGCGGCATGGCATTGCGCTCCTCATCTCATCCGGGACGAACGCCTCCAGCCTGGCCGCCGGGCCCGTCGAGCCGTGAGTGGCAGAAACGCACATGTGGGATAGTTTTCCGCCATGCGCAGTGTGGGGATCCTGGTCACCGAGCACGTCCGCGTCTTCGACTACGCCGTGGCCGCCGAAGTCTGGGGCCTGGACCGGACCGATCGCGGCGTCCCGGCGTTCGACCTGCGCACGTGCGGGCCGCGCGGCCCCGCGCTGCCCATGGGCCCGGGCGTGACCTGCGTCCCCGATCACGGCCTGGACGGCCTGGACGAGTGCGACCTGGTGGTCGTTCCCGGCGTCCAGGACCCGGCCCGGCCCGTCCACCCGGACGTGATCACCGCGCTCCGCGCCGCGCGCGACCGTGGCGCGACCGTCGCGTCCCTGTGCTCGGGGGCGTTCGTGCTGGCCGCCGCGGGCCTGCTGGACGGCCGCAGGGCCACCGCCCACTGGCTCGACGCCGAGCAGCTCGCGCAGCGCCACCCCGAGGTGAGCGTCGACTCCGGCGTGCTGTTCGTCGGGGACGGCACCATTTGGACCTCGGCGGGCGTGGCCGCGGGCATCGACCTGTGCCTGCACCTGGTCCGCCGCGACCACGGCGCCGCCGCCGCGGCCGAGATCGCCCGCACCATGGTCACCGCGCCGTTCCGGTCAGGCGGCCAGGCGCAGTTCATCACCCGCCCCGTCCCCGCCGGGGGTGGGCCGTCCGACAGCCTGACCGGCCTGCGCGAACGCATGCTCGACGACCTGGCCCACCCATGGACCGTCCCGGAGCTGGCGAACCTGGCCCGCATGTCCGAGCGCAGCTTCGCCCGCCGGTTCGTCCAGACCACCGGCGACACGCCCCTGCAATGGCTGCTGACCCAGCGCGTCCTGGCCGCCCAGCACCTGCTGGAGGTCAGCGAGCTGCCCATCGCCGCCATCGCCCACCGCTGCGGTTTCAGCACTCCGCTGACCCTGCGCCACCACTTCACCCGCCACGTCGGCCTGCCGCCGCGCGACTACCGCCTGGCCTTCGGCAGGAGACCTGAGGCGGAACGCGACAGCACGGCGAGGTAGCCGGGCCGGCCAGGACGCCACGACACCGGGATGCCCGCGCTACCCCGCCCGGGTCATGGTGGCCTCGTAGCCGCCGCCCGGCCACTCCCACCGGCCGCTGATGGTCCGGCCGTCCTCGCTGAAGGCGCCGCTGAACCCGGCCGGCGAGCCCTCCGCGCCGAACCAGATGTTGAGGTCGCGCCCGTCCAGCTTCCACACGTAGACGAAGTTGTTGCCGGTGCTGTCGAAGTAGTGCGAGCGCAGCGCGCCGCTCTCGGGGTCGTGGCCGATGTACTCCACGCCGGTCATCGTGCCGCCGCCGTGGCTCATCTCGACGCGCTGGACGAGGAAGAAGCCGCCGTCCATCCACTCGAAGACGAGCCGGCCGCCGGTCGCCTCGCCGGTGCCGAAGTCCTTGCCCGTCATCTCCCACGTGCCGACCAGCGGCTGCAGGGTCTGCAGCGAGGGGTCGGGGGTGGGCAGCTGGTTCTGCGGGTTGGCGGTCTCGGTCATGTTCCCTCCACGGGACAGGTCGATGCCCGGTACGCCGATCGCGTACCGGGCGGGGGTGAGCTCACTTGGCGCCGAAGAACGCCTTGACGCGGGACCAGCGGCCCCAGACGACCAGTGCCAGGACGACCAGCAGGACGGCCTCGATCACGGGGACGCCGCCCAGCACGATCGCGTTGGTGCCGGCCGCGCCGATCATCAGGCCGATCAGCGCCAGCGCGGCCACGCCGCTCAGACGCGGGATCAGCAGCCCGATCGCGCCGGCGATCTCCAGCACGCCGACCACGTAGCGGAACCACTGGCCGGCGCCGATGTCGTCGAACATGGCGACCATGGTCGGGTCGCCGGCGAGCTTGAGCACGCCGCCCAGGCCGACCTGGAACGCCAGAAGGACCTGGGCGACCCAGAGGGCGATGTTGACGCCGCGGCCGGTGGACCGGCCGACGGCGGTCGTGCTGTTCGTGGTGCTCATGCAGTCCTCCTTGAGGAACTAGTTGATGATCTCCATCTGGCCCATCATCCCGATGGCCGAGTGCTCCAACATGTGACAGTGGTAGACGTATCGCCCCAGGTAGTCGCCGAAGCTGGCCTGGAAGCGCACGGTCTCGCCCGGCTGGATGAGCACCGTGTCCTTCCATCCCGCCTCGCCCGGCTGCGGCGGCGTGCCGTCGCGGTCCAGGATCCGGAACTGGGCGAGGTGGGTGTGGAAGTTGTGCGGGACGCCGAAGCCCGAGCCCCCGACGTTGGTGTCGGAGTTGGTGACCTCCCAGACCTCGCTGGTTCCCCGCTTGACCTGCATGTCCACCCGGTTGGCGTCGAACGCCTGATTGTTGATCAGGGCCTGGATGTTGACCGGGTCCAGGCTGAGGGTGAGCTGCCGGGTCTGCGTGGCCGCGGCCAGCGGGACCATCGCGCGCAACTGGCTGGGCACGCGGCTGCGGTCGACGGCCCGCCGTGCGACGTCGAAGCGGAGCACGGACCCGCTCACGTCCTCCAGCGTGATCTGCGTGCCCAGCGGGAACGCGCCGAAGTCGATCACGACCTCGGCCCGCTCGCCCGAGGAGAGCACCAGCTTGGACGTCGGCACCGGCGCCGCCAGCAGGCCGCAGTCGGTGGCGATCTGCGTCATCTGGGCGCCGTTGCTCAGCGACAGCTCGAAGATCCGGTGCGTGGAGCCGTTGAGCAGGCGCAGCCGGTACTTGCGGGCCGCGACCTTGAAGTACGGCTGGGCCTTGCCGTTGGCGATCAGCGTCGGCCGGTTGTAGGGGTCGGCCGGGTCGAAGACGAGCCCGCCCTGGTCGTCGAAGAGCGCGTCGCGCAGCAGGATGGGCACGTCGTAGGCCCCGGACGGCAGGCCGAGCTGCTGCTCGTCGGCGCCCTCGACCAGGTAGAAGCCGTGCATGCCGCGGTAGACGTGCTCGGCCTCCATGTGGTGGGTGTGGTCGTGGTACCACAGCGTGGCGCCGGCCTGGGCGTTCGGGTAGTCGTAGGTCTTCGACTTGCCGTCGGCGATCAGGTCCATCGGGTACCCGTCGCTGGCCGCCGGCACGCGGCCGCCGTGCAGGTGCACGTTCGCCTCGTGGCCGAGCCTGTTGTCGAAGGTGACCAGCGCCCTGCGGCCCTGCCGGGCGCGGATGGTGGGGGCGGTGAACTGGCCGCCGTACGTCAGCACGGGCGTGCTCACGCCCGGCAGGATCTCGGTGGTCGCCTGCTGGATGGACAGCCGGTAGAAGTCGATGCCCGGCAGGGTGGCCACGGGGGCCAGCACCGGGGGCACCGGCATCGCGACGCTGAAGGGCGCCGCGGTGGCGCCGGTGCGGACCGCGGGGACCCGGCCCCCGTGGTCGTGCATGCGCATCAGGTGCTGTTGCTGCGCCTGCTGTTCCGGCTCGCCGAACAGCCCGCGGGACACCGGGGTGAGCGCGGCGCCTCCTGCCAGGCCACCGAGAACGATCAAGCGCCGTCGGCTTAACATACGGGAACTCCCATCGCCATGTCCGAGCGTGGCATCGCCCGCCGGCACGGTCTTCTTCTGAAGTGCTCACTTCACGGGCGGATGCCGTGGGAGCGGTGCCGCCGCCCGGAAGGCGGCGGTGGTTCAGCCCACCGACAGGCGGCGCGGGGTGCGCCCGTCCAGGCAGTCGGCGTTGTAGGCGTCGAGCAGGCCCTGAGCCCGCCGCGACGCCTCGGCGAAGCAGGCGTCGGGGTCGGCGCCGTCCAGCACCCGGGCCATGGCCTGCGTCATCAGGTCCTGGATCCCGGCGAAGTCCCCGAGCACCGCGCCCAGCGCGGCGGGGGAGCCGTCGGCCGCGCGGAGCTGGGCGGTCGCGGCCCGGTGCACCGGGTGCCGGTCGAACCAGCCCTCCGCCTCCAGGAGGCCGGCCGCGGCCCTGGTGACCGGCAGGAAACCGGCCTCCCGGTGCCACCGCGCCGCGTTGCCCGCGCTGAGCAGGTGCTGGACGAACGCCAGCGCGCCGTCCCGCCGCTCCGGCGGCAGCCCGTCGGTCAGCCAGAGCGCCTGGCCGGAGACCAGGTGCCCGGCGCGCGGCAGGCTCTCGTTGTGCGGCAGCGGGCTCGCCGTCACCTCGAACCCGGACTCCCGTCCGCGCTCGGCGATCATGCCGGCCACCACCGAGGACGCGATCGTGAACGCCACCCGCTGCCCCAGGAACGCCCCCAGCGCCGGACCCCAGTCACCTGGCTCGCCCGCGCGCAGGTAGTGGCCCTCGGCGTGCAGGCGCCGCCACCAGGCGGCGTAGGCCAGCAGCTCCTTGGAGGCCAGGTCCACCCGTCCGGCGCGGCCGGCGCGGCCGTTGTCGTGGTCGGCCAGCAGGCCGCCCTGCCCGGCGACGGCCTGCTGGAACAGCCAGCCGTGGTTGGCCCAGGAGACGCCGTGCGGCGGGCCGCCGGGCAGCGCCCGTACGGCGGCGCAGGCGCGCTCCAGCTCCTCCCAGGTGCGCGGCGGCGCGTCGATCCCGGCCGCGCGGAGCAGGGTGGCGTTGGTGAGCAGCACCGCCGTGGTCGCCGTCGCGGGCGCGGCGACGAGCTCGCCGCGGTAGGTGTAGTGGCCGCGGACGGCCGGTTCGAGGTCGGCGAGCACGACCGGCTCGCCGAGGATCTCGGCGCGTCCCCCGACGGCGCGCTCGATCGGCGTGAACAGCGGCGCGCCGGAACGCGCCCGGGTGTCCAGCGCGAGCCGGGTGGCCGTGGCGTAGTACTCCGCCAGGTCCGGCGGCTCGCCGCGGCCGGCCGCGGCGGCCACCTCCGCGGGCAGCTCGCGGAAGCCGTGCCCGGTGATCTCGATCCGGAGGTCCGGGTGCGCGGCCTCGAAGTCGGCGGCCATCCTCCTGATCGGGCCCAGGTAGTCCGGCAGGGGATGCTCGGCGATCCAGACGCTGATGACCGTTCTCATTCGCCTCATGATGAACGCGGCCACCCCGCCGCACATCTTGTGAAATGCGGTGTTTCGTGAGCTCAGACAGCAATTCAAAGGATGTGGGCCCCGCGACGTGAATGTGACCCTGACTGCGAGTCGCAGAGCGGCGAAACGGAGGAGCACGGTGATCAATACTCATGACGAGTTCGACGTTGTCGTGATCGGCGGAGGCCCTGGCGGCTCGGGTACGGCGGGTTTGCTGGCCCAGCGCGGGCACCGGGTTCTGGTGCTGGAGCGGGAGAAGTTCCCGCGCTACCACATCGGCGAGTCGCTGATCACGGGGTCCATGCCCACGCTGGAGGAGCTGGGACTGAAGGAGCGGCTCGACCAGATGGGGTTCGTCAAGAAGTACGGCGGCACCCTGTTGTGGGGCAGGAACCAGGGCACCTGGGATTTCCGCTTCGCCGAGGCGTCCAACTACGAGTACGCCTACCAGGTGCGCCGTGCCGACTTCGACTCCCTCCTGCTGGCCAGGGCCAGGGAGCTGGGCGCGACGGTGTTCGAGGAGGCCACGGTCAAGGACCTGGTGTTCGACGGCGAGCGCGTCACCGGCGTCACGTACACCGTGAAGGGTGACGCCGAGCCGCGCACCGCCCGCTGCCGCCTGCTGATCGACGCCACCGGGCAGCAGCACCTGCTGGCCCGCCGCTTCGACCTCATCGAGTACCACGACGACCTGCGCAACATCGCGGTCTGGTCGTACTGGCAGGGCTGCAAGCGCTACGGCGGCACGCGCTTCGGCGACACCGTCACCGAGAACCGCCCCGCCGGCTGGTTCTGGTTCATCCCCCTGCACGACGGCACGGTGAGCGTCGGCTACGTCACCCCCATCGAGGAGTACAAGAAGTCCGGCAAGAGCCTGGAGGACCTGTACGCCTCGGAGCTGGCCGCCGCCGAGGAGGTGCGGGCCCTGACCGAGGGTGCCACCCGGGTCAGCGGCTTCCGCAGCATCCGCGACTGGTCCTACACCTGCACCCGCTTCCACGGCCCCGGCTGGGCCCTGGTGGGCGACGCGGCGGCCTTCATCGACCCGCTGCTGTCCACCGGCGTCGGCCTGGCGCTGCGCGGCGCCCACGGGCTGGCCGGCGCGGTGGACGAGATCCTGAACGACCCGGCCTCGGAGGAGGCCGTGCTGGCGCGCTACGAGAAGGACTACCGCGAGTTCCTGGACTCCCTGCTGGACTTCGTGCGCTTCTTCTACGACCGCACCAAGCACAAGGAGGAGTACTGGGACAGGGCGCAGAAGACCCTCGACCCCAGCAAGCTCCGCCCCCGCAAGATCGACTTCGCCACGATGCTCTCGGGCGTCTCCGGCATCCACGCCATCTTCCACGACGACTGAGGAACCCGTTGATGTCGCCTACAACTGTGCACGGACACGTCGCCGAGCAGGCCAGGCGCACGCCCGACGCGGTCGCGGTGTCGGCGGGCCCGGTGCGGCTGACCTACCGGGAGCTCGACGAGCGGGCCAACCGCCTCGCCCACCGCCTGCGCGGGCTCGGCGCCGGCCCCGAGACGCCGGTCGCGGTGCTGATGGAGCGCTCGGCCGAGCTGGTCGTCACGCTCCTCGCGATCCTCAAGACGGGCGGCTGCTACCTGCCCGTCCACAGCGCCTACCCGGCCGACCGCCGGCAGTGGATCGTCGACTCCTCCGGGACGCCCGTCCTGGTCGCCGACCGCGCCAAGGCCGCCGCGGGCCTGCCGTCGGCCCCCGCGACGCTGCTGGCCGACGACGACCCCGCCACCGCGCAGCAACCGGCCACGGCGCCGGACGTCGCCACCGGCCCGGACGACCTGGCCTACGTCATCTACACCTCGGGCTCGACCGGGCACCCCAAGGGCGTCGCGGTCACCCACTGGGACGTGCTGGGCCTGGCCCTCGACCCCTGCTGGGACACCGGCGCCCACGAGCGCGTCCTGATGGTCGCGCCGTACGCCTTCAATGTCTCGACGTACGAGCTGTGGGTGCCGCTGCTGCACGGCGGCACGATCGTCGTGGCGCCGCCCGGCGAGCCGGACCTCGACACCCTGCGCCGGCTGATCCGCGAGGAGCGGATCACCGGGCTGCACCTGACCGCCGGACTGTTCCGCGTCGTGGCCGAGGAGGGGGCGGACTGCCTGGCCGGCGTCCGCGAGGTGCTCACCGGCGGCGACGTGATCGTGCCCGCCGCCGTCCGCCAGGTGCTGGCCGCCTGCCCGGGGACGACCGTGCGGGCCATGTACGGCGCGACCGAGGCGACCCTGTTCTCCACCCACGCGCCCCTGACCGCCGGGACCGAGCTGGGCGCCAGCGTGCCGGTCGGCGGCCCGATGCGGGACGTGCGGCTCTACGTGCTCGACGACCGCCTCAGCCCGGTCCCCGGCGACCTGGAGGGCGAGCTGTACATCGCGGGCAGGGGAGTGGCCCGGGGCTACTACGGCCGTCCCGACCTGACCGCCGAGCGCTTCGTCGCCGACCCGTTCGGCGGGCCCGGCGAGCGCATGTACCGCACCGGCGACCTGGTCCGGCGCAACGACGACGGGCAGATCGAGTTCATCGGGCGGGCCGGCGACCAGGTCAAGATCCTGGGCTTCCGGGTGGAGCTGGCCGAGGTGGAGGCCGTGCTGGCCGGCTATCCCGGGCTGGCGCACGTCGCCGTCGTGGCCGGGCAGTCGCGGCAGGGCGACAAACGCCTGGTCGCCTACGTCGTGCCGGCCGCCGAGGCCCCCGACCCCGCCGCGCTGCGCGCCCACGTGCGTACGTCGCTGCCGGACTACATGGTGCCCACCGCGTTCGTCGTGCTGGACGCGCTGCCCCTGACCGCCAACGGCAAGGTGGACCGCGCGGCCCTGCCCGACCCAGACACCGAGCCCGGCTCGGCCTACCGCGCGCCGCAGAACCCCCGCCAGGAGGTCCTGTGCACGGTGTTCGCCGAGGTGTTCGGCGTCGAGCGGGTCGGCGTGGACGACAGCATCTTCGACCTGGACGTCCAGTCGCTGCTGGCGATGCGGCTGGTCAGCCGGATCCGCGCGGCGCTCGGCGTGAACCTGTCCATCGGCGACCTGTTCGACGCGGCGACCGTGGCCGGCCTGGACGAGTGGCTAGAGGCCGGCGCGCGCACCCAGTGAGAGGGACGAGATGAGCAACCCATTCGACGACCGGGACGCGGCCTTCCGCGTGCTGGTGAACCACGAGGGCCGGCACTGCCTGTGGCCCGCCTTCGCCGACGTGCCCGCGGGATGGGAGGTCGCCTTCGGCCCCGCCGTCCGCGACGCCTGCACCGAGTACGTCACCGCCCACTGGACGGACCTGCGCCCGCGCGGTCTCGCCGCCCGGACGGACGCCGGATAGCCCATGACCACCACGACGATCTTCGACGACCTGCGCCTGGACCACATCGGCTTCTACGTCGGCGACCTGGACGGCGAGACCGCCCGGCTGACCGGCTCCCTGGGCCTGGCGGCCTACGCCACCGCCCAGGACGGCCGGGCCCGCGCGGCGGCCCTGGGCGCGAACCGGATCAGGTTCGTGCTCACCCAGCCGCTGGCCGCCGACCACCCCGGCGCCGGCTACCTCGACCGGCACGGCGACGGCGTGTCCGACATCGCGCTGGGCGTGCCCGACGCCGCGGCCGCCTACCACGAGGCGGTGCGGCGCGGCGCCCGTCCGGTCTCGGCCCCCGCCGGGCGCGACGGCTTCGTCACGGCCGCCGTCCACGGGTTCGGCGACGTGCTGCACACGTTCGTGCAGCGCCCGGCCGGGGCGCGGGAGCGCGCGCTGCCCGGCTTCCGCGACACCGGGCCGACCGGCCCAGGGCCGGCCGATTCCGCACTCGGGCTGCGGGAGGTGGACCACCTGGCCGTGTGCGTCCCGGCCGGGGAGCTCGACGCCACCGTCGAGTGGTACCGGCGGGTCCTCGGCTTCGACCTCACCTTCGCCGAGCGCATCGCCGTCGGCTCGCAGGCCATGACCACCAAGGTCGTCCGCAGCCGCGGCCGCGGCGAGGTGACGTTCACGCTGATCGAGCCGGACGTGACCAGGACGCCCGGCCACATCGACGAGTTCCTGCGCGACCACGGCGGCGCGGGCGTGCAGCACCTGGCGCTGGCCGCCGCCGACATCGTGACCGCGGTGGAGGGCACCGCGGCCCGCGGGGTGGAGTTCCTGACCGCCCCCGACGTCTACTACAGCCTGCTCGCCGAACGGGTCCGGCCGGTGAAGTACCGGCTGGAGGACCTGGCCCGGCTCGACATCCTCGTCGACGAGGACCACGACGGGCAGCTCTACCAGATCTTCGCCCGCTCCACCCACCCCCGCGACACCTTCTTCTTCGAACTCATCGAGCGACTGGGCGCCCGCAGCTTCGGCAGCGGCAACATCAGCGCCCTCTACCGGGCCGTGGAGCTCCAGCGCAGCGGCCGACGCGATGCCCGCACGGAGGCGGCAGCATGACCATTTCCCCGCCGGCGATCCGGTACCCCCTGTCCTACACCCAGCACTTCCTGCGCCTGTTCGACCAGGGCGACGCCCAGGGGCCCTTCAGCGCCCGCTACAACATCGTCGTCGGCTGGCGCCTGCGCGGCCGCATCGACGTCGACACCCTCCAGCTCGCCATGGACGACGTCGCCGACCGGCACGACGCGCTCAACATGACGATCACCCGGGGGGAGGGGGAGGCGTACCAGGTGCGGCAGCCGTCCGCGCCGGCCCGGCTGCTGGTGGTCGACCTGCCGGCCGCCGCCCCCGAGGAGCGCGCGCTGCGGGCCGAGGAGCTGCTGACCGAGGTCGAGGCCGGCTCCTACAGCCTCCAGGAGCTGCCGCACCTGCGCGCCATCCTCGGCCGGTTCGACGACGAGGACGCGGTGCTGGCGCTGATCGTGCACCACACCGCGGGCGACGGCTGGTCCATGCAGCTGCTCATCCGCGACATCGTCACCCGCTACGCCGAGCGCCGCGGCCACGCCGTGCCGCCGCTGCCCGAGCCCCGGCCCTACCACGAGTACGCCGGACGGCAGCAGGAGCAGGCCGGCAGCGCCGAGACCCAGGCCGCCCGCGACTTCTGGGCCGAGCGGCTGCGCGGCGCGCGCATGCTGGCCGTCCCCACCGACCACGCCAGGTCGGCCGGGCTGGCCAAGCTCTGCCCGGTCCACCGGTTCTCGCTGCCCAAGGACGTCTCCGCCCGGGTGATCAGCTACGCCAGGACGATGCGCAGCTCGCCGTTCATGGTGCTGCTGGCCGCCTACAACGTGCTGCTCAGCCGGATCACCGGGGCCACAGACCTGGTCGTCCCGGTGATCAGCTCCGGACGCGGGCAGCCGGAGTTCCAGGAGACCGTGGGGCCGTTCTTCAACTTCCTGCCGCTGCGCACCGGCCTCGACGGCTGCGCCACCTTCCGGCAGGTCGTCGAGCGCTCCCGCCGCACCTGCATGGACTCCTACGCCAACGAGATCCCGTTCCTGCAGATCGTGGCCGAGGCGCCCGAGCTGATGGCCGACGCCGCGCTGGAGAGCAAGGCGCTGTGCGCGCTCCAGGTCTGGCAGTTCGCCACCGGCCTGGACGGCGAGCGCGTCGGCGACCTGGAGATCGCCGAGGTCCGCGAACGCCTGCTGGACCAGCCCAACGGCACCGACATCCCCGACGGCGCGCTGCTCACCTTCGACATCGCCCCCTCCGGCGAGATCTTCGGCAACTTCGCCTACAACAGCAACCTGTTCACCGAGAGCACGATCGTGACGATGGTGGCCGACTTCGGCGAGATCCTGCGCGCCGGCCTGGCCGCCCCCGACTCGCCTCTGGAGTGATCGCCATGCGCGTGATGTTCACCGTCTTCCCCGCGACGGCGCACTTCCTGCCGATCGTGCCCTACGCCTGGGCGTTGCAGGCGGCCGGGCACCAGGTGGTGGTGGCGGCCCCGCCGGGCGTCGACACCGGGGTCTCGGTGCCCGACTTCCACCGGTCGGTGAACGCGGCCGGGCTGACCGCGGTCTCCTGCGGCGCGCCCGAGCCGCTGTCGGTGCACGACCGCGGCTACCCCGGGTTCGCCGGCCTGATCCCGACGATCGAGGAGTCGGAGCGCCTGGTCGCCGCGCTCGGCATCACCGAGGCGGAACGCCCGCCTTGGGACGTCTTCTACCACTTCGCCCTGCTGACCATGCGCAACTACCATCCGCCGGAGCCCCGCCAGGACGTGCGGGCCGTCGTCGAGTTCGCCCGCGAGTGGCGGCCCGACCTCGTCCTGTGGGACCCGTGGTTCCCGTGCGGCGCGGTGGCGGCCCGGGTCTGCGGCGCCGCCCACGCCCGTACGCTGCTGGCCCCCGACTACACCGCCTGGGCCGCGGACAAGTTCGCCGGCAGCGGCGAGCGGAACCCCATGACCGGGGTGATCGGCCCGCTGGCCGACAGGTACGGCGTGACCGTCGACGACAACCTGCTGCTCGGCGACTGGACGGTGGACCCGTTCCCGCCCGGGATGAGCCTGCCCACGCCCGGCGTGCGCCGCCTGCCCGTCCGGTACGTCCCCTACACCGGGGCGAGCGTCGTCCCGGAGTGGCTGCGGCGACCGCCGGAGCGGCCGCGGGTGGCGATCTCGCTGGGCGTGTCGATGCGCACGTTCTTCAAGGGCGACTGGGGGCGCACCGCCAAGCTGATGGAGGCCGTGGACGGCCTGGACGCCGAGGTCGTCGCCACCCTGGACGCCAACCAGCTGCTCGACCTGGACCGCCCGCTGCCCGCCAACGTGCGCGTGTTCGACTACGTGCCGCTCGACCAGCTCCTGCCGACCTGCTCGGCGATCATCCACCACGGCTCGATCGGCACCTTCGCGGCCGCCTCGGCCATGAACGTCCCGCAGGTCGTCTGCGACACCGACGAGCACAACCGGCTCGTCGGCACCCCCGTCGAGGGCGGCATCGACTGGCAGCTCCAGTGCCAGAAACAGCTCACCTCGACCCGAACCTCCCGGTACGTCACCACGCGCGGCGCCGGCGTGCGGATCAACCACCAGACGCAGTCCGCGGCCGAGATCCGCGACGAGGTGCTGCGCGTGCTGAAGGACCCCTCGTTCACCAAGGGCGCGGCCGCCATCCACGAGGACTGGCTGGCCACGCCGAGCCCGACCGACATCGTCGCGGAGCTGGAGCGGCTGACCGCCGCCGCCCGGTAGCCGTCGACCCCTCAGACAGGAGGCGGACCATTGCGGATCCTGGTCACCGGCGGCGCCGGTTTCATCGGCTCGGAGTTCGTCAGAGCCACGTTGCGCGACTCGCCGGGCACGCGGGTCACCGTCCTGGACAAGCTCACCTATTCCGGCAACCTGGAGAACCTCGACCCGGTGGCCGGCCACCCGGGGCTGCGCTTCGTGCAGGGCGACACCGCCGACCCGCTCGTGGCCGACGAGGTGGTGGCCGGGCAGGACGCGATCGTGCACTTCGCCGCCGAGACGCACGTCGACCGGTCGATCGTCAGCGCGACCGGCTTCGTGCGCTCCAACGTGCTGGGCACCCAGACCCTGCTGGAGGCGGCCCTGCGGCACGGCGTCGGCCGCTTCGTGCACGTCTCCACCGACGAGGTGTACGGCTCCATCGCCGAGGGCTCGTGGACCGAGGAGACGCCGCTCGCGCCGAACGTGCCGTACGCGGCCTCCAAGGCCGGCTCGGACCTGCTCGCGCTGGCCTTCCACCGCACGCTCGGCCTGGACGTCGTGATCACCCGCTGCACCAACAACTACGGCCACTACCAGTTCCCCGAGAAGGTCATCCCGCTGTTCGTCACCAACCTGCTCGAAGGCCGCCGGGTGCCCCTGTACGGCGACGGCGGCAACCGGCGCGACTGGCTGCACGTCTCCGACCACTGCCGGGCCATCCGGATGGTCCTCGACCGCGGCCGGGCCGGCGAGGTCTACCACATCGGCGGCGGCAGCGAGCTGAGCAACCTGGAGCTGACCGCCCGCCTGCTGGAGGCGTGCGGCGCGGGCTGGGACATGGTCGAGCACGTCCCCGACCGGCCGGGGCACGACCTGCGCTACTCCCTCGACATCTCCAAGATCGAGCGGGAGCTGGGCTACGCGCCGTCGGTCGACTTCGAGACCGGGCTGGCCGCGACCGTCGCCTGGTACCGGGACAACCGGTCCTGGTGGGAACCGCTCAAGCACCGCGAGCTCGCCGTGGCCGCCCACTGAAGATCATGAGGAGAAGCCATGCAGGACATTGTCCGACGTCTTGACACGTGCCGGGTCTGCGGGCGCGACGACTGGCTGGAGGTCACCTCCTTCGGGTCCGTGCCGCTGGCCAACGGCTTCCTCGACCCCGCCGACCTCCCGGCCGAGGAGCCCGCCTACCCCGTGGACGTCATCGTGTGCCGCAACTGCCGGCTGATGGCCATCCGGCACGTGATCAGGCCCGACGTGCTGTTCCGGCACTATGTGTACGTCACCTCCGAGTCCGACCAGATGACCGGCCACATGCGGCGCATCGTCGGCTGGTGCACCCGCCGGGCCGGGCTCGCGCCCGGCGAGCTGGTCGTCGAGCTGGGCAGCAACGTCGGCCTGCAGCTCGCGCTCTTCCAGGAGCAGGGGCAGCGGGTCGTCGGCGTGGACCCGGCCGAGAACCTGGCCGAGATCGCCAACGCCCGCGGCGTGCGCACGCTGCCCGAGTTCTTCGGCGCCGACCAGGGCCGCCGCATCCACGCCGAGCAGGGCGAGGCCAAGCTGGTGCTCGGCCGCCAGTGCTTCGCCCACATCGACGACGTGCACAACGTGCTGGACGGCGCCACCGCCGTGCTGGCCCCCGACGGGCTGGTCGCGATCGAGGTCCCGTACCTGCTGGACCTGCTGGAGGAGAACCAGTTCGACACGATCTACCACGAGCACCTGTCGTACTACTCGGTCACCACGCTGAGCCATCTGTTCGCGCGGCACGGCCTGCGCATCGTGGACGTCGAGCGGGCGGCCGTGCACGGCGGCTCGATCGTCGTCTTCGCCGCCAGGGAGGGCTCGGCCCACCCTGCCCGCCCCTCCGTGAACCGGCTGCTGTCGCTTGAGCGGCAGAGCGGCCTCGACTCCGACGAGGCCTACCTGGCCTTCGCCGAGCGCGCCCACCAGGTGATCAAGCAGATCGGCGACCTCGTGCGCGACCTGGCCGGGCGCGGCCTGACCGTCGCGGGGTACGGCGCGCCGTCCAAGGGCACCACCCTGCTGCAGTTCTGCGAGCTCGGCCCGGCCGAGGTGCGCTTCTGCAGCGACACCACCAGCCTCAAGCACGGCCGGCTGCTGCCCGGCACCCGCATCCCCTGCCGCTCGCCCGAGCAGGCCCGCGACCAGCAGCCCGACTACTACCTGCTGCTCGCCTGGAACTACGCCGACGAGATCATCTCCAAGGAGCAGGACTTCCTGCGCCGCGGCGGCAAGTTCATCATCCCCATCCCGCAGCCGAGGGTCGTGACGGCCGAGCCCGTCCCGGCGGTGGCCTGAAGGAGATCTGCATGGAATACGGATCCGACCACGCCGAGTACTACGACCGCGTCTTCCGCAGCCGCGGCAAGAGCTTCGAGGGCGAGGCCCGGGAGCTCGACCGGATCATCAGGGAACGGTCGCCGCACGCAGCCTCGCTGCTCGACGTCGCCTGCGGCACCGGCGCGCACCTGGAGACCTTCGCCAAGCTCTTCGACCACGTCGAGGGGGTCGAGCTGTCGCCCGACATGCGGGAGGTCGCCGGACGGCGGCTGCCCGGCGTGCCGCTGCACGCCGGCGACATGCGCACCTTCGACCTCGGACGCACCTTCGACGCCGTGACCTGCATGGGCAACGCCGTCGGCGAACTGGGCTCCTACGACGAGCTGGTGGAGGCCGTCGGCCGGATGGCGGCCCACCTGGCGCCCGGCGGCGTCCTCGTCGTCGAGCCCTGGTACTTCCCGGAGAACTTCCTCGACGGGCACGTCGGCGGCCACACGCTGGTGGAGGAGGGGCTCGTCATCTCCCGCATGACGCACTCGCGCAGGGAGGGCGGCAAGAGCCGGCTGGAGGTGCGGTTCAGGGTCGCCGACGCCTCGGGTTTCAAGGAGTTCGCCGAGGTCCTCTACTCCAGCCTGTTCACCTGCGACCAGTACCTGGAGGCGTTCGCCAAGGCGGGCTGCCGGGCCGAGTTCCGGCCCGCGTTCAAGCTGGCCGACGGCCGGCCCAACAGCCCCGGGCTGTTCGTCGGCGTGCGCGAGGAGGCCGGCGATGGCCTCCGGTGAGCCCCTCGTCGTCGGCCGGCCGAACGCGGGGGAGCGGGCGCGCCTGCTGGAACGGCTCGGCGGCGTGCTCGACCGGCTCTGGCTGACCAACAACGGCCCGCTGGTGCGCGAGTTCGAGGCGCGCCTGGCCGACCTGACCGGCGCCCGGCACGCGGTGGCGACCTGCAACGCCACCACCGGCATCCAGATCGCGGCCAGGGCCGCCGGGCTGCGGCCGGGCGACGAGGTGATCGTCCCCTCCTTCACCTGGGTGGCCACCGCCCACGCGCTGGAGTGGATCGGCATCGTCCCGGTCTTCTGCGACTCCGACGAGATCACCGGCAACGCCGACCCCGACCACGTCGAGCGCCTGATCGGCCCGCGCACCCGGGGCATCCTCGGCGTGCACGTCTTCGGCTACCCGTGCGACGTGGACGCCCTGGAGCGCCTGGCCCGCGCGCACGGGCTCGTCCTGCTGTTCGACGCGGCGCACGCGCTCGGCTGCACCTACCGGGGCAGGCCGATCGGGACGTCCGGGGACGCCGAGATCTTCAGCTTCCACGCCACCAAGTTCGTCAACAGCGTCGAGGGCGGCGCGATCGTCACCGACGACGACGACCTGGCCGCGCGGGTCAGGGAGCTGCGCAACCAGGGCATCGACGCGGCCGGGCAGATCTCCGGGGCGGGCACGGTGGCCCGGATGAGCGAGTTCCACGCGGCCATGGGGCTGACCTCGCTGGAGGCCATCGACACGATCGTCGAGGCCAACCGGCGCAACCAGCGGGTCTACGAGGAGCTGCTCGCCGGGCTGCCGGGCGTCGTGGTGCGCGGCCAGGCGCCCGGCGAACGGGCCAACTTCCAGTACCTCGTCATCGAGGTGGACGAGGCCGTCGCCGGCGTCTCGCGGGACGCCGTGCTGGCGGCGCTGCTGGTGGAGAACGTGCACGCGCGCCGCTACTTCTCCCCGATCTGCCACCAGGTCGAGCCGTACCGGTCGGACCCGGGCAGGCACTTCCCGCTGCCCCTGCCCCGCGCCGAGGGCCTGGCCGCCCGCGTCCTGTCCCTGCCGACCGGTCCCACGGTGGACGCCGGGCACATCGCCGGCATCTGCCGCGTCGTCCGGGAGACGGTCCGGGCGGCCGACCGCCGGCTGGTCGCCTGACCTGCGACGAGGGCGCCTCCTTGACGGGGCGCCCTCGTCCTGCGGTCAGGCCGTACGGCTGGGTTCCGCCTCGGGGACGGGGGTCACCCGGCGGCGGACGGCCAGGCCGAACAGGGCGACCAGCAGGCCGCACGCGCCCGCCAGCGCGAAGGGGGCCGCGGGCCGCCACAGGTCGTAGAGCCAGCCGCCGACCCCGGAGATGACGAAGATGCCGATCGCGCCGCAGAGCGTCTGGACGCCGAAGCTGGAGCCCCGGTAGCGGGCCGGCACCTGCTGGGCCAGCAGCGGGCCCGCCGTGGTGATGACGCCGATCTCGCCCAGCCCGACGGCCGCCGCCACCAGCATCATCCCCGGCCCGAGCGGATCGCTGACCAGCAGCGTCGACAGGTACGCGGCCCCGGCCAGCGCCTGGGCCAGGATCACCACGTCCTGCCGCCGCATCCGGTCGCCGAGCCAGCCGAACAGCGGCGCGCCCACCACGATCACCATGTACGCGATGCCCACGATCGCGCCGCTCTTGGCCAGGGCCTCGGTGGCGGACATGCCGCGCACGGCCTTGGCGTGGTCCACGATCCACAACGACAGGAAGCTCGCCACCAGCGCCAGGTCGGCCCTGGCCACGAAGGACGCCGCGTACGACAGCGCCACGCCGGGGTCGCGGGCCAGCCGCACGCCCTCGACGACCAGCCGGCCCAGCCCGGCCCGCTCACCGGCCTGCTGCCCGGCCGAGTGCCCGGCGGGCGGCTCGACGGACGTGGCCAGGCCGGGGGCCAGCGTGCCGCGCAGGGCCAGCGCGCCCAGCAGCACCAGCCCGGCGACCACCAGGAAGCCCACCCTGGCCGCCGTGGCCGGGGCCATGCCGCCGTCCTCCAGCATGTTCGGCAGGCGTACCAGCACCAGCACCGCGATCACCGCGCCGATGCCGCTGAACAGGCCGAGCCAGCCGTAGGCCTTGCCGCGCGCGCGGTCGCGCACGTAGTCGGCGGTGATCGCGGACATGGTGACGTTCAGGGCGGCGATCCCGAGGGCGAACACGACCCGCAGGGCGACCAGGACGGCGACGTTGCCCGCGAACGGGTAGAGCGCCGCGCCCAGGGCGCACAGCAGCAGCCCCGCCACGGCGACCGGCCGCCGGCCGATCCGGTCGGCGAGCGCGCCGTACCAGGCCAGGCTCAGGATGAGCGCCGCCTCCGCGGCGACCTGGAGGTAGCCGGTCGTGCGGCCCAGGTCGTCGCCGGACAGCCCCAGCGCGTCGGTGAGCAGGTACGGCTGGGCGGCCGGCAGGAACGTGATGACCGCCGTGCCGAGGAGCCCGAGCCCCATGCATGCCCAGAGGTTGGTCCTGCTGATCCCCGTCGCGGGGTCGAGACCTAACATGGCAGAGATCATCCCAACGTCAGCCCTAGATCGTCTAGGTTTGGCACATGATGAGTGACCGAGTCCCGCCGGGCGTCAGCGCCGCGGTGCCCAACGTGGCGCGGATGTACGACTACTACCTCGGCGGGAAGGACAACTTCGCGTCCGACCGGGCCGCCGCGGAGAAGGTGCTGTCGATCATCCCCGAGATCAGGGGCGACGCCCGCAACAGCCGGGCCTTCCTCCAGCGCGCCGTGCGCCACCTGCGGCAGGCGGGCGTCGACCAGTTCCTCGACATCGGGTCGGGGCTGCCGACCGCGGGCCACGTGCACGAGGTGATCGAGGGCGCGAAGATCGTCTACGTGGACAACGACTCGGTCGTGCTCACCCACTCCCGCGCCCTGCTCGGCCACTCGCCCGACGTCACCGTCCAGGAGGGCGATCTGCGGCGGCCGGAGGCCGTCATGGAGCGGGCGGCGGAGGTGCTGGACTTCTCCCGGCCGATCGCGCTGCTGGTGGTCTCGCTGCTGCACTTCGTCACCGACGCCGAGGACCCGGTGGGCGTCGTCCACCGTTACCGCGACCTGCTGCCCGCGGGCAGTCACATCGTGCTGACGCACGTCGCCCCCGACACCATGCCCAGCAAGGCCGACGACGTCAGCGCCGTCTACCGCAACGCGACCTCGCCGTTCACGGCCCGCAGGCGGTCGGTGTTCGCCTCCATGCTGGACGGCTTCGACCTCCTGGAGCCGGGCGTCGTCAACACCCGCGAGTGGCGTCCCGACCCCGACACCGACCCGTCCCCGATCGACGGCGACTACCACCTGTGCGCGGTGGGCCGCAAGCGGTCCTGACCCGCGCGGCTTCCCTCCGACGTGGCCCATCACCTCCGGGTGGTGGGCCACGCGTGTTTCTGCTCGCCCCACCGTTTCGAACATGTGATCTAAAACTTGTGGGCTTCCGTCGCCGGCCGTGCTTACGATCTTGGTGTTCGCCGGCCGGGCCGTCCGGCCGGCCCCACCGGACGGAGAGATGTCCTTGATGCGTGCAATGATCGCGTCAGCCGCCGCGCTGAGCCTGCTGACCCCCGTCGTCGTGGCCGGGCCCGCGCGGGCGGCCACCGTCGCGACGGTCCCGCTGGCCACCGTCGTGGACAAGGCCAGGGAGGTAGCCGGGTTCTGGCTCGCCGACGACGCCGCCAACCTGCGGGCCGCCACGCCGTACACCGTGCTGGCCGCGGCGATGGGGGCCGAGCGCCTGTCCACCGGCGTCGTCCCGGACGGGCCCGCGGTCAGCACCCCGCCGATCGGGGCCGAGAACCCGCCGCCCGGCGACGAGGTCGTGACGTCCGGCAAGGTGTTCTTCATCGGCGGCGACGGCCTGCCCCACTGGTGCACCGGCACCTCGGTGCAGTCGGCCTACCGCAACCTGGTGGCCACCGCGGGCCACTGCGTGTTCGACATCGAGGCCCCGATGGGCGCGCTCGGCAAGTGGGTCTTCGTCCCCGCCTACTCCGGCGGCGCCACCCCCTACGGCCTGTACGTCGGCAAGCAGGGCATCACCCACTACGACTTCGAGGACCTGCACGACTTCGACCGGGACTACGCCTTCGCCACCGTCCACAGCGGCGTCGTCCTGTCCGCCCCGGACACGCTGACCACCGTCGGCCGCCTCGGCGACAACGTCGGCGGCCTCGGGATCGCGGCCAACCAGCCGCTCCCGCCCGCGGCTGACGTCTTCGGCCACCCCTCCGGGCCGCACCCCGACGGCTCCGGCCCATATACGGGCCAGATCCTCGAACGCTCGACCGGGCCGACGTTCGCGGTCAAGCCCTCCGGCCTGCGCGCGGACCGGCCCGTCGGCGTGGACTCGCCGTTCACGGCCTCGCTCGGGGCGGCGTGGGTGACCGGGTACGACGCCGAGACCCGCGCCGGCTACCTGACCGGCCTGACGATCAGCGTCGCCGACACCGACGCCGACGGGCGGTACGACACCGGCATCTCCCCGTACTTCGACACCGGGCTGTTCCAGGTCTACCGGGACGCGGCAAACCGCTGGACCGGCTCCATCACGTACGTCTCCGGCTGACCCGGGACGCGCGGCTGGTGGCGGCCGGCTGGGACTATCTCGTGATCGCCGCCTGGCTGACGGTGCCGGCCGCGGTGTTCGTCCCGCTGAGTCGCGCGGGAGCGGGGCCGTCGCCCTGACGCCTCCTTGAGGCGATCAGACCTCCGGCAGGGAGGGATCGGGCTGCCAGGGGCTCGGCGCGGTGATGGACCAGCGTTCGTGGTCGCGCCAGGCGCCGTCGATGTAGAGGTAGTCGGGCGACAGCCCCTCGTAACGGAAGCCCAGCCGCCGGGCCAGGGCCAGGGACGCCTTGTTCGCCGGCTGGATGTTGGCCTCCAGGCGGTGCAGCCGCAGGTCGCCGAACGCGTGCCGCAGGGCGAGGGTGAGCCCGTCGGTCATGTAGCCGCGCCCGGCCGACGGGGCGAAGGCCGCGTAGCCGAGGGACGCCCCCTGGTAGCGGCCCCGGATGATCGAGTTGATGTTGACCGTGCCCGCCGCGGCGCCGGTCTCCCGGACGCGGATCAGGAAGCCCAGGTTGAGGCCGTCGTCGAAGCGGCGCATCCAGGTCCGGAAGTCCTCGGCGGTCGAGGGCAGCTGCATCCACGGCCGGTGCAGTTCGGCGCTGGCCCGGACGAGCGAGCAGAACTCGTCCTGGTCGGAGAGGGTGAGCGGGTGCAGCTCCACCCGTGACGGCGTTTCGGACATGGGGCAACCTTAGGGCGTGCCGCGCGAGGCGTCGCCCCCGTCAGCTCGCCGTGGTGGTCCAGGCGCGGTGGGCCGTCTCGCGGATCTCCTCGTCGGCGGTCTGCTCGACCCGGGCCATCGCCGCGCGCAGGATGGGCGGCGTCATCAGCGAGGTGACGATCGCGACCAGCACCACCAGCGTGTACGCCTCGACGCTGAGGATGCCCAGCCGCAGGCCGACCATGGCCACCACGACCTCGATCACGCCGCGCGCGTTGAGCCCGGCGCCCAGGGCCAGCGCCTCCCAGCGGTTGAGCCGGCTCAGCCGGGCGCCGGCGTACGCGCCGACGAACTTGCCGACGATCGCGACGGCCAGCACCGCGAGCCCGGCCAGCAGCACCGGCGGGCGGGTCAGCGCGGTCAGGTCCATCCGCAGCCCGGCGGTGGCGAAGAAGACGGGGGCGAAGCCGTACAGCGTCACCGTGCGCAGTGGCGCCAGCCGGGCCGGGTCCACCCGTCCCGCGCCGCCGATGAGCATGCCCATCACGAACGCGCCGAAGACCGACTCCAGGCCGAGCGCGTGCGTCCCGGCCGAGGCCAGCACGAGCAGCAGGATCGCCATGCCGACCGTCGGGCCCGCCTCGGGCGACCGGGCCGCCAGCCGCATCGCGCCGCGCACCAGCGGACGCCCGACGGTCAGGGCCACCACGACGATGGCGACCAGGTAGGCCAGCGAGGTGAGCACGGTGCCGGTGCTGACCGCGTTGACGGCCATGGCGCTGACGATCGAGAGCATGAACCAGCCGAACGCGTCGTCGATCATTCCGGCGGTGAGCGTGAGCTGGCCGATGTTGCGGTGCAGCAGCCGCATGTCCATCAGCGTCTTGGCCAGCACGGGGATCGCGCTCACGCACATCGCCACGCCCATGAACAGCGCGAACACCGTCGCGTCGGTGCCGTCGGGGACGATCATCCGGGGCAGCAGGAACCCGGTGGCGATGCCGAGCCCGAGCGGGATGACCAGGCCGCCCACGCTGATCCCGGCCGCGGTGGCCGCCCGCCGGCGCACCAGGTTCAGGTCCATGTGGATGCCGGTCAGCCCGACCAGCAGCAGCACGCCGACCTGCCCGACGGCGTCCAGCAGGTGGAACTGGCCGGGGTCGGCGGGGAAGAGCCAGCGCTGGAGGTCCGGCGCGACGTGCGCCAGGATCGACGGCCCGAGCACGACCCCGGCGAACAGCTCGCCCACCACGGCGGGCAGCCGGAACCGGGCCGCCAGCGCCCCGAGCCCCAGGGCCAGGCCGAGCAGCACTCCGATCTGCAACAGGAACACGAGCATGCCGTGCGCGCCGATGGGGGCGATGGGCGTCTGCATGAATACCCCTGGAGGTCGATCCTGGTTTCCGAACCCGGATATTCAGCAAAGAACGCCCGGCGCGGACGCCGCAACGGACCCGTTCGCATGCGGCAATCTGCGAGAAGGCAGCCCACGAAGATCCGCAATCACGGAGAAACCGGCGGAGCTCAGCCGGTGGCGCGCGGGCCGAGCAGCACCGGCAGGGCGCGCACGCCGTTGTCCAGCAGCGAGGTGAGCCGGGGCAGGTCGTCGAGCGGCCCGGCGGCCCGCATCTCGGGGAACGTCGCGAACAGGGCCGGCAGCGCCACCTCGGCCTGCAACCGGGCCAGCGGCGCGCCCAGGCAGAAGTGCGGCCCGTGCCCGAACGCCAGATGCGGCACGGCCGGCCTGGTCACGTCGAAGTCGGCGGCGTTCGCGCCGAACCGCTCGGGGTCGCGTCCGGCGGCGGAGAAGCAGGCCAGCACCGCCTCGCCGGCCCGCAGCCGGACGCCCTCGATCTCCACGTCCTCCATGGCGTAGCGCATCGGGAAGTAGGCGTTGGGCGACTCCCAGCGCAGCGCCTCCTCCACCGCCGCGCTCCACGGCACGGCCCCCGAACGCAGCAGTTCGAGCTGCTCCGGACGGCCCAGCAGGGCGCGCACGGCGTGCGCGATGAGGTTGATCGTCGTGACGTGGCCGGCGATCAGCAGCACCTGCACGGTGTCGCGCAGCTCGGCGTCGTCCAGCCGGCCCTGGGCGTGCAGCGCGATCAGCTCGCTCGTCAGGTCCTCGCCGGGCGTGCCGCGCCGCACCTCGATGATCTCCCCGACCAGCTCGAACAGCGCCCTGCGACCCTCCGGGCTGTCCGGCGGGCTCTGGTCGAGCTGCACCACCTCGTCGGTGAGCGCGCGCAGGCGCTCGCGGTGGGAGTCGGGCACGCCCAGCATCTCGACGATGACGCGCAACGGCAGCGGGTAGGCGTACTCGGCGCGCAGGTCCACCGGCTCGCCCGGCGGCCTGGCCGCCAGGTCCTCCAGCAGGTCGCCGACGATGGAGGTGATCCACGGCTCCATCCGCTGCACCTGGCGCGCGCTGAACAGCTTGACCAGCGGGCCGCGCAGCCGCCGGTGCTCCTCGCCGTCGGCGTTGAGCATGGACGCGTCGGTGACGAGCCGCATCAGCGACGTGCCCTGGGGGGCCGCGGCGCGGGCCTTCGGGTCCCAGTACCGGATGTCGCGCGTCATCGCCGGGTGCGACAGCACCGCCTCCAGCGTCGCGTGGCTGGTGGCGGCCCAGGCCAGCACCCCCTCCACCCGTACCGGGACGAGCGGGCCGGCCCGGCGCAGCCGCTCGTCGCTGTCGTGCAGGTCGAGGGTGGCCGGGTCGAGGACGAACTCGGGTTCCATGGTCATCCTGTCTGTCTGGTGCGGTCGGGCGGTCATCGGCTCGACGTCGCCCCGCTGTAGCGGCGGGGGAGGACCATGACCGGGTTGTCGTCGAGGATCACGTCCGGCGGCCCGAAGCGTTCGGCCACCCGGCGGATCTCGGGGTCGTCGAGCAGCAGCAGCCGGCCGTCGAGGACGAGCGGCTCGTCGTCTGCGTACAGGGTGGGCCGGTCGACCTGGCAGTCGCAGTGGGCGAAGCCGGGCGCGGTGGTGACGGCCACGCCGTCGGTGAGCGCGTCGAGCCCGCAGTAGAACGCGCCGGCGTGCTTCTCCCGCTCGAACTGGCTGCCGCCGGCCACCCGCACCTTCGGGTTCAGCCCGATCAGGGCGTGCCGCAGGTAGAAGCCGCCGGGGGAGAAGCGGCGCAGCCGGTCGGCGGCCGTCCCGCCCTCGATCTTCTGCACGACGTTGCCGGCCAGGTGGACGCTCAGCGGCTCCTCGGGCACGCCGGTCACCGTGCAGTCCTCGACGACGAGCACGCCCTCGGTGTCGGCGGGCCAGAAGTTGACGCCGCCGTACGGGAAGGGCCGCCACTGGCCGGGGCCCGGCGGCTCGGCGTCCGGCATGAGGGTCAGCCCGGACAGCGTCAGGTCCGTGCCGGCCGTGGAGGTGACCCGGATCCTGGTGGTCGCGGCCAGCTTCTCCAGCGTGCGGTGCGCCAGGGCGTAGAAGACCTCGTTGGGCAGGCGCGCGCCGGTGAGCAGCGCGCCCGCCGTGGCGCTCATGTGCAGGGACGCGAACCGCACCGGCAGCGCCGCGATCTCGTCGAAGAACAGCGGCGCGGTGTGCACCTCGCCCCACCAGGTGCAGGCGATGACGACGTCGGACGCCCCGACCGCCGCCCGCTCGACGTGGTGCCCGGCCCCGCTGTCCCAGCCGCCCGGGCTGAACGGCGCCACCGACAGGATGTGCACGTCGGCGTCCCGGTAGGCCGCCGCGGCCGCGATGGCCTGGACGACCACCGGGTCGACGGTGTGCTCGGCCAGCACCAGCACCCGCTCGCCCGGCGCCACCCGCAGGTAGTGCACCAGGTTGCGGGCGCCGGGCATGAGCTCGACGATCGAGTACGGCGCGGCCGTCGGCTCGGCCGCGTAGCCGACGGGCGCCGTGGCGTACGGATTCGTGGTCATCGTTGTCTCCCCCGGTGCCGGTCGTACCCGCTGCCGTGCCAACCCGCGGCAACGCCACGCCTCGATCACGGAAAGGATGCGGCGTCGGCGCGGGCGGCACGAGTCCGGGTGCGGTGTCAGCGCGAGCGTCGCCGCGACCCGGCCGACAGCTCGATCGGGTCGAAGCCGAACGCGTCCGCCGGGTCGTGGCCCAGGTACAGGTCACGGACCAGCTCCCCGGCCGCCGGGGCGTTGCACAGCCCGTGGCCGGAGAACCCGGTGGCGTACAGGAACGCCGGCGATCCGGGCAGCCGGCCGATGAAGGCCGACCGGTCGGGGCTGGCGTCCCTGGGGCCGCGCACCGCCGTCTCCAGCCCGGACAGGTCCAGGTCCGGGTACGTGGTGGCGAGCTGGGCCCTGGCCTTGACGAACCAGGCGTCCCGGTCGGTGCCGGGGTTGCCCATGCCGATCAGGATGCGGTCGCCGCGCCGGCGGATCAGCAGCCCGCTGGCGGCGTGCAGGGTGACCGGCATGTCCGGCACGTCGGGCAGCGGGCCGGTGGTGAGCAGTTCCTGCACCGCCGGCCCGGTCAGCGGCAGGTCCACGCCCGCCGCCGAGGCGATCCAGCCCGACCAGGCGCCGGCCGCGCACACGATCGCCTGCGCGGTGAGCGTGCCGTCCGCGGTCTCGACCCGTCCGGCGGCCGGATCGACGGCGGTGACCGGGCAGCCGGTGCGCAGCGAGGCCCCCGCCCGCGCCGCGCCCTCCGCGTACGCCTCCACGATGGCGGCCGTGTCGCTCACGAACGCCTGCGGCGACCACGCGGCCGCCAGCAGCGACGGCTCCTCGACCAGCGGGTTGAGCCGCCGGGCCTCCTCCGCGCCGATCAGCGACACGTCCACGCCCGCGGCACGCTGCGCCGGCAGCTCGGCCTCGAACCTGTTCACCTGCTCCCGTTCGGTGAACAGCACGAGGTAGCCCACCTGCCGCATCGGCAGCTCGGCGCCGGGCCAGCGCGGGAACGACTGGTAGGCCGACAGGCTGCGCACCGCCATGGCGGAGCTGACCGGGTCGCCGGAGAAGTAGGCGCGCAGCACGTCCGCGGTGGCCCGCGAGGCGCCGGAGGCCAGGTCGTCGCGTTCCAGGACGACGGTCTCGACCCCTGCCTCGGCCAGGTGGGCCGCGATCGACAGGCCGATCACGCCGCCGCCGATGACCACCACCTCGGCCCGGTCGGCCTGGCTCATGCCGGGGCCACCGTCCCGCCCTGGAAGGGAGCCAGCATCGAGCCGGAGATCGGGGCCACCGAGCCGTCCGCGCGCAGGTGCTCGTCGACCTGCCACGGGAAGAGCTGGAGGTTCCAGGCGCCCAGGCAGTTGACGTACAGGGCCATGTGGCTCATGAGCGCGACGAAGTCCTCGCGGTCCTGGAGCTGGTCGGCGACCTCCAGCGCGCGCTCGGTGAACTGGTGCAGCTTGTTCAGCCCGCAGTAGCCGAGGAACTCGGCCGGGGTGGCGGCCATGATGCGCGCCATCTGCTGCAGGAACTCCAGCGGGAGCTGCTGCTGCTGGGCGGCCCTGACCAGGCCGGAGTAGCAGCAGTAGCCGAGCGGGCGGGTCTCGCCGTTGACGAACAGCATCGTGGTCAGCGTGGTGCCGAAGCTGCCCGCGCCCGAGGCGATGCGGCCCTCGTGCAGGTCGACCAGCTCCTGGGGCGGGTCGAGCCAGATGCGCTCGATCTCGTCGTGCAGCTCGGCGAGAAGCTGCTCGGCCTCGGTGTGCCGGGCCGTCGGACGGCGCAGCTGGTGGCCGCCGCCGTCGCCGGCCCTGCGCACCTCGACGATCACGGGGTCGCCGCCGGAGTACACCGACTGCCACACCGCCTTCCCGGCCTCGGCGAGCGCGTCGAGGTCCTCCTCGCGGACGGTGCCGATGGGCGTGGCGGGCATGGGCTCGCTCAGCGGGCCGTACTTGATGCCGAGGTGCTGGAGACGGGAGCAGAACACCGATCCGTCGGGCGCGATCCGCCGGTCGATCTTGTGGACGCCCGGGACGTGCAGCAACTCGGGCATCGGGGCCAGATGGTAGAGGTGGTGGCCCGCCACGAGGGCGTGGCCTTGCAGGCTGCGGTAGGGCAGGGTGCGCCACAACGCGTCGGCGAGGTCGCGGTTGCGTCCGTCAAGGTCTGCTGTGACCGATACGCCGATGGTGGGCCAGAGAATTTCGATCTGCCGCTCAGTGGCCGATTTGTTCATAACGCGGACAGTAACACAGCCGTTACGATCCGTAATTGAGGGGGTCGGGCGGCGGCCGGAAGGGGAATTGTCCGTAAAGAGGGCGCCTTGGGCGGTCGTCGCGCGCGCCGGCGGAGGAGGTTTGGCGCCCCAGTCGTTGCCGACTGGGGCGATGCCCACATTAGGGCGTTTTGTCTGGTTTGTATAGGTTCTTTTACGCGAACGTGCGGGCCGCGCCTGCACGCGACCCGCACGGAGATCGGCTCACCCGCGGTCAGCGGCCGATCAGAAGACGTTCACCCCGTAGGCGCTCAGCGCCTCGGTGACCGGCTGGAAGAACGTCGTCCCGCCGCTGGAGCAGTTGCCGCTGCCGCCGGAGGTCAGGCCGAGCGCGACGCCGCCGGAGAACAGCGCGCCGCCGCTGTCGCCGCCCTCGGCGCAGACGTTGGTCTTGATCATCTGGCGTACGGTGCCCTCGGCGTAGTTCACGGTGGCGTTGAGCGCCGTCACCGAGCCGCTGTGCACGTGCGTCGTGCTGCCGCTGCGCTGCACGGACTGGCCGACGTAGGCGTTGCCCGCGCTGGTGATGTCACGCGAGCCGCTGTAGAGGTCCACGCCGCCCGGGTGGGCGATGCTGGTGTTGGTGTACTTGACGATGGCGTAGTCGTTGCCCGGGAAGCTGGATCCCGTCGTGTTGCCCAGGGTCGTGGTCTTCGCGGAGTTGGCGTACCACGTGGAGGCGATGTTGCCGCAGTGGCCGGCGGTCAGGAAGTAGTAGGTCGAACCGCTGACCACGTTGAAGCCCAGCGAGCAGCGGTACTGGCCGCCGTAGATCGCGTCGCCGCCCTGGATGAAGAGGCTGAACCTGCCGGGCTCGTTCTCGACGCGCACCGCGGGCGTGGCCGCCTCGGCGCTCTGGCCCTGCGCGGCGGCCGCCTGCGTGTTGGCCTGCTGGACCGCGATCTGGACCTTGGTGCGCGCGCTGCTCGCGACGGTGCTGTCCACCCAGACGACGACCTGGTTGGAGGCCGGGTCGACGGCCCACGCGGTGCCGGGGACGGCGGCCGTGCGGTCGAGGAGGGACATGATGGCCTCAAGCGCGGGGCCGCTGCGGGACACGACACGCGGCACGGCGCCCGAGGCGGTGATGGCCTCGGCGTCGGCCGGATCGGTGGTGGTGACCACCATCTTGCCCTGTGCCTGGTCGAAGTAGGAGCCGGCGGTGCGGGCGCCGAGCTGCCCCTCCAGCCTGGCCGCGGCGGCGGCCGGGTCGGCGGCGGGCTGGGCCGGCGCGGGCGATGCCTGGGCGGGTACGCCCGTGACCGCGCCGGTGAGGAGTCCGGCGGTGGCGACGATCAGTGCGGCGCGCCGGATCCGTAAGCCATGGATGCTCACTGGAGCCTCCTGAGGGTGGGGTGACTTGCCCGCAAATATGAACAAAATCCCCAAGGAGGGCAAGGGGCTGTCATACTGATTTTTTGACCGGGAGTAATAGATCAAGGAAGGGGTGTGGCCACCTCAGGCGCGCTGCTGACCTGGCGTTATGTTCCGGCAAATGAGATCGCATCGGCCCGAGCAGGACTCATGAAAAGTTCGACCCGGCATTTTCGGCGATGTCAAGAAAGTTGTTTGTGCCGTGCAGGAACGTCGCGGCGAAGACGTCCCGGCCCAGCACGGCGACGGCGGACGCGGTGATCCGCTCCACGTCGCCGCGTTCGGCGGCCGGCAGCGGGGTGCCCATGCTGCCGCGCAACCCGTCGGCCGCGCCGAGCAGCAGCGCGGCCCGTTCCGCCGCTCCGGCCAGCGCCGCCGCTCCGGCCAGACCCTCCAGGGAGAGCGCCAGGGTCCGGGGCTCTCCGGTCGAGCGGGCGATCTCCAGGCCGCGCCGGTGGCTCGCGGCGGCCGACTCGTGATCGCCGCGCAGCTCGGCCACGAACCCCAGCTCGGCATGGACCAGGTGTGCGCCCGCGGGTGAGGAGGGATAGACGTCGCGCAGGCGGGCCAGGAAGGACTCGGCGGCGTCGAGATCCCCGGACCGCCGGGCGCCGAGAGCCAGGCCCATCACCGCGTGCACCTCGCCGTAGAGGTGGCCCTGCCGCGCGGCCAGGTCTCGCGCGCGCTCGTGCAGGTCGCGGGCGCGGTCCCAGTCGCCGGCCAGCAGTGCCAGGCGGCCGAGCCCGGAGTGGCGGACCGACAGCTCGCCCGCCAGGCCCAGCTCCTCGGCGATGCGCAGCCCCTCCTCCTGGAGCCGGGCCGCCTCGGCGTGATCGCCCTTGATCTCGGCGACGGACGACAGCGGCGGCACGGTCTGCAGCTCGCCCCAGCGGTCGCCGAGCTCGCGGAACAGCTCCGCGCCGCGGCGGGCGTCCCGGTCGGCTCCGGCCAGGTCGTCGCGGAGCATCGCGTGCGTGGCGCGCAGGGCCAGCGTGGCGGCGGTGGTCCACCGGTCGCCGGACGCGGCGGCCACGTCGAGCGCGCCCGTGCCGAGGTCGCCGGCGCTGAACAGGGCGTAGGCGTACAGCCAGGCCAGATGTCCCGGCACGGCCGCGCCGTCCGGGGCGGGAACGTCGCAGGACGCCGGGCCGGGGCGCTCCCCGGTCAGCAGCCGGAACGCCGCGTGGGCCACCTGCGCGCCGGCCGACTCGGGGTCCGCCGCGGAGGCCGCCTCGGTGGACATGGCGCACACCCGCGCCAGGCTGCGGCGGCCCTCGTGCAGCCGGCCGCGCAGCAGCCACCACCACGACAGGGCGGCGGCCAGGCGCCCGGCCAGGACGGCGTCGCCGGTCCCGACCGCCTCCTCCAGCGCCGCGCGCAGGTTGGCGGCCTCGGCGTCGAGCCGGGCCAGCCACTCCCGCTGGCCGGGGCCGCGCAGCTCGGGCTCGGCGCGCTCGGCCAGGTCCGTGTAGTAGCGCAGGTGCCGGCCGCGCGCCTCGCCGAGGTCGTCGGCCTCGCCCAGACGTTCGGCGGCGTACGCGGCGACCGACTCCAGCAACCCGTACCGGGGGCCCGCGGGGCCGTCGGTCATCACGGCGAGCGAGCGGTCGACCAGCCTGGTCACCAGGTCGAGGACCTCCTCGGCGGCCACGCCGTCACCCGGGCACACCGCCTCGGCGGCCTCCAGCGTGCAGCCGTCGCGGTGGACGGCCAGGCGGCGCAGCACGACGCGTTCGGGCGTGCTGAGCAGCTCCCAGCTCCAGTCGATCACCGCGCGCAGCGTCCGCTGCCGCTCCGGCGCGCCGCGGCGTCCGCGGGTGAGCAGCGCGAACCTGTCCTCCAGCCGCACCGCCAGCTCCCGTACGCCGAGCCCGCGGACCCGGGTCGCGGCCAGTTCGAGCGCGAGCGGCAGGCCGTCGAGGCGGCGGCAGAGCTCGGCCACCAGCTCGCGGGTCTCGTCGTCGGGGGAGAAGCCGGGCGCGGACGCGGCGGCGCGCTCGACGAACAGCCGGACCGCGTCGGCCGGCCGCAGCGGCTCGACCAGGAACACCCGCTCACCGGCCAGGTCGAGCGGCTCGCGGCCGGTGGCCAGGATCCGCAGCCCGGGCGCGGCGGCCAGCAGCCCGGCGGCCAGGCCGGCGGCGGCCTCGACGACGTGCTCGCAGTTGTCCAGCACCAGCAGGATCTCGCGCTCCCGCAGGGCGGCGGCCAGCCGCGCCCCGGGCGTCCCGGCCGCCGGGCCCGCGCCGAACGCGGGGGCGTCGTCGCGGACGTCGAGGACGGCGGCGACGTGCTGCGCCAGATCGCCGGCATCGCCGCGCCACCCGGCCAGCTCCACCAGCCACACCCCGTCGCCGAACCCCTGGGACCCGTGGGCGGCCCGGCGGGCGGCCTCCAGCGCCAGGCGCGTCTTGCCGACCCCGCCGGGACCGGTCAGCGTCACCAGCCGGACGTCCCCGAGCAGCCGGCCCACCTCGGCGACCGCCGCGTCCCGCCCGACGAGGTCGCCGAGCGGCGCGGGCAGGTTCGTCCGCGCCTCCCGGCCGGGCTCCGCGACGCCGCCCGCGACCGGGCGAACGGGTCCCCCGGCGCTCGCGGTGGGCAGGAGGGCGGGATCCTGGCGGAGGATGGCCTCGAACAGGGCGGTCAGGGCGGGGGACGGGTCGACGCCCAGCTCGTCGGCGAGCCGGTCGCGCAGGTCGCCGTAGGAGGCGATGGCCTCGCTCTGGCGCCCCGCCACGTACAGGGCGCGGAGCTGGACGGCGCGCAGCCGCTCCCGCAGCGGATGACGGGCCACCAGCCCCGCCAGCTCGCCGGCCAGCAGCAGGTGGTCGCCCGCCGCCAGCCGCGCCTCCGCCTGCTCCTCCAGCACGGACAGGCGCTCCTCCGCCAGCCGCCGCGCCGCGATCCGCGCGAACTCCTCGTCGGCGACGTCCGCGAACGCGGGTCCGCGCCACAGCCCGAGCGCCTCGGTCAGCAGCGCGGCGCGCTCGCGCGGGTCGCCGGCCGGGCGGGCCAGGGTGACCAGGGACCGGAAGCGCGCCGCGTCCACCTCGTCGGACGCCTCCAGCCGCAGCCGGTACCCGGCCGCCTGGTACGGCACCCGGTCGCGCCCCAGAGCCGCGCGCAGCCGCGACACCTTGGCCTGCAACGCGTTGCCGGCCCGCCCCGGCGGCTCGTCGCCCCACAGGTCGTCGATGAGCCGGTCGGCCGGCACCGGCCGCCCCTCGTGGACGAGCAGGTCGGCGAGCAGGGCCCGGACCTTGCTCTCGACGATCTTGACGGGCCGCCCCTCGTCGTCCCACACGGCGAGCGGGCCGAGCACTGCGAACCGCATGGGAGAACCGTACACACGCGCCGGAGGAGGACCGTCAGCAGATCGTCAGGATCCCCGCAGCGCCCGGGTGCAGAGTTCGGTCACGGATCACGGCGATCCGCCTCGCACAGATCGGAAGCACTGACATGTCCGGCACGTCGCCCCTGTTCCAGCCCACGACGCTCGGCTCGCTGAGCCTGCCCAACCGCCTGGTGATGGCGCCGATGACGCGCAACCGCGCCGCCGCCGACGGCACGCCCACCGACCTCATGGCCGAGTACTACGCCCAGCGGTCGGCCGCCGGGCTGATCATCGCCGAGGCCACCACGCCCAACGCCGTCGGCCAGACCTATCCGAACATCCCCGCCCTGCACCTGCCCAGGCACGTGGCCGGCTGGCGGCGGGTCACCGAGGCGGTCGCCGAGGCCGGCGGCCGGATGTTCGTGCAGCTGCAGCACGGCGGCCGGATCGGCCACCCCGCCAACAGCGGCCTGCGGCCCGTCGCGCCGTCCCCGGTGGCCTTCCCCGAGCCGGTCGCCACCCCGGACGGGAACCGCCCGGCCGTCGTGCCGAGGACGATGAGCCTGGAGGAGATCGAGTCCACCGTGGCCGACTTCGCCGCCGCCGCCCGCCGGGCCGTGGACGCCGGCTTCGCCGGGGTGGAGGTGCACGGCGCCAACGGCTACCTCATCCACCAGTTCCTGGCCGACGGCACCAACCACCGCACCGACGCCTACGGCGGCCCGGCGCATGCGCTTCGCCGTCGAGGTGGTGCGCGCGGTCGCCGCCGCCGTCGGGCCGGAACGGGTCGGGCTGCGGCTGTCGCCCGGGTTCCCCGGGCAGGGGATGAGCGAGAGCGACACCGACGTGCTCTACCCGGCGCTCGTCGAGGAGCTGTCCGGCCTCGGGCTGGCCTACCTGCACCTGGTGTGGGCCAAGCCGGACCAGCCGCTCTACCGGCGGCTGCGCGCCGCCTGGCCGGGCGCGCTGATCGCCAACCCGGCCCAGCCCTGGCCGGGCCCGCTGCCCGCCGACGGCGGCCGGCGCGAGGCGGAACGGCTGCTCGACGCGGGCGCCGACCTGGTGTCGCTCGGACGGGCCTTCCTGGCCAACCCCGACCTGCCCGAGAGGCTGGCCGCCGGGGCCCCGCTCAACCCCGTCCGCATCGAGCACTGGTACGGCGGCGACCACACCGGCTACACCGACTACCCGACCCTGCGCCAGCCTGTGCCGGCCTGAGACCACCTGCTCCCACCGGCGGCGTGGCCGCGGCTCCCGGCCGCGGCCAC
>NZ_JBEZGC010000013.1:0-246227 GCF_040649795.1 Nonomuraea sp. NPDC048881
TGCGCCAGATGCACGGCCGCGCCGGCTTCACGCTGCTCCGCCACCGCATCCTGTTGGCCTAACGCTCCGTCACCACCGAAAGAGAGACAGAGCCGAAAGAGGAGACAGAGCCGTTGTTTTTACAGTCCCTGGACTTCCGGGATCGTCACGGGTGCGCAGTTGTGCGGCCACCTCTTCTCGCGTATGCGGAGCAGATGCGTCGTCGCGCATCACGTAGAGCGGCGTGATGTCGTCCCGCGCACTTCGCCTTGCGCCCCGCTGAGATATTCGCCCTACGTCATCAGATCACGGCTTTCCATGAGATTTCGGTTGATTCGAGGGGTGTTGGCCGGTGTCTGTGGGGGAGGAGGTCCTCGGGCCGTGAGTTTTGTCTGCGCTTTTGCCTGGTGGCTTGTACCGCTGCAAAATCATCGCATCAGGTTTGAGCTTGGGGTTCTTCGAGGCGGCTAAGCGGCTCGGCTGTAGTCGTTGATCAGCCCGCTGAGCACCTTCCGGCGTTCGATCCGGCCTTCCAGCGGCATCACGGTCCGCTTGTAGTGATCGGCCTACTCAGTGAGCACTGACCGCAGGTGCCGTTTGTTGTAGATCAGCATGCGGTCGGTGCACTCGGCCCGTACGGTACGGACCCATCGCTCGGCGTAGCAGTTGGCCCGCGGCGTGCGCGGCGGAATCTTGACCACCGTCACGCCCGCGCCGGCGAGGACCGCGTCGAAGACATCGGTGAACTTGGTATCTCGGTCGCGGATGAGAGAGCGAAAGGAGGCGATCCGTGTCCCGAGGTGCATCAACAGGTTGCGGGCCTGCTGGGCCGTCCAGGCGCCGGTCGGGTTGGCGGTCACGCCGAGGATGTGCACACGCCGGGTGGTGACTTCTATGACAAACAGCACGTACAGGCGCTTAAGGAATTCGTGTCGATATGGAAGAAGTCGACGGCCAGCAGGCCTTGCGCCTGGGCGCGTAGGAAGGTCCTCCACGAGGTGTCGGTGCTTCGTGGAGCCGGGCCGCCCCTCCGGCTCCGCAGGATCCGGCCTACGGTCGCCTCACCGACCTGGGAGCCGAGCAGGACCAGTTCGCCGTGCGCCCGGCGGTATCCCCAGGACGGGTTCTCCTGCGCCAGGCGCACCACCAGCTCCTGGATCTCCTTGCTCATCCGGGGGCGGCCGGACCGGTGCGGATACGTCCATCGGCGCTGGACCAGGCGACGGTGCCAAGCCGGCAGGTTGTCCGGTGTCACCAGCCGGTGAGCCCGCACCTCAGGTGGTAAGAGCCGGGACAGCGCGGCCAGGATCGCTCGATCGGCCCAGTCCGGCTTCGGCCGCGTGACTTGCCTCCGCAGTGCCGCCAACTCATGCCGAAGCACCATGATCTCGGCGTCCTTCACCGCCTCACCTCGGCCCAGCAGCACCAGCCGGCCGAACAACCGGATCATGATCAGATACAGGAGACGGAAAGACACGAGGACCGATCTTGCTCGTATCGGCGTATCAGGCCGACCTGGAGGTCAAGCCCCCTGCGACAACTTTTGAAGCGGTACACCCGGCTGCTGCAGGCGTTCCGCGACGACTGTGTGGATCGGGGACATCTGGTGCTGTGGGGCCGCTGCCGCGGAGGCGATGGCGTACCTGGCCGACCGGGTCCGGTCCGCCTGGTGCCGCATCACCTCAACCGCCGACGCCCCCTCGGAACCGCCCCCGGGTGACGAGGACGCGGTCGAGGTGTACTTCGCCTTCCGGTCCGCGTCCGGAGCCGACGAGTCCTACTCCCTCACCACTCTGGAGGTGACCGGCCCGCCCTCGGCCTACTCAGCTGGGCCCAGCATGCATCCCTGACCTTCCCCGCATACGCTGCAGTCATCGCCGGAGGGCGCGCCCCCGGCACCTACCGCGGCGGCGGACACCCCTCACCCTGTCGCGTCCGTTTCGACGACACGGGGGCGATCTGCGAGTTCATGACCGTGGAACCCGTTCTACCAGGGGGAGGGAAGCTCTTCAGAGTGAGGAGAGGGGACTGCTCCGCACAGATATGTGGACTCCTCCAGTAGTTGTGGTGTCATCGTGATGCCTGTGAGCTCCTCGGCCAGGATGAACATCGGACCCTCGTGAGGGTCGGCGTCTGGGTAGACGGAATCGACCACGGCCATGGTGTCTGCGAGTTCATCCGGAACATCCGGGGCATACCCTTCCTGGGCTATGAAGCAGAACCGGAGCTCACTGTTTTCGATCCAGAAGAAGTAGTCGATGGCCTTGACCGAGAGAAAGAAGTGGGAGACGAGCCGGGTTCCTGCCGAGAGCGGCATGATCACCTCTTCGGCCATGCCGAGCGAGCCGCCAGGATCCACAAGCAAGGTCCAGTCTCCGATGGCTGTGGCGGCAATGAACCTATCCGAGGTGGACGGACTCGCGAAGGATGTGTTGAAGAAATCGCTTTGCGTCATGGAAGTGAATTTCTCAGCACGTGCGCCGAGCCTGGCTATCACGTCCGCGGGTGTGATGCCTTGAACGTAGACGTAGCAGGTACCTTCCATGGCGTTGGCGAGATGGGAGTAGCTGCCAGGAATTGTGTTCATGCCCCCATCATTGCACTTGGCCTTGCTATGGATCGTCGTTTGTTCTCGATTGTGCATTAAACTGGCGGCGCGCGTCACTTCTGGCGCGAATGGTTGTGGGCGCCGGTGCTACGGCGAAGCTGGCCGGCGTCCCTGTTTCACGGGTACGGTGACCGGACCTCCTGGGGATGTTGCTAAGCCTGGGCATTGTTGCCGCTGGGATTCTCGCGTCTTTGGATTGCGTATCTGCGATCGGAGCTTCTGTTGAAGTTCGGTCGTCGCGGGGGGATCTCTTGAGATCCCCCCGCAACGATCGCCAGCTAGACGTCTAGGGCTCGATCTTTATCCAGAACGGGTTTCTCGGCCCTACACGATAGCTTGAATAGAAGGCATTCAGTGCATTGCCGTGGGCTCTGTTCTGAGTCGCTCTTACGGCGCTCGCACGTGCCGGTGACGGTCGGGAGTACGACGTCAGCGCCTCCTTGTCCTGCGGGTCGCACTCGATCAGCGGTTGTGGCGGCGCTGGTGCTGGTCTGGAGGCGGTCTATGAGATGGAAGGGATGGCTTGCACTGACAAGATCACATCTGAGAGAGGTCGGTGGGCCTGAGCTGGCCTGACCCGGGATGGGGCCGCGGTCGTCTAGGTCAGGAGCGGTGCCATCTGCCATCGCTGGCTCTACATGAGCATCTAGTCAGCATCTGTGTTTGCGGGTGTTGGGTCATTGCCGCCCCAGCATCAGAGGATGAAGGCTGGGACCAGTTTGGGACCACACGCCATGTCGTTCGCAGGACAACATGCAGGTCGGCGAATGTGGAGCTCAGTGCAGGAGTGCGCTTGACGTGCGGGAACACTCACTCCCACGTTCTGGGGGTCAAGGGATCGCAGGTTCAAATCCTGTCGTCCCGACGGTTGCGAAAGGCCGATCGGCTTGGGTGTAGGCCCAGGACGATCGGCCTTTTCTGTTTCCTCGATCTTGAGGGTGATCTCCTAGGCAACTCGCAGCTGGGGACCACTTGGGGACCACGTCGCCGCCATGTGCGCGCTGAGCGCGTTCCCGGCCTCAGTGATGGCGCCGAGGTCTGGGATGGTAGCTCCACCGCTGCCCGCTCAAGCGCGGGCCCCCTGCGAGGCCATCGCTCTTCTGCAGAACTTCGAGGTCGCTAAAGAATGAAAGGAGATCGCTATGTTGCGACATAGAGATTCATCGCCGACGCGACTCCAACGGTTACGTCAGCGTCGGCCGTGACCGCGAACGTCGTTCGCGGTCACGGCTATCGCGCTCTTAACCCGTAGAGTGCCGACACCTAATAAGGCCGTTCATGCCCCTACGCTCGGCGCCTCGTTGTGGGATCAGCGAGAATGAGATCCATCAGATGGGCGCAAGCTGCGGATTCGCTGACGAAGATTCGTTCGCCAACCCTTGCACCACGCTCGGCATAGTAGACCGCCCAGCCCAAGGACGTTTCTTCCATGCAGTACTGTTCGTCACCTCCGGATCCATCCATCCTGTATGCGCGTTCATCAACTCCGGCATCTGCCAGGAGTTGCTTGAGTGATTCTCTGTCCAAGGCTCACCTCTTGAGAAAGCCGTCGGCGATCAGTTGCGAGACGGGCGCGGGAAGCTCATATTGGACGCCTCCACCTGCATATCCCATCGCAGGAGCGACAGTGCCCGCGTCCACCTTGATGGGCTTGACCACAGTGTAGACCGCATATGGACGTGTGGATTCGTAGTGGGACGGGAGTGCTCGCTTGGCGAAAGGGACTCCGACAGGAGAGACGAAGGTTCCACCTTCATAGCCATATCGGTCGATTTTCGTGCCCGGCTTGAGAGTTTCCTTCACGGGCGTGCCAAGGAAACCCCTATTCGCGGGCCATTCGACTTTGACGAGCTCTTTCCCGGGTGCCCTTGCTGCGCTTTCACCGGTGCTGGCCCGGGCGGCAAGCACTTCCGGCGCGAGAACGCCAGCGCGCGCTGTTGTGCCCAGGCCCATCGTGGCAAGTCCAGGCAGAAGGCTGCCGGTGCCCTTGCTGACACCTCCGGTGAAGCTGTCGCCGTCGACAGGGTAGGTCGCGTTGACCCAGCCGTAGTAGTCGCCTTCGCCCCACGTGAACAGCTCCGTCAGGGGATCGAAGAGGATACCGAAGCCCGACATGATGCCGTTGTTCATGCCATTCACGATGTTTTGCTGCATCGACTGGCTGCCGTAGGGGACATAGTCAGCGCTCGGTGGCCTCATGACAGTCATGGGCTTTACTGCCGGCGTATAGCTGATCCCCGTTGATCGGCTCGCGCTCGTGCTGGCGACTGGCTTGTAGCCGCTGGCCGACGGGTTGCTGCTGGTGGTGTAGCTGCCGTCGGGCTTGGCGAGGTGACCATTCCGAGGGAGGTGGGGGTCGACGCGTACGGGATAGGTGACGAGCAATGGACCCTTGATCCTCTTGCGCCCCCGAGTACCAGGCGAGAACATGACCGGGTGGCTCTGGACGGGGCGCGACTGCGAGTGGACCGAATACTGCGGGCCTTCGGCTACCGCCTGTACATGGGGCCGGCGCACGGACGGGGGATGTACGTCGGGCCGATCTCCGGACGCTACGACCCCGGCCGGCCTCCCCCACCAGAGATGGAAGCCCAGCTGCACCCGGCCCACCCGCGCCTGTGCGAACTGCGCGAGCGTTACCGGCGCCTCGACTCACCGCTCACCGACCACACGGTGTGGACCGACGGGCATCGCCGCGACGGCATCGACCTGCGCCACTTCCGCGGCGACAACGCCTACGTCTGGCAGTTGCGGTACATGGGCAGGCGCCCGGCGCGGAAGTATCGCGCGTACGCCGACTACGTCAGAGGCCTGGACCGGCTCGGCCTGCTGGACCGGACCGAGGAGGATGGCGCGTTCGGGTGCTGGGTCTTCGACGACGGCCAGGGGCGGCCCGTCAGCCGTGATCTGCTCGACTCGATCAACGAATTATATTTTCTCGACCGGACGTGGGGGCTGTTCGACCGGGTCGGCTTCACCGTGGCCGACATCGGTGCCGGTTACGGCAGGCTGGCCGTACGCATGGCGAGCTGCGTACCCGGCCTTCGGCACTACCTCTGCCTCGACGCGATCCCGGAATCCACCTTTCTCAGCGAGCTCTACGTCCGCTTCCGCGGCAGTGCGGACCGGGTGTTGGTGGTGCCGCTCGACGAGGTCGATCAGTGCCTGGCCCAGAACACGCCTGACCTGGCGGTGGCCGTCCACAGCTTCTCGGAGATGTCCTCCGCGGCCATCGACGCCTGGATCGCGCGGCTGGCCTCTACAGGAGTGAAGCACCTGTTCGTGATCTCCAACGAGGCCGACGAGATCTACGCGGCCGACCCCGGGCACAGGCGTAACGACGCGATGCCGATCCTCGATCGCCACGGCTACCGGCTCACCGTGGCCGAGCCCATCCTGCGTGATGAAGCGACCCGCCAGGTGGTGGGGAGCGACAACCATTTCCTTCTCTTCGAACTCGGTGAGGCGTGAGCGTGACAGAGTTGATGAAGTTCGAGACGGCCGAGGGAGGCCAGGTGGTCGTCGAGGTGAGCGAGCAGGAGCCGGGCGTGCATCGGGCCGCCAGGTCCGGCGGCGTGGTGGAGGTTCGCCGGCGCTTCGAGGAGGCGCTCACCGATGTCAGGGACGCCGCGCTGTCGGCGCTGGCCGTCTTCCGTGACGGCCGTCTCCAACCGGACGAGGTGGAGATGGAGTTCGGGGTCCGGCTGAACGCCGAAGCGGGCGCGGTGATCGCGAAGACGACGGTGGAGGGTCATCTCGTCGTGAAGCTCACGTGGAGCAGGACTTCGTGAAGATCGCTTTCGCGGTCCGCGCCTATCAGCCCGATCGAGATCCGGTGAGCCGGTACGTGCGCAACATGTGCTCATGGCTGAGGCCCGCCGGTCATCAGACCTACCTCATCACGGACGCGCCGCCGCCGGTGTCGCCCGACGTGGCGGACGTGGTTGTCACGCCCCCGCCCGAGCCCGATCACGACTACTTCGGCGACGACCAGGAATACGCCGACCGGGTGCGCGAGGCCCTGCGCGTGCTGGATTCCGACGTCGGCCTGGATGTCGCGGAGTTCCCCGACCGGGGAGGCCAGGGGCTCGGAGCGATCCGCGCCAAGCGCCTGCTGGGTGAGTTTTCCCGTCTCGTCCTCGCGGTGCGTCTGCACAGATCTCCAGGGATCGCCGTCGTACCAGGAAGCCAGGCCGCCGCCGATTACCGGCACTCGATCCGGATGTTCGCCGAGGACTACTGCGTACGGCACGCGGATCTGGTGACCGCGCCCTTCGCGGTGGTGGACGGATCCGTCGGGGCACGATCGCGAGTCGCCGTCCGATGTCCGCCTCCCCTCAGCCGGGACGACCTGGCGGAGGTACGGCCGCTGGACGACCGTCCCGAGGACGAGGTGGTCTTCGGCGGGCCGCTCGATCCGTCAGGAGGAGCGGACGTGTTCCTGAGGCTGGCGGACCTGGTCGCCCGAAGATCCGCGACGACGACCTTCACGCTGTACGGCACCGCCGCCGCGCGCCCGCACTTCGGACGGCCGTACCGGGAGCAGTTGGAACGGCTCATCACTCCCGGCCTGCGGGGACGGGTGTCGATCGTCGACGCGTACCCCGTCGCCAGGCCCGCTGTCTGGGAGGGAGCGCGCTGGTGCGTGTTCCCCTCGCGTACCGACGACCTCTCCCTGGAGGGCCTGGAGGCGATGAGCCGCGGCAGCCTGGTGATCGCCGGGGCCGGCAGCGGCCTCGCCGGGATCATCGAACATGGCAGGTCGGGGTTCGTCGTGGACCCCGACGACCTCGTCGGCCTCGAACGGATGGCCGAGCTCATCCTCCGGCCGCCCACCGGGCAGGAGGAGATCGCCGCGCGGGCGGTGGACGCCGTCCGGCGGGCCGCCGATCCGGAAGTGGCTGTTCCACGTGTCCTGTCGGCCTATCGCGGTGCCGCCGGCGGTCGCCCGCCCGCGCCTGTGCAGGTTGGCGGAAATCCACTGGTATCGGTCATCGTCCCTGTCTTCAACCAGGGCCGCCTCGTCGAGGAGACGATCGCCTCCGTCCGGGCGTCCGACTACTCGCCGGTGGAGATCATCGTCGTGGACGACGGCTCCCGCGACGCGGAGACCAGGGCCACGGTCGATGCCCTCGCCGGAGTGACCAAGATCTGCAAACCGAATGGCGGACCTGGGTCCGCCTTCAACGCCGGACTCCGTGAGGCGCGCGGAGAGTTCGTTCTGCCGCTGGACGGGGACGACCTCATCGACCCGGCGTACCTCACGATCGCCGTCCGCGCGTTGCTGACCGACCCGAGCCTGGCGTACCTGACCTGCTACGTGCGCTATTTCGGGATGATGGACCTCGTCCACGCGCCGGTCGGGCACGTCCGCGACCTCATGCACTTCATGGATACGGAGGGCAAACGCAGCAAGGTCTTCCGCCGAGCCGCGCTGGAGGAGGTGGGTGGCTTCGACGAGAACCTCCCGACCCTCGACGACTGGGAGCTGCAGATCAGGCTGGCACGTCATGGCCACACGGGGGATGTCATTCCGCGGGTCCTGTTCTCCTACCGCCGGCACCAGACCTCACTGACATTCGCCTCGCCCGCGGCGAGCTTCGTGGACGAAGCCTGCTACGTCCTGGCCAAGCATGCCGACCTGGTGACCGAGCAGGCGCTGAGCACCGCCCAGCACCTGGTGTACCTGTGGAAGAACGGGATCGAGCTGAGCCGATCGGCGCGCTGGCGAGCACGGGCCGTCGGCGCGTCACCCCCCGATCAGTTACCTGCCGTGCGCAGCTGAAGCAGGTGCACGCCGCCGGACGCCTCGCCGCACGCGATCACCGGCATCCGGTCGTCCACCTTCAGCGTCAGGCAGGCGCTGATGCCACTGTCACCGAAGAAGCGGGCCACCCTGGCCCTGGCGCGGGTGTCCCACAGCGTGACCTCGTCTCCTGATCCGGAGACGAGCAGCCCGCTGCCGGCCGTGCTCGCCACCGCGCGGACGGGCTCTCCCGTGGGCACGAACTCGTCGATCGCGCCTCCGGTGTCGAGATCCCACGTCCGGACGGCGCCATCGCCCCCACCGGTGGCCACCCCGGCGGCGTCGGATCCGAGCAGCGTCATCGCATGGAGTTGGGTCTCGTGAGCCCGAATCTCCCACCGGGCCCGCCCCGTGCCGAGATCCCAGGCGGTCAGGAAGCCGTCGATGCAACCCGCCAGCGCCAGTTCGCCGTCCCGCGCCAGCGACAGGCACAGCACGGGACCACCAGGTCCCCGGCACAACTGGAGGGCGCGGTCGGACGCCACGTCCCATACGCCTACCGTGCCGCCGGCCCCGGCGGTGACGACGCGACGTCCATCGCCGATCGCGCGCAGGAACTGAACGGGCTCGCCCGTGTCCCATTCGCGTACGAGGCCACCGGTTCGCAGGTCCCACAGAGACAGCCGGCCATCGCCGGTGCCCGCCGCCAGGTGACGGCCCAGTGCGCACACCGCTGTCACGGGCTGCTCGCTCGCGTGCCACAAGCGCTGCTCCCGCCCGGTCCTCAGGTCCCAGAGGCGGACGGTCCCGTCACCGCCCGCGGTGACAGCCTGTTCCCCCTTCGCGAGCACGGTCAGATCCTTCACCGGGCCCACATGACCCCGTAGCGTCTGCCGGACGGTCCCCGTCGCCGCGTCCCAGACGCGTACCGTGGAGTCGTCGGAGACCGAGATCACACCGGCGCCGCCCGTACGGACTTCCTTCAGCGCCGCCACCCAGCCGCTGTGCGCCGCGTGCTCGGCGTGCTCGGCGGCTCCGGCCAGGTTCCAGATCCGTAGTGCGCCGTCGGCCGACCCCGACACCGCTCGTCGCCCATCGGCGGTCAGGGCGACCGCGTTGACCCAGCCGGCGTGGCCGCGCAGCGCCGTGGCCTCGCCCCCGCTGGGGAGACTCCATACCCGCAGGATGCCGTCGTCCCCGCCCGAGACAGCCGTACGGCCGTCGGAGCTGACGGCCAGCGCCCCTACCCAGCCGCTGTGGCCGTGCAGGACGGTGTGCGGCGATCCCGAGACCAGGTCCCACACGGTGAGCGGCCCGTCCATCGAACTGACCACGGCATATCTGCCGTCCGGTGCGGCCGCCAACGCCCAGCTCGCCCCGTGCCCGCTGTTCAGGGCGAACGCCCGCCGGCCGTCGTCGAGCCGCCAGATGTGCAGGTTGCCGCTGTCGGTGCCGAACAGCAGGTGGTGCTCGGTGAGCGCCACTGTCGCGGACTGCACCCAGCGCTCACCGCTGTCGAAGTTCGCGACCGGCGTGCCGTCGGCGACCCGCCAGGCGCGCGCCGTGCCGTCTTCGGAGCCCGACGCCACGATCCGGCCGTCGGGCGACAGCCGTATCGACATCACCGCGCCACGGTGACCGCTGAGCACGTGGCGTTGCCTGCCGTCGCGCAGGTCCCAGACCCGTACGGTCCCGTCCGCGGCGCCGGAGACGATCAACCTGGAGTCCGGAGTGATGGCCGTCGTCCAGACCGAGCCGCGGTGCCCTGTCAGCACGTGCTGTTGCGTGCCGTCGGCCAGGTTCCATACCCGCAGCGTGCCGTCGACGCCGCCCGTCACCGCCGTACGGCCGTCCGCCGTCACCGCCACCGACCAGACCGAGCCGTCGTGCCCCCGTAGTGTGTGGACCTCCCGGCCGTCATCCACGTGCCACACCCGCGCCGTGTGGTCGTCGCCGCCGGAGACGGCCACACGACCGTCTCCGGAGAGCGCTATGGTACGGATCCAGCTGGCGTGTCCCACCAGGCTGCCCCCCATCGCCGCCGCTGGAGCGATGAGACCGGCTCCCAGCGGGCGAAGCCGGGAACCGGTCGGCCACGTACGCGCCTGCTCGACCAGTGCGACGACCGCCGGATGCGTGACCCCGGCCAGTCGTCCGACCAGTTGCGCGGACAATTGGCCGGGATCGCGGGCCAAGGCGTGGCTGGACAGCCGGAGCGCGTCACGTACCAGGACGACTCCGGCATCGTCGACACCGGCGAAGTCCGCCAGCAGGTAGGTCACGTCAGTGGCGGCGAGCTTGGCAGACAGCCAGGCCAGGTCCAGCAGCAACATCCGCAGCTCATCTTCCCGCTCGGCGTGTCTCAGGTGGTGGGCGAGATTCTCGAAGAAGTAGCGTTCGACACTCCCGCCGGCCCGGCCGTCCCGCGTTGACGCCGTGTAGGAATCGAGCAGCCTGGCGTGCAGCGCCGGCACATCGGTGAGCTGCTTGGCCACGTAGTCCGACTGAAGGTCGTGCAGCCTGACGCCGGGACCCTCCACACGGGCCAGGGAGCGCTCGACGAACAGGTCGAGCAGTTCCTCCGTCTCCAGGTCGTCCACGCCTACGGGGGCCCACAGCAGTTCGACGACCTGCGCGGGGACGACACGCCCGGCGAAGACCGCCAGCTCCAGGTAACGCTCTCTGGCGTGAGGCTCCAGTACCAGCACACCGGCCTCGATCGCCTGCAGGAGGTCGGGATGGGGGTAGTGCGGGAAGTTCTGGCGGATCCGGCCGAGGTCGGACTCGCGTAGTCGCCGCAGAACTCCCGGCCAGCGCTCCGGTCTGCCTTCGGCCATGGCACCCGCCATCGCCAGCGCGAGCGGGAGGTTGCCGCACTCCCGTACGACTTCGTCCGCCTCCGGCGGCAGCTCGTCGAGCGAGTGACCTGCCCAGCCCGCCAGCAGAGCCGTCGCCTGCTCGTCCGTGAGCGGACTCACCAGCACGCCGTCGGCCCCGGACGCTCTGGCAAGACCTGCGTCTCTCGTGGTGAACAGCAGGCGGCAACGCGGGCCCAGCACGTCGAAGGCGGCGATCTGCTCGGCGTGCCAGACATTGTCGGCGACGATCAGGCAGCGGCGGTCCGCGAGGGCGCGGCTCAGACCCGCTCTGCCGTACTGGACGTCCACGAAGACGGCTTGGGAGACGCCCAGGGCCGCGGCGAGCTGCGCCTGCCGCTCGGGAAGCGAGGCCTGCGGGCCGAGCTCGACCCAGAGGACGCCGTCCGGGAAGCACTGGCGTACCTGATCGTCCCTGGCGACGGCCGCCGCGAGCACCGACTTGCCGACCCCGCCCATACCGTGCACGGCGATCTTCTGCCCCCCGTCCACGGCCCGCTCCGCTTCGGCGAGGACGGCCTGCCGCAGTCGCTCGAAATCCTCCGGCCTGGGCCGGTGATGAGGCGGCGGCCCGGGAACGTTGTACAACGGCCCGGCTGGTACGGCTTCGGGCGAAAGCGCGGCGAGCTCGGGAATCAGCCGCCCGAGCAGAGCGGTGGGTAGCATGAAAGCGATCTTGCGACCTTGCTGGAGATCCTGGGCCACCACCATCCCCACCACGGCCCGGAGCTCCTCGTCGTAGACGGCGCCGCCGCTGAACCCACGCTCCACGGCGGCGCCAGGCGTCTTGATGTCCTCAAGCTGGATCCAGCCGTTGCCCTGCGGCCCGCGGATCCGCCCGGTGGCCCACAACCCGGCACCGTGACCCCGCGGGAATCCGAACGTCCTGAAGGAGTGGCCCCAGACGTCGCCGGGGGCGCGCAGCGGTGCCGGACCGGCCTGCTCGGGCGCCGCGTCCCGCAGCGTCAGCAGGGCGCAGTCGCCCGCGCCGGTCCCGTCGATCGGCGACCACGCCCGTACGTCAGCCGCGATGAGATGGCCGGGTGCCACCAGCGGGAAGTCCACGTACACGGCGGACATCGGCCTGCGGTCCTCGTCCTCGCGCTCGCCCAGCGCGGCGTTCACGACGTGGGCGCAGGTGAGCACGTGACCGGCGGTCACCAGGAAGCCCGCGCCCACGGGCGTCCCGTCCACGGCGCGTATCGCGGCCAGCGACGCGAAGAGCGCCGCATCGGTGGTGGCGGGCGGTTCCGGCCCCGTCATCCGGGTCCACCTCCGAGCCGCCGGGCCGCACGGTCGTTCCAGTCCGTCGTGCCCGGCTCCCGCCAGCCGTGGCACAGCTCTCCGCCGTCCCCACGGAAGAACAGGTCCAGGCGCCCCGTCCTGCTGGAGATCACCGCAGGACGACTGCCGGCACGGACATGACCGTCGTCCAGAGACTCCCACCGAAGGCCGGCGTCGCCTGTCTCGCCCAGCCATTGCGTGAGATGGCCGATGGCGCCCGAGCGCAGACGGACGAAGACGTCGGCGCGGCGCGGAGCCGCCGACGTCGCGCAGGCGTCGGACGCGATGCCGGCCCCCAGGACCCGGTCGGCGGGCCGGTGCTGCCACAGCTGTGGTTCGAGGCACAACAACGTGTCGTCGCGGCGCGCGTAGGCGAGGAGTCGTCCTGGTACGCGGCCCTCGCCCCTGCAGGGCAGAAGCACGGGATCAGAGGTGCACGCCAGCGGTTCGCACCCGTCAGGAGTGACCGGGGGGCTGGTGTGGAAGGCGCCCCGGCCGGGCTGCCAGGTGGACGTGGTCCACTCGTGCGAACGCTGGCGGGGGAGGGCGTACTGGTAGCGGAGCAGCCCGTCGGCCTGGCCGCGTGCGACCATGTGGATGCCGTAGAGGCTGGTGGTGGCCGCGCTCGGCCGGCCGGCGAAGGACCCGCCGCAGTCTTCCGGCCCCTGCATGCCTGGGCCGCGCGAGTACCAGTAGTGCGCCAGACTCGCCTCCTGGGTCCGTACGAACAGGTCGAACCGCCCTGGCCCCCAGCTGACGACGGTGGGGGCGGCCGTGCTGGCCCCGACCACCCGCCACGGTTGCCAGGCGCCTTCCCACCACGAGTGGAGCAGGTCGCCGCCGCTGTCGCGGATGAAGACGTCCAGCCGCCCTCGGCCCCAGCTGATGACCACAGGCGCTCCGACCGGCGCCGTGGGCAGCTCAGGCAGGACGTCTTGTCCGTTGCCGGCCTCCGTCAGCACGAGGTGCCGGAGGCAGCCGGACGCTTCGACGGCGATGACGTCAGCGCGGTCCAGGCCCCACGAGGCGACGCCGGGTTCGGCCACAATGCCGTCCGTGAGGACCGCGAACGGATGCACTCGCGTCATGCGTCCGACGCTATTGCGCCGCCGGTCCCGTAAGGAAGCCAGTTCTGGAATACCAGCACCGTCCACAGCTCGTAGGTGTGCTCGTCGCTTCCGTCGAGATGGCGTTTCCAGCGAGCGCGTACGGCGCCCGCGTCGATCAGGCCGCCCTCCTCGATGACGGCCCGGTCGAGCAGGGTCTCGGCCCATTCCCGAAGGGCGCCCCTCAGCCAGGCCGCGAGAGGAAGGTTGAATCCACGCTTGGGCTGTTCGCGTGCCCAGCCGGGCAGGTGGCGGCGCAGGGCCCGCCGCAGTACCAGCTTGTTGCCCGCCTCGGTGACCTTGAGATCGAAGGGGATGCGGAAGGCCAGCTCGATCAGACGAGGATCGAGGTAGGGACAGCGCACCTCCAGACCCGCCGCCATGGTGGCCCGATCCATCTTCACCATGCAGTTGTCGGGCAGCCAGGTAAGCGCGTCGGCGAGAAGCAGCCCGGCCGGCGCGTCGCCGAGGGCCATGGTGCCGAGCGCGTCGGCGAGCCAGGGCGCCGGGTCCGCGGCGCCAAGGAGGGGAATCGCGGGATCGGCCCAGATCCGCCGCTGCGCATGGAGGTCGAAGGCCCGCCGTCCGGACAGTCCGGCCTCCGCCTTCGCGACGCTGTCGCGCAACGCCGCCAGATACGGCGGATAGCCACCGAACAGCTCATCGCTGCCCTCGCCCGACTGCACCACCTTGACGACCGTGGCGGCCTCCTGGGCCAGCAGCACGGTCGGCAACTGGGCCGGATCGTAGAAGGGCTCGTCGTAGATGCGCGGCATCCTCTCCACGAGCCGCAGTGCCTCCCGGGCCGTGCATACGACATCGACGTGTTCGCTGCCGAGCATTCGCGCGACGGCGTGGGCTGCTGCCCGCTCGTCGAAGTCCGGCTCCTCGAAACCCGCGGTGAACGTGCGCAGCGGGACCGCCGACTCCCGGGCCATCAGCGTGGCGACCGCCGCCGAGTCCACGCCGCCCGACAGGAAGACGCCAACGCGCACGTCGGCCGCAGAACGCAGCGAGACGGAGTCGCGGAGGACCTGATCCAGTTCCTCGGCCAGCTCCTCATGGGAGCCGATCCCGGCACCGCCGGTGGCCGCGATGTCCGGCAGCGACCAGTACCGGCTGATTCGCTCGTCACCGGGCGCGGCCGGTACGCGGAGCGTCAGGAGGCACCCGGGGCGAAGCTTACGAGCCGCGCTGTAGACGCAGTACGGGGCGGGCACGTACCCATGGGCGAAGTACAGCGCCAGCGCACGCCGGTCCAGGTGGGTCCGGAAGGACGGGTGGGCGCGCAACGCCTTGAGTTCCGAGGCGAAGACGAACTGTTCGCCGCACCACCCGTAGTACAGGGGCTTCTCACCGATCCGATCCCTGGCGAGCTGGAGGGTGGCCGTGGCGGGATCCCAGAGAGCCAGTGCGAAGGCGCCGTTGACCCGCTCGAGCGCGGCCGGCAGGCCATGTCTGTCGATCAGCGCGGCGAGCACCTCGCTGTCGGAACGTCCCCGGAAGCGATGGCCGGCGGACTCGAGCTCACGACGCAGTTCGAGGTGGTTGTAGATCTCGCCGTTGCACACGAGGACGGGGGCGTCCGCCCTGATCCTCATCGGCTGGCGACCCGAGGAGGTGAGATCGACGACGGCGAGCCTGGTGTGCGCGAGCCCGATCCCGGCCCGCGCGTCCACCCAGGCGCCGCGCCCGTCAGGGCCGCGATGACCGAGAGTGTCGCTCATCCGGCCTGTCAGGGCGCTCAACTCCGCGACGTCGAGTTCACCGGCCGGTACGAGCGCTCCAGCCATGCCGCACACCCTGTCACCTCCGGACTATCTTGTCCACGACCGCCAGGGTGCCCTCGCACATCGCGGCCTCCGTCAGCTCGCGGCGTGCCTTGGAACGGGCCTTGGCCGCCATCGCGGCCATCTCGTCCGGCTCGGACAATGCCTGACTCATCCGCTCGGCCAGTGCGGTCCGGTCGCGGGCGGGGAACAGCAGGCCGAGCCGCCCGCCATCGAGCAGTTCGGGGTTGCTGCTGGCGTCGGAGGCGACGATCGGCAGCCCAGCGCTCATCGCCTCGATCAGCGCTCGTGAGCATCCCTCCCAGTGTGTGGGGAAGACGAAGAGGTCAGCCGCGTGCAACAGCCGCGCCACATCCTGGCGGTGCCCGAGGAGGTGGACGCGCCCGTCGAGTCCGGCCCGCTCGATCAGGGACAGCAGACGTTCGTCCTCGCCTCCCTCTCCCGCCCATACGAAACGTACGTCGTCGGCGGCGGCCGGCAGCTCGGAAATCGCCGCGAGCAGGTCGGCGTGGCCCTTGGGCGCGGCCAGCCGGGCCACGGTGAGGGCGATCCTCGCCGTCGGGGGCATGACGAGTTCCTCGCGTACAGCCCGCCTTACCGCTGCGACCGTACCGGAGTCCGGTTCCTGCCAGTCGCGCGGCAGATCGACGCCGTTCAGTACACAGTCCACCTCGTCAGCCGCTCCGATGCGGAACGCGGTGGCGAGGTGGCGGCGGTTGTCCTGCGATATCGCCACCCACCGCTGCCTGGCTCTCCTGGCCCGCGCTCCGCGCCGCCGATCCTCCTCCGAAACCGGCCATTCAGGCGGCACCAGGCAGAACACCGGTACGGTCGGCAGGCCACGGTCGGCGCAGGCAGTGAGGAATCCCATGCTTGAATCAGGCTCAGGCAGGAAGAGCAGGATCGCGTCGGGGTTCACCGTGTCGAGTACGGGTCCGGCCAGGCCCTCCTGTCGCTGCGCGCTGCCGAGATTCATGCGCCCGTCAACGATCGCGCCCAGTGGCCACGGCAGCACGCTCGCGCCCGCCTCACGGATGTCGTCGGTGAGTGAACGAGTGCCAGGGGTCTGAGGGAAACAGGCCACGACCTCGTCGCCGCCACGGACGGCCGCGCGGATGATGACGAAGGCGTGCTCTTCGCAGCCACCGCGGATCACACCGGGGAAGAACACCAGGAGTCGCATCAAGCGCGATTGTCCGTGGTGGTCGGCCGTCTGTCCAGGGACGGCTCAGGGCCCGGCGTCCGCCTGGCGGCGCACCAGATCGAGCAGGTTCGTACGAGGCACCCAGCCGAGCAGATCGGCGAGCCTGCGGGTGTCGGCGAGGGAGTCGGCAGGCTCGTGGACGGAGGCGGGTACGACGTCGACCACAGGACGGGTGCCGGTAGCCTCCGCCACGGCCGCGATCATCTCGCGCAGGCTGTGCCCCTGCCCTGTACCGATGTTGACGACTCCAGGATGGCCGATCAGGTCGGCCATGACCGCGACGACCTGCCGTACGTCGGTGATGTCCCGGGTGCGATCGAGCGAGCCGTACACCCGCAACGGCCGGTGGGCGCGGGCCGCGGCGAGCCAGAGGTGCAGAGCCATGTCGGGGCGCTGCCCTTCGCCCGCCACGGTGAAGGGCCGCACCACGGTCACCTGCCTCCCCGCGCACAGTCGTTCCAGGGCCGCCTTGCTGAGGGCGTACTCGCCGCGCGGCCTCAGACGGTCGTCCTCGTGACTGGGCCGCCCGCGCCTGGCGCCGCCGTAGACGCTGCTGGAGGACGCGATCAGCATCGGGGTGCCCGGCGAGGTGAGGGCCAGAACGCGTGAGCCTGCGAGCACATTGTCGCGCCACCGGCCGCCGGCTTCGATGACATCCCGTACCCCGGGCCGGCCGGCCAGGTGGAAGACGGAGGTGGCCGCCTTGAAAGCCTCGCGCACCCGTTCATCGTCGCCGAGCAGGTCGGCGACCAGCACGGTAAGCGCGCCATCGGCCCGTTCCGATGACACGGGGCGGCGGTCGATCGCGACGACGTGGTCGCCACGCGCGAGCAGCAGATCGGTCAGCGCCTTCCCGAGGAAGCCGGCGGCCCCCGTCACGATCGTCGCCACTCACATCCCCTCGCGCGAACTACCACCCACGGACCGGCTACCTGACCGGGGCGAAGAACGGCTACCCCGCCGCATTCCCCCTGGTACACCGGCCCTGCTCGACTGACCGAGGCCCATCCGCACGTTCCGCACCCTAGCCGCAAACCCGCCGCCTGCCCGCTTCCAGACATTCCGCTTCACAGGCCTACGTCGCGTACATATGCGATGTCCGCATCTTCCCCACCTGACAACTTCGAGGCCGCAATGACCAACACCAACAGCAGGAGGGCATATCGGGACCGATCACCCGTACTCGGCCGGTGCCACCCACAGCCGCCCGGACAACACGATCGGCCGCCACCGCATCCCCCTGGTAACGGCCCTCTTCCCTCTGACGTGACAGACGCTTCGAACTCGTACAGGTTGAGCCGATGGCTTCACAGGGCATGACCGTTACCGCGCGAGCCTTAGCCTCTGCCCTGTGGCTAAGCCGCCTCCTCCTCGACAGCGCCTTGATCATTCCGGGCATGACGCACGCGGGCCCTCGCCCCCCTGCGCCTGCCGATAATCCCGTCCGTGCTGGTCAAGCGGCGTGTGAGGTCTCGTGGAGGACGCCGGCGAGCCTGTCTCGTCGGCGTATGTTCAGATCGATGATTCGTCCGGGTCCGGTGATCGGGTCCAGGGCGGGACGCAGTGGAGCCGCTTGGCTCAGGGCTTGATGTGCTAGGTGCCGGTTGTAGAAGCATTCGTATTCGCGCAGGGCGTGCCGAAGGTGGCGTTCGTTCCAGATGAGGCGGCGGTCGAGAAGCTCGTGGCGGCAGGACTGCACCCACCGTTCCAAGATGGAGTTCATCTGCGGCATCCGGATGCCGGTGAGCACGGTCTTGATGCCGGCCTCGGTGAGTACCTCGTCCATGATGGCCGGGAACTTCCCATCCTGGTCTCGAAGCAGAGAGCGCGCCCGGCAGCCCGCATCAGCGGAACAGCGGTTGGACCTCGCGCCGGCTGTTCTGCGACACGGTCTTCACGGTCGTCGTCGACGTGGTCGGGCTGACCGGGGCGCCCCTGACGGCGTCGATGTCGACGACGGTCGCCGTACAGGATCCCGATCTCGTCGCCACGTCCCTCATGGCAGGGAGCGCGACGATCACCGGTGCGGCCACCCTCGCCGGTACGACGACCACCGGCACGCTCCTCGCCGGCGACGTCACGGCGAGCAGCCTCACCTCCGCCGGCGCGCTCGACGTCAGCGGGCAGACGGTGCTGGCCGGGGCGGGCACGAGCGCGGCGAACGTCAGCGGGCCGCTCACCGTCAGCGGCGTGGCCACACTGACCGGCGGTCTCGACGTGGTGGGCGGGCAGGTCACCATGCTCGGCATCGTCGTCCCTCCGGGAGGCGGGAACACCCTCACCACCCCGAACGTGATGACCGTGCCCATTCACGCCAACACCGACTGGTGGTACGACGGCGCCGCCGTCACATTCGGCAGCTCCGAGGGCGGGGAACCGGCCGGCGACAGCTCGATCATCCAGCTGTTCTGGTTCCCCCTCGGAAACGGCTCGATCGCCAACTCCTACGAGATCGTCCCGGCGGACGAGACGACGGAGGTCCCAGGGCCGCCTCTCGCAGACGTCGGCGCCGTGCTCCGGCAACGCGAGACGCGTGCCCGCAACCTCGTCGACAAACTGTCCCGGGCCTTCGGCCACACCCTGGACGACGCCAGCAGGAAGGAACTGGTCACCCTCTTCTCAGAGGGTTGAGCGCGCCGGGGGCCGGGTGGTGCGCAGGCAGCCGACGGCGGGGTCGTGAGGGCTGCGGCGCAGCCGGTCGCACAGGAGCACCGGGAGTAGCGCGCAGTCATCAATGAATGTGATTATTTCGCTCGAATCAATCGCTCTTGACGATAGTCTGGCTGTCATGGCTGACGTGGAACTGCGCCACCTGAGGACGATGGCCGCCATCGCCGAGGAGGGGACGTTCGGCCGGGCGGCGGTTCGCCTCGGCTACACCCAGTCGTCGGTGAGCCAGCAGATCGCCGCGCTGGAGAAGGCCGTCGGCGGGGCCGTCTTCGACCGGCCAGGAGGTCCAAGGCCGGTACGCGCCACTCCTCTCGGCGAGCTGGTCCTGGCCCACGGGCGTGATCTGCTCGCGAGGTCGGAGGCGCTGACCGACGCCGTCGATCGGTTCAAGGCGGGTCACGGCCGGATCGACGTCGGCACCTTCCAGGGCGCGACCCGGTTGATCCTGCCCGCAGTGGTGCGCGGGTTGCTGGGCGAGCACCCCGGCTGCGACGTCAGGCTGTCGGAGGTGATACCGGAGAACCCGAACATCGGAGATCTCGACCTGTTGTTCCACTACGACCGCATCGACGGCGACGTCGAACACGTCGAGCTGCTGGACGAGCCTCACCTCCTGGTGGCCGCCGCGGGCGCGTTCCCCGACGGTCCGGTACCGGTCGAGCTGCTCGACGACACTCCCATGGTCGCCTGGCCGCCCACCGTCCACCAAAGATGGCTGGAACGGGAGCTCGCCGGCGCGGGCGCCCGGCCGCGGATCGTGTTCCGCACGGCCGGCCACGAAACCGTCGTCTCGATGGTGCGGGTGGGCCTGGGCTCGGCGGTGTTGCCCTGGCTCGCCCTCCTGGGGTCGGACGTCTGGTCCGACGACCGGCTCCGTATCCATCGGCTGGAGCCGCCGCCTACCTGCACGTGGTACCTGTGTCGGCCGGCCGGGCGCATCCGGTCGCCGCTGGCGGCCCGGGCCATCGACCTCGCCGTCGCAGCCGCCGCTGAGCTGGCCGGCCAGATGGAACACGGTATATCGCTGTAGGCGATCGACTCGATCGAAAATCATAGCTTTTCGCGATGGGGCGGCCAGGCTTAGCGTGCCGGACATGAACGCCAACCAAGATCACCCCGAGCGGCTCCTCGACATCAACGGCATAAAGCTCTGCGTCCAGACGTTCGGCGACCCGGCTGCGCCCGCCCTGCTGCTCATCGGCGGCGCCGAGGCGTCGATGGACTGGTGGGACGACGACTTCTGCGAGCGCCTCGCCGCCGGCGGCCGGCACGTCATCCGGTACGACACCCGGGACACCGGCCGCTCCACGACCTTCCCGCCCGGCGCGCCGCCGTACGGAAACGACGCCCTGTTCGACGACGCCGTCGGCCTGCTCGACGAACTCGGCATCGCGGCCGCCCACATCGTCGGCGTCTCCATGGGCGGCGGAATCGCCCAGCGCCTGGCCGTGCGCCACCCCGGCCGGGTCGCCTCCCTGACGCTCATCGCCACCAGCCCGGGCGGACCCGGCGGCCCCGACCGCCACGACCTGCCGCCGATGAGCGCCGAACTGGCGAAGCGGTTCGCCGAGGACGGCGACCAGACGCCCGACTGGTCCGACCGCGAGGCCGTCATCGCGTACTACACCGACGGCGAGCGCACCTTCGCGGGCACCATTCCCGTCGACGAGGAGCGGATGCGCCGCATCGCCGGCCGCGTCTGGGACCGCAGCCCGTCCCCTGCGTCGGCGCAGAACCACTGGCAGCTCGACGGCGGCGAGCCCGTCCGCGCCCGTCTCGGTGCGATCGCGACGCCCACGCTGGTGTTGCACGGCACCGCGGACCCGCTGCTCCCGTACGGGCACGGCGAGGCGCTGGCACGGGAGATCCCGGGAGCCCGGCTGGTCCCGCTCGAGGGCATGGGGCACCAGATGCCGCCACCGGAGCTCTGGGACATCGCGATCGCAGAGATCCTTTCGGTCTCCAGCGGAGAGCGCCCGTGAGCCGGCTGCGATCGGCACTATGGCTGCCGCTCTTCGACGAGCTCGCCGACCCGCGGGCGGTGGCGAACCTGGCCGCCGACGCGGAGGAGGCCGGGTGGGACGGCTGCTTCGTATGGGATCACCTGTCCTGGCGGGCGCCGGTCCAGCAGGTCGCCGACTCGTGGATCACGCTCGCGGCGGTCGCGACCGCCACCGAGCGGCTGCGGCTTGGTCCGATGGTGGCGACGCTCGCCCGCCGGCGTCCGGCCAAGGTGGCGCGGGAAACCGCGACACTGGACCAGCTGAGCGACGGCCGCCTCACCCTAGGCGTCGGACTCGGCAGCGATCGGTTCGGCGGCGAGCTGTCCAGGACCGGCGAGCAGCTCGACGACCGGCAGCGGGGGCGGATGCTCGATGAGTCCTTGGCCATCCTGGCCGCCGCGTGGTCCGGAGAGCCGGTGCGCCACCGCGGCGAGCATTACACCGTCGACGACATCACGTTCCTGCCGCAGCCGGTTCAGCGGCCAGGCGTGCCGGTATGGGCCGCCGGATTCCCCGGCAACGTCAAGCCGATCCGCCGCGCCGCCCGGCTCGACGGCTTCTTTCCGATCAACCTGGAACACCCGGACCAGCTCGCCGAGGGCGCCGGCACCCTCACCGAGCTGCGAAACGGCGACATGGCCTCGTACGACATCGCCGTCAGCCTGCCCGCCGGCGTCGACCCGCTGCCGTACGCCGCCGCCGGCGCGACCTGGTGGCTGACGGAGTTCGACCCGGGTGTACGGCTCGACACGGTACGCGGCGTACTCCGCGACGGCCCGGCGAACCCGGGCGACGGCGCCTGAGCCGCTTCACCGGCCTTCCTGATCTCCGACGAGTCGTCCTGCATCAGCGGCGCGGAGATCTCCATGGACGGCGGGCACACCGCCCACGACGGCGCCGAATCCCTCTCCGACGCCTCCGCTGACCGGCGATTCATCACTCCGCTCCTGGGCAGACCGCATGGTCTGATCGGATGAAGAGGAGAAACGTCGTGAACGGCGAGATGCATCAGGATCGGATGATCCGGCGGTTGTGGCCCGGCGGAGCGGAGATGGGCGCGGTCGGGCTCGGCTGCATGGGGATGACGTGGGCGTACGGCGACTCCCCGGACGCCGAGGACCCCCGCACCGTCATCGGGCGGGCGTTGGACCTGGGCGTGAACTTCCTCGACACCGCCGACGTGTACGGACCCTTCACCAACGAGGAGACCGTCGGCAGGGCCATCGCCGGACGGCGGGAGGAGGTCGTGCTCGCCACCAAGGGCGGCAACGTCGCGCGGACCACCGAGAACGGCGCCCCCGCCCTGCCTGTGCCGGACGGAAGGCCCGAGCATCTGCGCGCGGCCGTCGACGCCTCGCTCCGGCGGCTGGGCGTGGACCATGTCGACCTGTACTACCTGCACCGCCCGGACCCCGAGGTGCCGGTCGAGGAGAGTGTCGGCGCCCTGGCCGAGATGGTGGCGGCGGGCAAGGCGCTGGCCGTGGGGGTCTCGGAGTTCAGCCTGGAACAGCTCGACCGGGCGCAGGCCGTCCACCCGATCAAGGCCGTGCAGTCGGAGCTGTCCCTGTGGACGAGAGACCACCTGTCCACGTCGCTGGAGTGGTGCGCCCGCCACGACGCCGCCTTCGTCGCCTACTCACCGCTCGGCCGCGGTTTCCTGACCGGCCGCTTCCGTGAGGCCGGCTTCTCCCCGGACGACTACCGCTCCCGCAACCCCCGCTTCCAGGAGGAGAACCTGAAGGCCAACCTGGTCATCGTGAACGCGGTGGAGCGGATCGCCGCCCGGCACCAGGCGACCGCGGCCCAGGTCGCCCTCGCCTGGACGCTCGCCCAGGGAGAGCACGTCGTCCCGATTCCGGGGAGCCGGCGTCGCTCACGGGTGGAGGAGAACGCCGCCGCGGCACGCCTCAGGCTCACCCCGGAAGACCTCGCGGATCTGGACGCGTTGCCCGCACCGGCCGGCAGCCGGTACTGACCCGCCGACTCCAGGAGGGGGCGGGCCGAAGTTCCGACACCCTACGTTGTCATCCGCGAGATGGAGTAGTCGGTCGTTGTGGGGCAGGGGATGTCGTACCGGAGCGATGCCACGGTTGGGTATTCGGCGACAACTTGGCGCAGCGACCAGCGAAATGCGACGCGCCCACGTACCCGTACTCGATCACGATTTACGGCCCGTGGAAGTGCCCTGACGATGTGGCATACGTAGTTGTCGCCGTTCACGGTGGACCGGGCTGGATTCGTGGTCCTTGACTACCGCCCCGCTCGTCGTTCGATTGCAGGTCGGTTGCGTGAATGCCCGGGTGAGGCGGTCGCGTCGGGGCACCTCGATGTCGGCTCGATGTCGGCGTCGACGAGATCGAGCAGCGCCCGCGGAGGGCCGGCCTGCTGCGGGGTCCGATGTGGTCGATGCCCATCGAGTAGGCCTTGTATTCGGCAAGGACCTCACGCAGGTCGCGTTCGAGCATGATGAGGGACCGATCGACCGCGCGACATCTCCCGCCACGTAGACCCTGTCGGTCGCCACGCCGTTGATGTCGAAGGCGCGCCCGCCGGCGTCGCAGCCGACACCCCAGAAGCCGGCCGCCAGTCCGGAGCCCTCCAGCCATTCCACGTCACGGATCGACCCCAGCGAGGCCAGCACCAGGTCGGCCTCGATGGCGGTCCCGTCCGAGAGCCGAGCAGGCCGCACGTGTCCGCCCGCGTCGCCCTCCAGCGACGACATGCCCACCCCGCAGCGCAGGTCCACGCCATGGTCGCGCCGCATCTGCGCGGCGATCTGGCCGATCACTCCGCCGAGCGCGCCGACCAGCGGCGCCGAGCCCCGCTCGGCGACTGTCACCGGGATAGCGAGTTCCCGGCAGATGGAGGCCGCCTCCCGAGCCGATGAACCAGGCGCCGATGACGAGAACCCGCGACGGCCGCGCGGCCGGCGCCTGTTGCAGCCGCGCGGCGTCATCACGCGAGCGCAGCGTGTACATCCCCTCCAGGGCGGCCTCGGCCGGCGCCGCCCCCTTGCGCCAGCGGTGGGCCACCACAACCGCCGCCTCCGCCGCACCTGCGTGAACATCGTCAGCTCCAGAGCACACCCATCGCGGCCATGCGGCACGCTAGGCGGGGCCGTGTGATCGCCCTGGTCAGCGACGCGACTATCCCTTTCTTTCGTACGTGGTCTGCCCCTGGATGGCGGTAACCCCCGGCCCGCCCTGGATCGCTGACGCCACTGGCCGATCGGATGCCTGCTCACGCCTCAACGCCACCATGATCCCAGGAGGGGCGTCTCGGACCCCCAACGATCTTCGGGCCTCGATGGCCATGTGGGGGCGGAAACGAGCACGCAGCCGTTGCGGAAGCTGAAATGTCGCCACGGCGGATTAGTGTGCAAACCGTGAGTTATGTGATCGATTGTCACCGTGAGCGTGTGCGCGCCGCCGACCCTCTCGTCGCCGTCGCGGATCTCGGCGAAGACCTGATCGAGACCGTGAACGCTGTCGGCGCCCCCTCGGTGACCAGAGCCGACCCCGGCGCCCCGTCAGTGCGCTGGGGCCCGCTGACCACCTACTCCCTCCACGCCAGAGTCGCCGACGACAACCCCGCGGACGCCCTCGGCGGCCTCCTCGACCGGTGGATCTCGACCCTCGACGCCGAGCCGGGTTCCGGGCTCGTGGTGAACTGGCCGAGCCGGGATGCCGCGCCCGTGGCGGCACTGGTCAGGCGGGGGTTCGCGCCACGCTCTGTGCTCGGCGTCCGCGTCGGCCCCGCTTCAGCGGGCGGGCACTCGTCTCCAGGTATACGGCGGGCCACGGCGGACGATCTGGATGCCATGTGCCGGCTGTACGTGGAGCTGGTCGACTACGAGGCCCAGTTCGGCTGGTTCTCGGTGCTGCCCTCGACGCCCTCCGCCGCTCGGGCCGAGCTCGAGGAGAAGCTCGCCCGTGACGACGGCTGGTGCTGGCTGGCCGAATCGGACGGTGAAGTCGCCGGCATGCTCGCAGTCCATCACCCCGACCATTCGGGCTGGATCGCGCCCGCCGTGCAGAAGCCTCCGCCCGTGGCGTACGTGGGCTCCTTGTACGCGCGGCCGGTCAGCAGGGGCCGCGGCATCGGCACCGCGCTGACCGCCCACGCCCATGCCGAGGCCGCAGCGGCAGGCGTCGAGACCATACTGGTGCACTACGCGGCCCCGAATCCGCTGTCCGTCCCCTTCTGGTCCCGCCGGGGCTACCGTCCGCTCGTCACGACCTGGGGACGGTTCGCTTAGGCGAGGAAGGTCCTGCGTATCGGCGGCCCGTCTGCAGCCCCACTACTGGTCGACCACGGGAGGAGGAGGCGAGATCCCCGGCGTAAGCCCGGGCTGCGTTGCTTCGGGGGCTGACCTGGGCGGGTGAGGCGCGTTGGCAACCCGTGTGTTCACCGATGAGGAGATCCGCTGTGCCCGCATCATCTCCGGCAGTCTGCGGGCCAGCGCGGACAGCACCGCTCGATCTGCCCACAACAGCCTCGGACGGCCAAGTTGACGGCGCAACACGGCGACCTCGTGCCGCAGCACGAGGATCTCCATGTTCTTGGTCGCGTCGCTACGAGTCAGCAGCGTTAGCCGGCCCACGACGCGGCAGAAGATCAGCTAGAAGAGACGGAGCGCCATCGGGCCCCGCTCTTCGCCGTCGCCCTTCGGGAGGTTTCACAGCCAATGGGCTGCGGACCATCACCACACTGCCGTAGACGCCGAGGATCAACGCCATTTGCGACCGGGCCATCGGCACCCTGCGCCGCGAACTCCCGGACCGGATGCTGATCCTCAGCGAACGCCATCTGGCCCTCGTGCTCCGCGAGTACCTGAACCCCTACAACGGGCACCGGCCGCACCAGTCCCGGCGCCAACGGCCGCCAGACACCGCAACGCGGTCCGCCCGCGACATGACCGAACTCAATGGCCTGCGATCCATCCGCCGAAGGCTCGTCGTCGCAGGCGTGATGAGCGAATACCACCACGCCGCTTGATCGCAGCTCAGCCCACGAAACTTAATATTCGGGCGGCACACCTCGCGATGGTCGCACTCGCTGCCCTGATCATGCAGCAAAACTCCAGCTCATGGTACGAAACCGTATTTCTGAGCGGATACCGTGCTGATGGTGCGGTTCTTCCCGGACGAAAGCGTGCCGTCGGGTGCCTTGAGTTCCAAGGCGCCAACGCGCACAAAAATCACATACGGGACAGCAGCTCAGCCTTCCGCCGTGACCTGTTCGATCATGGGAGCTTGTACGGCGGCCAGCACGGCGGCGGCGAAGGGCAGGGAGTGATGCGTGGCTCCCCAGCCGATGCCGAACACCACGGAGGCGGGATCGTTGTTGGGGTTGGAGAGGGCCTGGTGCCCACGGATGCGCAGCCGCAATGACCCACGAGCGTCCTCCAGTGCATGCCACTCGACGCCCTCGATCTCAGTGATCGGGTAACGCCGGTCACCTGCCGTGTACTTGGCCGGGGAAGCTCCGGACGCGAACCAGGTGAAGGTGACAGCCTGCCCGTCGAAGGCGGCCTCACCGTCCCATGCCTTGAAACTACGCGGCACCGAAGGACCGGCGATCAGGAACCGCTCAGCCGGACCGCGCTGGGACAGGGCCGCGCGCACCTCGTTGGCATACTGGTCGGCCAGCGTCTTCGTGGCGGCGGGCAGCACCAGCCGGTACGGATCGAGCGACTCCTGGAGTTGCCCCGTTGCCGCGGACATGACCGGATCGGCTCCCTCTCGGGGAACCACCCGCAACGCCACCCTGCCGCGTGCGCCAGGCTCCAGCATGACATCGGCCAGCGCGTCGTACGGCACGAACCGCTCTCCGAGCTCCATGCTCAGTTTCGACGCCTTGCCCGGTTCAGGCGTAATGCGCAGCCCACCGTCCTCGAACTCCCACGCGCAACCTCGCCCCTTCAGTACGTCACCCATGCAAGCAAGGATAGGTGCCCGAACACTGGCGGCTACGCAGACGGGCGACCACCGCGACGAGTCGGCCGGGCCTGCGCACGTCGCCGGCCGCCACGTTCGGCTACGACGACTACGGCGACTTCTGCCGGCGCACTTTGGAGGAGCAGGAAGCCCTTTCTCTTGCACTTCAAAGACCTGGCCGCCCCGAACGCAGTTACCGTCACGTCCAGCCGTTACCTAGTAACGGCTTCAGAACGCGAACGGCTACTCCGAACGCGAACCCATCCCCTTGGAGCGGAGCGCGGCCAACCAGCCGGGCACCACTCCGTGTCGTTCTCGCCACGCGCCCGCCCGGTAACGATCCGAACAGTACTGGGCATCCGAACGGCGGACGCAGACCCCGCCACCATGACTTGCCGCACACCGGGCAGGCGACCGAGGTCCGCGCCGACCGCACCTCCGCGCCGGTGGGCCCTCTGGTCAGACCCCGACCTGCCAGCTCCGCCGCAGCAGCGTCGTATTCGGCACGCTGTCGTTCCCGATCTCGCCAGGCGTGCGACCGGCAGGCGTTGGAGCAGAACCTTCTCGAGACGCGAGCAGCTTCCGGCAATAGACCGCCGCAGCCCTCGCAACGCCGCGTGCCCCGCGAACTCACACCCTCGATGATCCCGGTCTGCTCACGCCCTGTCGCCGCGAAGGGGAACGACCCGTGATCACGCGGTCGCAAATGGGCCTGACCGGAGAAAGGATTTCAACTGAGGCAGAATTCGTTGCCCTCGATGTCCTGCATCACGATGACCGACTCGTTTTCCTCATCGGCAGGTAGTAGCCGCTCGCGTTGCGCGCCGAGCGCGATCAGCCGGGCGCATTCGGCCTCGAGTGTGGCCAGGCGCTCGGCGCCCACGAGCCCGGTGCCGACCCGCACGTCAAGGTGCACTCGATTCTTGACGACCTTGCCTTCGGGAACTCGCTGGAAGTAGAGCCGGGGACCCACACCTGAGGGATCGCTGCAGGCGAACCATGAATCGCGCTGCTCAGGCGGCAACGAGCGGTTGTAGTCGCCCCAACTGGCGAACCCCTCCGGTGGGGGCGGTGCGACATATCCCAGCACCTCGCACCAGAACCGCGCGACGCGCTCAGGTTCCGCACAATCAAAAGCGACTTGAACCTTCTTAACCGACACCATGGGGCAATTCTCCCATGGCCGCGCTACACACCGTGCCCCACCGCTCACCGGGGCACCGAGCGAGACCTCCGCACAGGTCTCCGAGACTCGCGCCCTGGCCGCCGGCATCTGCGTCGCCGAAGAAGGGAGCCTCTGAAGATCACACAAAAAGCATGAAGACATGCTCTCAAGGACTCTCCCCGGGAGGACCTGCTGCGAAGTGCTCGGGCCGCCGCCAAGGGGGAGAGCGCGCTGTCCCCCTTCGGTGGCGGCACGGCTGATGAACCGGGTCAGAACACCCGCGCCGGCACCGTGGAACTGGCCATCCCCCAGCTGCGCTCGGGCTCCTACTTCCCCGACTGGCTGCTGGAGCGCCGCCGCCGCGCCGAGCAGGCGCTGATCAGCGTGGTGGCCACCGGCTACCTGCTCGGGGTCTCGACCCGGCGGGTGGACAAGCTGGTCGAGCAACTCGGCATCAAGCACGTCTCCAAAAGCCAGGTCAGCCAGATGGCCAAGATCCTGGACGAGCAGGTCGAAGCCTTCCGCACCCGGGCCTTGGACGCCGGCCCCTACACCGTCCTCTGGCTGGACGCGCTGACGCAGAAGGTGCGTGAAGGCGGCCGCATCATCAACGTGCACTGCCTGGTGGCCACCGGCGTCAACGCCGACGGACGGCGGGAGATCCTCGGGCTGGAGGTCACCACCGGCGAGGACGGCGCGGCCTGGCTGTCGTTCCTGCGCGGCCAAGAGCGCGCAGCCGTTCGTGGCCACGCTGGTGCGGACCATCTTCGACCAGCCCGACGCCGCCTCGGTGCGGGCCCAGCACGCCTGGGTGCTGGACGCGCTGAAGGGCAAGCATCCGGCCGCCGCCGAGCACCTGGACGCCGCCCGGGAGGATCTCCTGGCCTTCGCCGCCTTCCCACGCGAGATCTGGACCCAAATCTGGTCGAACAACCCGCAAGAACGGCTGAACAAGGAGATCCGCCGCCGCACCGACGTGGTCGGCATCTTCCCCGACCGGGCCGCGATCATCCGGCTGGTCGGCGCCGTCCTGGCCGAGCAGAGCGACGAGTGGGTCGAAGCTCGCCGCTACACGGGATTGGACGTGCTGGCCAAAGCCCTCCTGCGATGCGTCCCCGGCGACACATCCACCCCGGCCCCGATCCCGCAGACACTGACCTTAACCTGCAGATACAGGATCACGCGAAGATCGACTCATACACCACATCCATGGACGCGACCTCGCCGTCCTGCAAAACTACGAGCTCACCCACGGATGAAAGGCCTCAGTGAGGGCGCATCCCAATTCGTCCCTGGCCGGTAAGACGGATGCGCAAAATCCGCGTTTCGCTGGTAGGGCAGGACGAACAACCCGGTGCTGGGCCGGCTCAACGTGGTGCAGGCGGCGTTGAGCCTGCTCTCACCCAGGCGTGCAGCGGGACGTGATCAGACCACGTGCTCCGGGCGTAATCGACGAAGCATCTCCGTACGCGGCCCTCGCCGGCGAACACGTAATCAATCTTCCGCTTGCGGGTCACGTAGGTCCAGCGCCGGCGCGGGTCGCATTCGTCGCGGCCCTTGTAGGCCGCGGCGGCGTCGCGCGGCACCAGGTTGAGGTCGCCGCCGATCACACCTCGGCCGAGCTTGAACAGCTCGCGCAACTGGATGTGCCGGTAGGGCCTGCCCTTCTGCCTGTCGTCGTAGCTCGATCCCGACGAGAAGTGCGCGGTGCAGAACGTCCGGGCGGCCGTGCAGACGGCGTACCTGCGGGCTCCCCACGGCGGCGAGGTCAGCGCGTGCACGACGAGGCCGGTGTCCGTTCCGGCCACGGCCAGGGTGACGCTCAGCACCCCGCGTGGCCTGCCGTTTCTGTCGGGCAGGCACTGGTACGGGGAACCGTCCGAATACATCAGCCCCGCCGACCGGACGCTCCAATTCCGGCCGGTACGGCGTTCGAGCTCGTGTTCCAGGTCGGCGTCGGCGCCCGTGCAGAACTCCTGAAGGAAGACCACGTCCGCCTCGGTCGCCAGCGCTGCCACGTGCCAGGCCAGCTCGGCGTTCGAGCGGCGGAAGAGCGCGCACCCGGCGTTGGTGCCCGCACAGACGTTCCACGTCATCACGTGGAGGAGAGGTGGCTGTGCCTGTACGGACAGGTTCGGTAACAACAGTCCGGCGATCAAGAGCTGGCTGATCATCATCACCGAGATCCCTCCACACATGATCCGAGCCGTCAGAAGACCGCTCAACCGGCACATCTGGCAACCAGGAGCCTATTGGTCTTCATGGGGTCGGACCCGGGCGTACGAGCTGCCAAGAGCCTCTTCTCGTGCCAACCCGTCCCGGTTCTCTCCTGCTGATCAGCCCGATCAGGTTGGAAAAGCCTCACTGATACAACCAGTAACGCTCGCGAAGGGCGCCATCGAGGATTCGGAGTGTGTCCGGCACTGAGGCGTGCTTCTTATGGACTTGCAACTCCCCGCGCAGATCGGCCAGTTGCTGAGCGATGACGAACGAGCTCAATGACCGAGTGTCCTCCACCGCCTCCTTTGCCCGTGCACACGCTTCGTCGACATGGTCTTGTGCGAGCATCACCTGAGCCAGGAGAAGTTGGGTGAGAGCTCGGCTGCGTGTTCGGTCTCGCGCTCGAAGCTCCAGCGCTCGGCTTCCCTGCCGTTGTGCTTCGCCCGGTTGGCCCAAGCTCAGCCGAGCAGGCCCACGCAGAGGTCGCCGAACTTCGCGCCGAACTTCGCGCCGAGCTGGAGCGCCGCATCACCGCGGGCGCGGAGGCCCTCGCCGACCAGACCCTGCTGCGCAGCCTCACTGTCGAGGGCGGCAGCATCAACCTCGACCTGATCCCGCCCCGCGAGATCGCCGCTGTCTGGGTGCATTGCGCCATCGGCATGCTCGGCGATGCCCGAACTACTCCGAGACGCCGGTCGAGATGCCGAAGGTGTCGATGGAAATCAGCCCGGCCGGGACGTACGACCGCTACGCGCTCATCGTGCAGCGTGTCGGCCGACTCACCCCACACGAGGCCCGGCAGCGTGCCGAGGCCGAACGGGACCAGCTCGACGCTCGCCGAGGCTGTCCGGCAGCGCGACGAACTGCGTGACCTGATCCGCGAGCTCTCCGACAGCAGCCCATGCCGGTTCGATCACGACGGCGGCTGCCAGGAGCACGGGCCGACATCCACCTGGGATGGCTGCCCACACGCTGACGCGCAGAAGTTGCTCGCCCAGGAGCGGACGTGACCTGGGTACGGCGGGCGACATCAGCCCCGCACACCTGCGAGCCGCCGATGCGCGAGGTCGTCTACCGGCTGCCGTCCATGAGTACGCACGCGGCGCCGGCCGGCCAGCCGGCCAGGGTGCGCGACCGGCAGGCTCGCGGTAGTCGTCGCGAAGTTCCTCGGTGGTCCACTCGCGGCCCGCCCGACGGCCGCCTCGGCGACCTGTGGCGGGGCCCCTGCGGCGCGCTGTGGCGGATCAGCGATGCCTGCAACGCGTGCGACTGGGCCGGTGGGGCCCGTCGACGAGGGCAACCACGCGATCGGCGTGACGTGGCGGCCCGCCACCCTCTGGCAGCGCGTCCGGTACTTGAAGAAAGGACGACCATGATCATCGAAGAGGAGAACACCGCCTACGAGGCGTCCTTGCCGGAGTGGCAGCGCAGGCCGAACCCCGTCGGCCCGAACACGGCGAACGTGCTCTGGGCCCCGCACCGAGTGCACGATGGCCCTCGCCAAGGAGCGGCCCTGCCCCAAGTCCCTGTGGTTTGCCAGCCCGGAGGAAGCCGAGCGGGTGTACGGCGGGCGCGGCCAACTCTGGATGCGAGGTGTGGCGTTGCTACAGACAGGTCAGGACCAGTGGCAGCGGCCGGCATCTGCCGTCCGGGGTGTTCACGAACAGGGCTGGCCTGGGGCGCAAGAGGGGGTGAGAAGATCGCTTCCCGAGAAGAGGATGATCGCTTCCCGCGTAGGCAGCCCGGGCGCTGACCGTTCAGGGGAGTGCCACGTGGCAGGGCCAGCCGAGGGAGGGCTGGTCTGCGCTGGGTGAAATCATGTTCTCGCAAGATCTTCGTGCAGGGGTGAGCAGGAGTCCGGAACGCTTTTCAGCTGGCCCGGCCCAAGGTCACGGTGCGGGTTCCGGGGGTGAAGTCGCCGAAGGACTGTTGCCAGGACTCACCGGGCCAGTAGTACGTCACAAGGCCCTCGGCGGGCCGGTAGTGGGCGGTGTAGAGCGTTACCGTCCCCTGCTCGTCGACGGATCGATACAGCGGCGGCTTGAGCATCGCCGCCACGTCCGCGCCCGCGGCGCGGATGGCTCGCAGCCGCTCCTGCGTCCGCATGGTCCGCTCCTGCTCGTCGGTCACCGGCAGGTGCTGGTGATTGGAGGCGCAGGCCTCCGGTGCCACCGTCGGCGGCATGTCCGGTCCCACGAACACCGTCATCGCCTTCTTGGGATCGACAATGGTGAGGTTCTGGGGGACGGCGACCGGCAGGGACCGCAGCCTGTCGACCGCCTCATCGACGGTGTCGCACGTCTCCAGCAGGTAGCGCACGAGGATGAGAATGGCGAAGCCATGTCCGTAGACAGAACGTCCGCCCCAGGTGAGCGAGATCGCGAGACCGGCGTCGTTCATCCCGTCCAGCAAGCCCCACAGCATGTCCTGCATCCCGATCACGGGGCGCAGGAAGCAGGAGGAGACGATGGTCCCCTCGCACTGATCGGGCCGCAGGTCATAGTTGCGCAGCAGAGTGCCGTTCTGGCCGATCTGGGTGCAGGACTGGGAGAACGGCCGCAGTGCCGCGTGGGTGAGGAAGACTTCCGCCTCTGGCCGGTCGAGTTGGCCGGCCAGGCGGTCCAGAACCGGGACCAGTTCCGGCAGGTGCGCACGGAACAGCGCCCGAACACGATCCGCGCCCTCCGGAGTCCGGCCCTCCTCGGTCAGCAGGCCCTCCATGTCCTGCCACAGGGCCCGGGCGTGGGCGGCCCATCGCTCGTCGCCGCCGTCGCCGACCTCGATCGCCTGGAAGGTCTTGTGCTGTTGCCGCATGGCTGCCACTTCCCCTGTGAGAATCGGACGAGGTGAGGGCAACCTAACTAATTGTGCGGGTAATTCACCAGGTGGCCTGTGCGTTGCCAAAGCGCGGACACTGCTGTTGAGCTGGCCGTTTGTCGGACGGTCAGACGCCATGGACGAGTTTCGGCGCCGCACAGGCACCATGGACCGTAACGAGTTGGGCGGCGGAAATACCTCCGTCACGCCACGGTGTGACGGAACGCAACCAGCCGACCGTTACAGCCGGTACCAGTTCGGAGCTGCTACTTGTCATCAAGGGCGCGGCTGCCTCGGCAGAGACGAACAACCGGATGCTTGCGACGACGACAACGGTGCTGCTGTTTGGATGCTGAAGGTGTCCGGGGCCGGTCGGGACGGTCCCGGACATCCCTACTCATGGGTCAGCACCGGCGCTTCGATCCTCCCCGAAGGCCGATCGCGCCGAGGAGTGCCCCGAGCCTGAACTGCTGCGCCTGGCCGCCGGCATCCTCTGCGCCAACGGCTGTCCGTCGGTTCCTCAACCCGTGGTCCGCGAAGCGGGCGACCACACGCACGGGAAGCGATTGATCAGATACGCCTCGTTATCTACGCTGTCATCATGTCACTCCCCACCGAGCCGATCGGCAGCATCCCCCGCCCGCCTGCCCTGCTGGCCATCGCAGCCTCCGAACCGGCCGAGGGAGCGTCCGCGCTGGCCGAGGCGCAGGAACAGGCCGTCCGCGACACCGTCCGCCGTCTCCAGGAGCTGGGTTCGCCGGTGGTCACCGACGGCGAGCAGGCCAAGCCCAGCTTCGCCACCTACCCGATCGCCGGGCTCGACGGGCTCGTCCCGGACGGCGTGGTGATCCCCTTCGCCGACGGGCACCAGCGGCAGTTGCCCCGGCTGGCGGCCGGGCCGTTCCGCTACCAGGTCCACGCCGAGCACTACCTGCGCGCCGCCCAGCGCCACGCGAGCGTGCCGGTCAAGCAGGCCGTCATCGCGCCGTCGGCGCTGAGCCTGCTCTACCCGGCCGAGGGCATCGACGGCTACCCGCGCGAGGCGTTCCTGGCCGACCTGGCCGACCAGGCCGAGGCCGACATCCGCGGCTGCCTGGAGGCCGGGGCGCACGTGGTGCAACTCGACTTCACCGAAGGCCGGCTCTCGCTCAAGCTCGACCCGAGCGGCGGGGTGCTGGACGACTTCGTCGCGTTCAACAACAGCGTGCTGGAACGCTTCACCGACGCAGAACGCGCGCGCATCGGGGTGCACACCTGCCCCGGCGGCGACCAGGACTCCACCCACAGCCTCGACGTCGACTATGCGGCCCTGCTGCCCAAGCTGTTCCGGCTCAAGGCGGGCAACTTCTACCTCCAACTGGCCAGCGAGCCCGACCCGGACAAGGTCCTGGCGGTCGCCGCCGAACACCTGCCCGCCGACGCGCGGATCTTCGTCGGCGTGATCGACCCGGTGGACCCGCGTGTCGAGACCGCCGAGGAGGTCCGCGACCGCGTCCTGACGGCCGCCCGCCACCTGCCCGCCGACCGGCTGGGCACCTGTGACGACTGCGGGTTCGCGCCGTTCGCCGACGACACCTCCACCTCACGGGAGACGGCGTTCGCCAAGATCCGGGCCCGGCTGGAGGGCACCGAGCTGGCCTCGGCCGAGCTCGGCATCTGATCATTGCGCCTGCCCGTCCGTGAGAACGTTGCCCACGGACGAGCAGGTCACCCGCAAGGAGGTGGGCGGGGCGCGGCGCACGGACCGCAGCGTTACCCGCCTGCCAGGTGCTGAACCGCGCTGGGCATCAGGCCGAGGACGTGCCTGCTGATGGTCGCCGTCGCACCGCAATCCAGTACGCGTGTTCTAGAGCCGGGCCGTACAGCGGACGCATCTGGAAGGCGGCACGGGCCGCACATCGCTCCAGCCCGCCTTCCTGACGATCTCGGCGCCCCAGGCGACGCCCTCGGGAGTGAGTCGTTGCCTCCCGAGCAATCGGCCAGTCATGCGGTCGATCACGATCTGCCCCCACTGGAATTGGAGGGCCAGCCCGTCGAGCCCGAACGTCCCGGGAATGTCGTCGACCACCTTGATGCCCGGCGCCTTGGCCAGGAGAAGGTAGGCGGCAGCCCTGGTGCCAGGCGTCGCCGGCGAGTTGATGAGCCGAGAGACGGCCCCCTCCAGCCATGGCTCGCGCTCGGCGGCCACCTGAGGGTCGTAGCGTTCCAGCAGCCGTGCCCTGAGCGCCGCCGGCTCCTTGGGGAGGCTCCGCAGTTGTAGTCATAGGCGTTCTTCGTCCTCGTGACATGCTCGGTGTCGCGTCGCCAGAAGCGGCCCTTCGCCTCCGGTGTCGCCGCCAGCCTGGCGGCCGCAGCTTCCAGTTTCTGCATGGGCGTGACCGCGACCGGGTCCGATGCAGGTCGGGGTACGAGGATCGCCACCGCGCCGACGATGAGCGCGACGGCCGCCGCGACGAGCGCCATCCCCGTCCACGACCTCCTGCCCGCCCGTACCACGGACCCGGCGGGTGCCTGTGTGGCTGCGAGTACCCGCTCCCGTGCCGCCGCCAGCTGGTCGGCCGACGGGGGTGGCACATCGGGCATCACCGAGTCGATGACCTGGAACTCGTTCATCCCAACACCTCACGCAGCTTGGTCCTGGCCCTGCTCAACCGGGACGCGACCGTCCCCGAGGCGATGCTGAGCGCCGCCGCCACCTCGTCGTATCTCAACCCGCCGTACGCGATGAGGAGCACCACGTCGCGTTCCCCCTTCGACAGCCGCGCCAGCGCCCCGGCCAGCCGACCAACCGTCACGCCCGCACTGAGCCTGTCCACGATCCGCTGGTCATGTCCCTCGTCGTCAGGTGGCGGCCGATGAGGTTGGTCGCGATGCCGTACAGCCACGGCCTGACCCCACCCATGGCCGAGTCGAAGTGTTCGCGTTGCCTGAAGGCGATGAGGAACGTCTCCGCGGCGAGATCCTCGGCCACATCGGGGTCGAGCCTGCGTCCGATGTAGCGCCGGATCTCCACGTAATGGGCTTCGAAAACAGCTTCGAAGACGTCAGGAGCAGTGATCACATTCTTGTTTGCCCTCAAGCATGCGACTCTTCCAGGAAATCTTGATTACTTGTCGCAGAGATGTGTCCGGCCACAAGCTCAAGATCGTGCTGGCCGTCCACCGGGATCACGGCTGACCGGGTCGCCCTGGGGCCAGGGACAGGCTCGGGAGCGGCGGGCCGATGCGGTGGGCTCAGGCGTCCTTCGGTGGGCAGACGTTCGTGATCGCGCCTCACATGCTGACGTGGCCGTTGGTGCCGATCGCGGGCCCGGGGCACGGCCACGATCCCGTCGTCCTCGGCCAGCACCAGGTCGCCCGGCGTGATCAGCACCCCGCCGCAGGTCACCGGCTCCTGGACGGCGGCCACCCGCATCCTGGCGCGGTAGTCGACCGGCCGCGTGCCCAGGGCGAAGACGGGGAAGTCCAGGTCCAGGATCTTGGCGCGGTCACGGACGTATCCGTCGCAGACCACCCCGGCCGCGCCCCGGCCCTTGGCGGCGGCCGAGAACAGCTCGCCCCAGCAGGCCGACCGGCCGTGACGATCACTGCCACTACCTCGCGCCGGTCCTCGCCGACGCGGGGCCTGGGGCGTCGGTGGGGTGCTGGGCAGTATGGCCGTCGGCCCGCTGGTGGACCGGCTCGGCCGGACCGCGGGGCTGGTCTTCCAGTGGTGGGGCAGCCTGCCGCAGCTCCGGGTCAGCCCGGGAAGAGGCGGAGAGATGGGCGGCAGGCTGTTCCAGCCGGCGCGGTGTTCGACGTTTCCGGGCGCGGGCTGACAGAGCCGGAAGAGGTCTCCAGGCGGAAGGTTCTGGCCCGCCACGAGCTCCGTCACCCGCCTCTTGTAGGGACGCGGGAGCCTGAGAAGGTCGTCCAGGAACTGGTCAACCCGCGCTCCCGGCCTGGGGCGAGCTCGTCGGCCAGGCATGTCTCAGGTCAGCGTGCTCTTGAGGATCCTGGCGACCCGGACGCGGTTGCCGCTGACCGGGAGTGGCCGGCCTCCACTTGGGGGACCTCATGGATGTGTCTGGTCCGGGCGCGTCAGCCATGGGAGCTCTCGGTGTCGCAACCGGTAGGCGGCCCCGGAGATGCGCAGCGGTCCGGCGTCCCAAGCTCAGCGGCAGAATGCTGTGAACCACCATGGCGGCCGCCGTCGTGGCGCTGCGCACGCCAGACTGATGGCCTACCTCGCGCCGCCGGCTCCGGCGATCGACGTTCTCCTGCTCACGAAAGTGGCTCACGGTGGCGCAGCAGCCCGACCAGCCGGATCGCGGCCAGCACGCCCACCCCCAGATGCGCGCACACCAGGACGATCTGGAAGATCCGCTGCCCGCCGGTGAGGTCGGCCGCGTAGCCTCCGTCGTAGAAGCCGGACATGAACGCCAGCACCCCCGCCACGACCAGCAGCCCGGCGGCGGGCGCGGCGAGCGCCCGGCGGCGGCTGGTTGCCCCCGCGACCAGGATGACCTGCGCGACCATCATCGGGATCGGCGCCGACAGGCGCGCCTGGGAGCCGAGCGCGTCCAGGAACGTGGCGTTCAGGCCGGCCGACAGCGAGATGACCGCGCCGGCCAGGTCCAGGGCGAGCAGCAGCCCGACCCCGGCGAGCAGCGAGACCTTCAGCGGCCGGTCGGTGGTGGTCGTGGTGGAGACGGACATGTTCTTCTCCTGAGGTCGTAGGGAACGGCCTCAAGGATGTGCGCGGCGGCCGCCGGGCGTCATGAGCCTCATGTCCCGACCCGGAGGGGACTTCTCGTCCCGTGACGGCGGGACAACCGGGTGGCACGATTCACTCCATGAAGGACAGATCGGTACGGCGAGCCTCGCTGGTCGGCGGGGTGCTCGTCGCCCTCGTGGTCGGCTCGCTGGCGGTCGAGCCGCGGCTGCGGGCGCTCGGCGTCACGGGGATCGTCGAGCGCTTCGACGCCTTCCGCGGTGTGGCGGCTCTGTCGTTCGGCGTGCCGGGGCTCTTCGTGGTGTCGCAGCGGCCGGTCGGACCGGCGGGCCGGGTGGGCTGGGTGATGGTGTTCACCGGGGCGGCCCAGGCGGTGGGGCTGGCGCTCGGCACGTACGGGCTGCTCGGCATCAACCAGGGCGTCGAGGGCGGCGTCGGGGGCGGGCGGCTGCCGGGTGACGACTGGGCGATGTGGGCGTCCAACTGGTTGTGGATGCCGGCTTACCTCGTCGTGCCGACGGTCTTCCTGCTGATCTTCCCGGACGGGCGGCTGCCCTCGCGCCGCTGGCGGCCCGCGCTGGTGGCGGCGCTCGTCGCGATCGGGGCCAACACGCTCGACTGGATGCTGCGGCCGGTGCCGTACGAGAACGTGCCCGGCCTGTTCCCCGACGGGTACGCGGGCGTGCTGGCCGGTCTGCGCGGCCTGCCCGACGTGCTGGACGGGCCGGTCGTCGCGTGCACGGCGGGGGCCGTGGCCGCCGCGGTGGCCTCGCTCGCCGTCCGGTACCGGTCGTCGGGCGAGGAGGTGCGCAGGCGGCTCCAGTGGGTGGTGGCCGCCGCGCTGATCACGGTCGCGCTGGCGGGGGTGGCGCTCGTCGCGTCTTGGGGAGCGGGCGCGCTCGTGCTGGCGGCGGTGCCACTGCCGGTGGCGGTCTCGGTCGCGATCGTCGCCCACCGCCTGTGGGACCTGGACCTCCTGCTGTCGCGAGCGCTCGCCTTCGGCGCGCTCAGCGTCGGGCTGCTGATCATGTACGCGCTGGTCGCGTTCACCCTCGGTGGCATCGTCGGCGCGGGCGTGTCGGCGGTGCTCGTGGCGTTCGTCGTGCATCCCCTGTACGCCCGGGTCCTCGCCGCCGCCAACCGCCTGGTGTACGGCGACCGCGACAACCCGGCCCGCGCGCTGCGCATGCTCGGCACCCGCCTGTCCGGCGCCGGAGTGCCGGGCGAGTTGCTCGACCAGATGGCCGCCGAGGTCGGCAGGGTGTTGCGCGTCCACTACGTCGCGGTCGAGGAGTCCGGCGCGGTCGTCGCCTCCTGGGGCCGTCCGGGCGAGGTCGCCGAGAGCGTGCCGCTGCTGCACCGGGGCGAGCCGGTCGGCGCGCTGCTGCTCGGCGAACGGCTGCGCCCGAAGGACCACAAGCTGGTGGGCGAGCTCGCCCCGCACGTCGCGGTGGCCGTGCACGCCCACCGCCTCGGCGCCGACCTGGAGCGCTCGCACGGCCGTATGCTCGCCGCCCGCCAGGAGGAACGCGACCGCCTGCTGTACGAGCTGCACGACGGCCTCGGCCCCAACCTGGCCGCGCTCGCGCTCCAGACCGACCGCGCCCGCCGCCTCGTGGACACCGACCCCGCCAAGGCCAAGGGGGTGATGGACGAGCTGTCCAGGCGCATCCGCGCCACCGTCGAGGACGTCCGCACGATCGTCAACGACCTGCGGCCGCCGCCCCTGGACGACCTGGGCCTGGCCGGCGCGCTGGCCGAGCTCGGCAGGGGCTTCGCCGGCGACCTCGCGGTCGACGTGGAGGTGCCGCCCGACCTGCCCGTGCTGCCGCCGCCGGTCGAGCTCGCCGCTTACCGGATCGCCGCCGAGGCGCTGACGAACGCCGTACGGCATGCCATGGCCTCCCGCTGCACGGTCACGCTGCGCGCCACCGACACCCTGGAGCTGCGCGTGCAGGACGACGGCGTGGGCGTCGGCGCGCCCGTCCGGCGCGGGTTCGGCCTGGCCTCGATGCGGCGCAGGTCCGAGGAGCTGAACGGCACGTTCGAGCTGGTCACCGGCTCGGGACCGGGCACGCTCCTGCTCGTCAGACTCCCGCTGGCGGCCTGATGATCAAGGTCATGGTGGTGGAGGACCACCCGGTGTTCGCCGAGGGCCTGGTCGCGCTCCTCGGCGACGCGCCGGAGATCGACGTCGTGGGCGTCGCGAGCACCGGCGAGGCCGCCGTCGACCTCGCCGGACGGGTCGCGCCGGAGGTGGTGCTCATGGACCTGCACCTGCCGGGCATCACCGGCGTGGAGGCGACCGCCCGCATCCTCGCCGACCGGCCGGAGACGGTCGTGCTGGCGCTGACGATGCTCACCGACGACGAGAGCGTGCTCGCCGCGATCCGAGCCGGGGCCCGCGGCTACCTGCTGAAGGAGTCGACCGGCGAGGACATCGTGCGCTCGGTGCGGGCGGTCGCGGCCGGGCAGGTGGTGTTCGGCGCCTCTACGGGCGAACGCCTGCTGTCGGTGCTCGCCACGACCGCGGCACGCCCGCGCCCGCTGCCCGAGCTGACCGACCGCGAGGTGGAGATCCTCGACCTGGTCGCGGTCGGTCTGAACAACCAGGCGATCGCGCGGCGGCTCGTGCTGAGCGAGAAGACCGTGCGCAACCACGTGTCCAACATCTTCGCCAAGCTGCACGTCTCCGACCGTTCGGCGGCGGTTGTCCGGGCGCGGGATGCCGGGCTCGGCTCCGGCTGATCATCGCCGACTTCCGTCCGCCCGCGAACCCCCTGGCCGGACACCTGACCGTGCGGGTGCCGATCAATCATCCGGCCAGGTGAAGCCGCATGCCGATGCTCCTTCAGGATGCGCCCAAGTTGTAGAAGGCTTCGAACTCGCGCAGCGCGTGCAGAAGGTTCTGGGACCGTCAGAACGTTCAAGCGGCCGGCGGGCAGGGGGCGGACTTCGAAGCAGTCGCACGCCAGCAGAGCGCCTGCTTGGCTGCGCAGGAACGCGGCCCAGGCGGCGGCGGTCCGCTCGGGAGACGGATCAATGTCGCGCGCTTTGCGGATCTCCCACACCACGCCCGCGAGGCGCGCCGGCCGCGGCGCGACGGCACCGCAGCAGACCGCGGTGCCAGCGCAGGACGGTGTCCGGGCGGACCAGCAACCCAAGATGCCGGAGTCTCTTCGTCGGCAGGCGGTGAAGCAGCCCAGCGAGAAGGAACCGATCGGTCGGCGTGAACGCGGGCGTGGTCACCTGCCGCTGCGTCACCATCAGCTGGTGCCGCGACACCAGGATTTCGATTTCCTTGTCACGATCGGTTCGGGGGAGCAGCCCCAGGAAGGAGAAGGTGGTCGTGACCGTGAGGTAGGCCAAGCGCAATGGACATGATCGACCATCATGCCGTGCGCGGCACGCGACGGAGTGCGTCACCTCCATGACCTGCACGGATGAATATTCGGCACCCGCAAGACCAAGAACTTCGCATCGCGCGGTTGTATATCAGTGTCTCCACGGCGCCAACGGATGGGGTTGGGGACCCGCTGGGGACCACACGCCATGCTCGCACTTGCGCAACCCTCAGGTCGGCGAACGGTGCGCTCACCGTGAGAGTGCGTTTGACGTGCGGAAACGCGTACACCCATGTTCTGGGGGTCAAGGGGTCGCAGGTTCAGATCCTGTCGTCCCGACGGTTGCGAAAGGCCGATCGGCTTGCGCGGCGACGTCGTAGCCGTCGTCGGCGAAGATCACGAGCGTCCTGCCGCCGAGGGCAATCGTGGTCAGGTCGTCGATCTCGGCCGGGTGCACGGCCAGGCCGAATCCCTTCAACACGGAGTGCAGGTCGGTATGCAGTTGCTCGGAGCCGTGCGTGCCGGTCAGGATGACCGTCGCATCGTCCTCGGCGTCGTCCTGATCAGCGGCTGTGGCTGGGATGAGGATCCCTCTTCGCGCCAACTCTTCGATGAAGTTGTCCCAGCGGTCGGGCGGAAGTCCCGGCAGAGTGTCCGACAGGAGGGTGCGTGAGAAGGTACCGGTCGAGTCGCACGTCTGGATCAGTCCCCGCGCCATCTCGGCGCAGAGGCCGCGCAGCGTGGTTCCCTTGGTTCGCTGGACGCTGTAAAAACAGAGATCGACGCCGTCATCGTGACAGGTGTAGTACGGCGAGAAGCGGTATGTCTTCGTGGTGTCTCTCATCCGGACTCCAGTGACATCAAGCGAAACCATTCGGCCGCGGGGAGGTTCTCCAGGTCGCGGACGGCGTCCGCGACACGCCGCGCTCGTGGTGTCACGAGCGTCGGGGTGGGGGCAGGAACTGGTCAGCCGGCTCGCCAGGTGGTTCGGCTGGGGCCTGTCACTTCAGGAGGGCGCGCCAGCGACCGGCTGACTTCATGATGTCCAGGCTGACGTGTTCCAGGTACGCCGCCGTCTTGGCCAGCCGTCGCCCTACGGAGCTGTCGAGCCCGTAGGTTTCGGCCGCCGCCATGGTGGCCCGCGCCGTCTGGAGTGTCTGCCGCTCGCTGGTCATGATCGCCTGGTACCAGGCGTCGTCGTCGATCACGTAGATGTCGCGACGCCGCCGTGGGTCGCGCTCCCGACGGACGAATCCCTGCTGGAGGAGGAAATTCACGGCCACGGAAACGGACGACGGGCTGACCTTCAACCTGCGGGCCAGCTCGGACGCGGTGCGCCTGCCGTCCTCGGACAGCATCAGGTCGTGGTGCACGCGCGCGGCTGTCCTTGGCATCCCCCCGCTGACCGTCATCTCGATGATCTCCTGCTCCAGCGTGGCGACCGGCGGCGTGGCCGCGTGTGGAGGTGCAGGGGAGCCGCGCCGGGCCCGCTGGATCGTGGCTTGGTGTGCTTGCTGGGGCCGGTAGCCGGTGGGGCCGCCGTTGCGTGCGATCTCCCGAGTGATCGTCGAGGTCGGTCTGTCGAGCCGCCTGGCGATCTCGCCGTAGGAGAGTTTGTCGGCGAGCCCGGACGCGATGCGCTCGCGGTCCTGCTGGGTCAATCGTCGTCCTGGCATGCCTCCAGTGTTGTCTTCGTCGACACTCATTGCAACGTCGTATTGCATTCGAGCGCAGTGTCATTGCTCCAGTTTATGGTGGACTACCTGGAACAACGCTTTTTTGCGATTGACGTAATTTCGAATGCAACATAGCTTTCGAGTCAAGCGAAACACGTACTATCGCGAACAGGGGCCAGTCATGAGAGAACTCCTCCGTACCGCCGAGAACGACAGGGCCAGGACGCCGCAAGTGTTCCGGCGAGTGACGGTCGCGGCGCTGGCGGCCGCGCTGCTGGCCGCGGCGGCCACACCGGCTCTGGCCACCACGGACGGGAAGGCCGCTGCCGGATATGACCGCCCGGAGCTGCAGAAGGCCATCCAGGCGTTCGTCGATGCCGGCTTTCTCGGGGTGCAGATGCGCGTGAACGACGAGCGGGGCGAGTGGGTCGGCAGCGTCGGGCGGCGCAAGCTGGGCGCGAGCGCGAAACCGCCGACGAACGGCCGGTTCCGGCTGGGCAGCAGCACCAAGCCCTTCATCGCGACCGTGGTACTGCAACTGGTGGCCCGCGGCAAGATCGGACTGGATGCCCCGGTGGCCGACTACCTGCCCGCGTTCGAGCTGGACCGGCGGATCACGGTGCGGATGTTGCTGCAGCACACCAGCGGGTTGTACGCCTACACCGGCGAGTTCCGTCCGGACGGGTCGGTCGAGCCGGGGATCCCCGCGGCGGGCAGGGAATGGGTGGACAACCGGTTCAAGACCTATCAGCCGGAGGAGCTCGTGCGGTTCGCGTTGTCCAGGCCGGCGCGGTTCGAACCGGGGACGAGCTGGAGCTACTCCAACACCAACTACACGCTGGCCCAGCTGCTGATCGAGAAGGTCACCGGCCACTCGATCGCCGAGGAGATGAAGCGGCGGATCCTGGGGCCGCTCAAACTGCGAGCCACCGTGATCCCGGGCACCACGGACCTTCGCGGACCGCACGCCCACGGCTACTACCGCTACCAGGACGCCGGCCAGTGGAAGGTGGTCGACGTCACCCGCCAGAACCCCTCCATGCTGGCCGGCGCCGGTGACATGATCTCGACCACCAAGGATCTCCACACGTTCTTCTCCGCGCTCAACACCGGCAAGCTCCTGCCGGCCCGACTGCTGGCCGAGATGCGCAAGCCGCACCCCGACAGCGCCGGCCTCTTCGGCAGCTACGGCCTCGGGGTGTACGTGCAGGACCTGGGTCCGGGCTGCGGCACCGTCCTCAACCACAACGGGAGCGCCACGGCGGGCTACGCGACGGCGATGCTCAGCACGCTCGACGGGAGAACGACCCTGACCGCCTCGATCACCTACGGGGACACCGCACCCGACCTGGCGGTATTCCCGAAGGCGCTGGACAACCTCCTCAGGGCGGTGTTCTGCGGCGGGCAGGCCGGATCAGCCGACGAGGCCGACCCGGCTCAGTGATCGGGCCGAGCACCTTGGGCCCTTGAGCGCGGTCAGTGTGTACAGGTGGTTGCGGGCCGTGAAGCCTGTCATGAGCGGGCTTCTGCGATCGTGGCCCGCCCGCGAGGGTTGAGCAACAGAGCCCCCAGCAGCCGGCGCACAGCCGGCTGAGACACCGTACGCTCCCGGCCGTCCACCCGACGCCGCGCCCGTGGTCGCGCCGATGCCCCTCGGGCTGATCACGACAAGACCACCGCTCGACTCGACGAGGGGTGGCGACGCATGGAGCCGTAACGCCGTCAGGCGACAGGGACGGTCACCCTTGAGCTCCATGGCTCAGCCGGGAGATCCGCCGCGACCGGCACCCGACCAACGGCCAGTGCCGTCCGCGCGCCGGCGGCGAAGTCGTGCTCCAGCCGGTTCAGGTCGAGCCGGCCCGGCGCTCACCGTCGACGCGTGAGTGGAGCCGGGCCGGCGGTCGAGCCCTCCGACGCTGTATCGATCACTTCGTCCAGGACCTCGCGGGAGCGGATCAGGTCGGTGATCATGTGGTCGATGCGGTCGCGTTGCGCGGTGAGCTCGCGGACCAGCCTCGGGGTCGCGATCTCGTTCGGGCGGCCGTCGGCATCTCTCATGCAGGGCAGCAGCTGTGCGATCTTCTTGCTGCTCAGGCCCGCGGCATAGAGCGTCTGGATGCGTACGACGCGGTCGACCGCCCACTCACCGTAGTCCCGGTGTCCACCGGGGGTGCGCTCGGCGCGGAGCAGTCCTTGCACCTCGTAGTAGCGCAGGGAACGCTCGCTCACCCCGCTGCGCCGGGCCAGCTCGCCGATCCGCATTCCGCACCTCGCCCGAGGACTTGAATCTGACACTGATGTCAACTTCTACCATGCCGGCACGACGAACACATACCCACGATGGAGGCGTCGATGAGTGACCTGACCGGCAAAGTGGCGCTGGTGACCGGCGGCAGCCGCGGGATCGGCGCGGCGATAGCAAAACGGCTGGCCGACGCGGGGGCGGCGATCGCGTTGACCTACATCCAGGCAGCAGACCAGGCGCGCGAGGTCGCCCAGCAGGTTGAGGCCGATGGTGGCAGGGCTGCGGTCGTCCGGGCCGACCTTGCCCAGCCGAACGCCGCGGCCGAGGCGGTGGAGCAGACAGTACGACAGCTGGGCCGCATCGACATCTTGGTGAACAACGCAGGTTTCCTTTCCTACGGCCCGCTGGCCGAGGTGTCCGCTGCGGACCTGGATCGGGTGCTTGCCGTGGACGTCCGGTCGGTGTTCCTGGCCGCACAGGCCGCCGCCCGGCACATGGGCGAGGGCGGGCGCATCATCAGCATCGGATCGTGCTTCAACGGCCGCGTTCCCGGTTCGAACTTCGTCCTGCAGGCGATGGCCAAATCCGCGCTCACCGGGCTGACCAAGGGACTTGCCCGGGAGCTGGGGCCGCGCGGGATCACCGCCACCATCGTGGACCCTGGCCCGATCGACACCGACATGAACCCGGCCGACGGCGAGACTGCCGATTTCCAGCGCTCCCTCACCGCCCTGGGCCGGTACGGCGAGGCCGCGGACATCGCCGCCGCGGTGGCCTACCTGGCGGGTCCCAGCGGCCGTTACGTCACCGGCGCCACCCTGGCCGTGGACGGCGGGTACACCATCTGACGGCGAGTCGTCCTACTTCGCCCGAACACGTTCCAGCGATGCATCACCTCCAAACCTGCCGATGATCACGCACGAGGCCCTACCGGTGACGTCCAATCGCACCTTGTGCACTTCTCATGCCACCGCGGCCTGATGGTTGCGAACGTGTGAGGGCAGCAAAGCTCTCCAGTCGCCAGGTGACTCAGGTCGCTCGGAACACGATCACCGTGACGGCCGCCCTCACGGTGATCAACCGGAGCGATCCGATCGATCTTCTACCGCCACCCCCCCGCAGCCTTCACCGGGCTCATGCTCACCGGAACACCTACTCCGTTGAGCCGGTTACACAGCTCCGAGTACGCGTCCGGTTCACCGACGAAGCCTGTGGAGTCTTACTTCATGACCTCTCGCCTGATCTTCCGCCCCATCACCGGACCAGAGGAGATCGACCTCTTCAACACACTGGCCGGCCCTTACAACGACAGCCTTGCGGACGATCTCCGCAACGGACACTCCAAGGCCGACTGGATGTGGATGGCCCTGCGCAACGGTCGGCCGGTGGCACGGGTCGGCTGGTGGTCTCGGAGCGGCACTGGACCGGAAGTCATGGAAACCCTCGACATCGAAGACACTTGCGACGACCCGCTTCGGATCGACATCGGCGAGCATCTCCTGCGCACCGCCTTGGCCGAGCTCTTCCCGGCGGGCACCCGTCCACCTGAGTACGTTCTCCAACCCGTCCCGGCGGACTGGAGGGACGACCCCAAGACCGGCAGCCGGATCAGGGACCGGATGGAGGTGGTGCGGCGCACCGGCGGCAAGGTGTTCGTCGAGAGGCTCCGCTACCGATGGACATCCGATACACCGCTGCCCGCACCCCGAGGCCGACTCGCCTTCCGTCCGATCAGGAACGAGGAGGAAGCGATCGTACTCCTGAGCGGCATCCTTCCAGGCACGCTCGACGCCTACAGCCGGGCCGACATCGCACGCTCCTCCATCCAGGACTACGCCCACGTGCAGTACCACGACGAACTGCTGAGCTATCCCAGCCCGAGCGAATGGTGGCGGGTCGGCGTCCACCAAAACGGCGAACCGGTAGGGATGGTCGTCCCGGCGCAAAGCCCGAACGGCTTCGTGATCGCCTACCTGGGGGTTGCCGAAGGGCATCGTGGTCAGGGCTTCGTCAACGACCTGCTCGATGAAGGAACTCGCCTGCTGGCCGCCCAGGGCGCCGAACGCATCACGGCGGACACCGACCTGGGGAACGAGCCGATGGCCCGGGCCTTCGAGCGTGCCGGATACGAAAACTTCGCCCGGCGCATCGATATGTGCTGGGACTGAAACGGCCCATGTCACGAAGATCGTCAAGACCCCGGTGCATGCTCGACGACAGCCTGTTCGTCGCGCTGATCCGGGCCCTCGCCGGGCTTCCCGCGAGCCTGGTCCGCGTAGCGTGACCCTTTCGGTCGGCAGACCCATGGCGAACGACGTGGCGCGGTCAAGTCGGCAGCTGCTCTTCGCGCATGCGGCGCTACAGCCAACGATCCCGCGCTGCCAACAGGTCGACCGGGGCCACCGGTTCTCACGATCACTGGCAGGTTTGATTGACGTCAGCGTCAAGGTTGCATAGTTGTCGCATGGTCTTCACGAATGCGGAACTCGACTACCTGACCGGGCAGCGCCTCGGCCGCCTGGCCACTGTCTCCGCGACCGGTCAAGTCCAGAACAACACTGTGAACTTCTTTGTGGACGCCGACTCGGGCACGATCATCATTGGCGGGCACGCGCTGGGGGCGTCCAAGAAGTTCAGGAATGTCCAGCGCGGTAGCGCTGTGTCGTTCGTCGTCGATGACCTGACTTCGGTGCATCCGTGGGTGGTGCGCGGCATCGAGATCCGCGGCTCGGCGCTGGCCCTGACCGAGCATGAGCCCCCGTGCCGTACTTCTCACGGGAGATCATCAAGATCACTCCCGCGGAGATCATCCCTTGGGGCTGGGCGGGCCCCGATCGAGCCGCGTGGTGTGACAGCTTGCGGGGGCGGAGGGGGTATGGAGACGCCGGCGGAAGGATCCCCGATCGGCTCGCGGGCCGGCCGGGCGCGAAGGCGAACTGTCACGTGCGGCGTCCTGGCATGCCTGGCGCCATCTCTTGCCCGGCGCCCGGGGCGGAAGTGTTCACGATGCGGTTGAGCCCGCATTGACAGATGAAAGGCTGAAATGTCGGTAACGATCCCAGGCTTCGATGAACACCTGATCAAGGTGGACGGCCTTGACCTTCATGTCGCTTCCGGAGGAGAGGGACCTCCACTGCTGTTGCTTCACGGATTCCCGCAGACGCATTTGGCCTGGCGAGATGTCGCTCCGGCGCTGGCACACCGCTTCCGCGTCATATGCCCCGACCTGCCCGGCTACGGAGCCAGCGCCAAGCCAGAAGGCGGCCACGAGCACTATGCCAAGCGTGTGACCGCGGCGACCGTGGTGGCGCTGATGCGGCAGCTCGGCCACGAGCGTTTCAGCCTGGTCGGCCATGACCGTGGAGCGCTGGTCGCATTCCGGGCAGCGTTGGATCACCCCGACGCCGTCGCTCACCTCGGCGTGATCGACGTCATTCCCACCGTGGACATGTGGGAGTCACTGGCAGGTGTGGGTGGGGTCTTCGGCTTCCATCTGTATTTCCTCGCGCAGCTCAACGACCTGCCCGAGCGGATGATCGGCGCCGACCCCGACGCGTTCTTCGGCCACTTCCTCGATTCCTGGGCCGCGGCCGGCACGTTCGACGCCGAGGTCCGTGAGGCATACCTGGCCGCGACGCGTAATCCGGAAACGATCCACGCCATCTGTCAGGACTACCGTGCCAGCGCCTTCGTCGACGCTGCCCACGACGGCGAGGATCGGCGGGTCGGTCGGCGCATCAAGGCCCCCACCTTGGCGATCTGGCAGGACCCGGGCGACATGGTGCTGCCATTCGACCCCTCGGCGATATGGCACCGCTGGGCGCCGGACGTCCGCACCTTGATGCTGCCGGGTGGGCACTTCCTGCCGGAGACTCAACCCGACGCTGTCGCCGAGGCGATCAGCGCCCTGCTCAGGCGGACGTGAAGTGCATGGGATGGTTCCCCGGTCATCGACAAAAGGGACGTCCCTGCTGGACCCCCGCAGTCGCGCTGCCCAAAGCCGCGGACGTCTGCGACGCATAGAGAAGGGCGCCATGCAGGTGCCGCGTCACTCCGGCCCAGCGGGAGAGCCGGCCGTCGTGGCCTCGCTGTCGTGACGTAAGAAGGTTGCTGTCGTGCACCTTCGGGTCGTTCGGCCCCGTTGGCCTGCACTCGCTTGACCGTCTCGTAGGGCAATCGACCGCCGGTTTCCAGGACCTCGAGCCCAGTGCCGCCGCGTGAACGACCCGCCGACCCGCTCGCCCGGTTGGCTGTCCCACAGAGCCAAGGCGGCTGATCGGGTGCCCGGCGTCAGGCGAAGAAACGCGTCAGGTGCGCGGTGACGATCTCGGGCTGTTCCTCGGGGATGTAGTGGCCGCTGCCGGGCACGAGCACCACCTCGACCTCGGTGCCCTTGTCCGGCAGCACCGCCTGGAGGAGCAGGTGACCGTTCTCCCCGCCGCCCAGGCCCAGGATCGGGGCGGTGACCTTGCCGTAGGTCTTCTCGTCGGCGATGTCCTGCGCGAAGGCCCGGTACCAGGAGTTTCCCGCCCGGATGGCGTCCGGGGTCGAGTAGGCGTGGGCGTAGATGTCGCGGTCGCGGTCGCTGATGGAGGCGGGATCTTCGATCAGGTAGTCGCACATCCAGTCGATGAGCTCGCGGGACCGGCCGGCGAGCAGGCGTTCCGGCAGGCCGGGTACCTGGTTGAAGGCGAACCACCACAGGAAGCGGCCCGGCCCGGCGTGGATGTCGCCGTCTGTCTGATGGCGGCCGGGACGGGGAAGCAGGGAGTGGTTGAAGAAGCGCTCGTCAGGGTGCGCGATGTCCAGCAGGGCGATGCGGCGGGTGCGGGCGGGGTGGTTGGCGGCCAAGGCGTAGGCGACCATGCCGCCGATGTCGTGGCCGGCGATGTCGGCCCGCTCGTGGCCCAGGTGGCGGACGAGCGCGGCGATGTCGGCGGCCATCGTCTTCTTGTCGTACCCGGAGGCGGGCTTGGCCGAGCCGCCCATGCCGCGCAGGTCGACGGCGATCACCTGGTGCTGTTGGGCGAGCGGCGGCATGATCTTGTGGAACTCCCACCAGGTCTGCGGCCATCCGCCCAGCAGGATCAGGGGCCTGCCGCGCCCGCCCGTCACATAGTGCAGGCGGGTCCCGTTGACGTCGGCGTGCCTGCTGATGAACCCACCCTCGAGCGAGCTCGCCAGCTCGGCGTCGGACGGTACTTCACTCACGATGGTGTCTCCCTACGGATGTCGTGCCGGCTGATGCAGTGGTTGATGGCCAGGCGCGGTGCCGGCGTTGATCTCACCACGCCGTGGCCTCCAGCCACGTAGTGAGCAACTCGCCGTCCCCAGCCATGTTGAAGCGCGCGGTGTCGCCGTATGAGAGCCGGCCGTGGGTCACCGGCAGATCGCCGTATGACCCGCGTACGGCCACCGCCGCAGGGCCATCCCCGCGAGCCCTTTCCCGGACGCAGTTGTCCGCGAGCGTGATCAGCCATGCGTCATCGGTGTCGGTGGCCGACAACGCCAGCGGCTCACCGCCGCCATCCAGCCGGCTCACGGGTTCAGCGATCCACGCGAAATACGGCTGAGTCTCAAGGAATCCTCGACCCTGCCGGCGGCGTGTGCAGCCAGGCTGGGTATGGCGTCATGTCCTGGGGCAGGTCGAGCGGTGTGTCCCGGAACCAGGCACGCTCGGTCGCACGATGACGCACCAGGTGCTCCATCCAACGGGGCGTGGTGCCGTGATGCCTGGTCAAGTCGGCGAGCGTCCAACCGGGACACGTGGGCACCGGTGTCCGCATGTGGGAACCCGCCGCCAGCAGGTCGACCAGGCGCACGTCTGCGGCTTCGACCGCATCGCAGTACTGCTCATGTGTCAGATGAGTCACGAGTGCCCTTTCTCGATCACCGGCCAAGCGGTCTGCCGCTGGTTCGAACTTCCACGGCAGCCAGCGAGGCTATTCCTTGACATTGGCGTCAAGGTCAAGCGCTGCTTTGCGCTCGCGCCATCTGGCGTCAGCGGGACTCGGCCCATACGGACGCATTCGGTTGTTGCGACCGAGGGAGGGCGCTGAACCGGCGGGTCGAGACGGCGTTGATGAGTCCGAGCCCGGCGTAGGCGGGGCCCCCACTCGGGCCCGTGCCCCCAGCCGCAAAGTAACGCTGAGTAACCGCCATCGCCTTTGCATGGTCACGAGATCGGCCGGCCAGGTCGAGTTCACCGTCAGCTTCGACTCCACCATCGCCCGTGCCCACCAGCACGCCGCCGGCGCCCGTAAAAAGAGGACGACGGCGAGACAATCGACACCAGGCAATCCCACTCATCTACAAGCACCGCAACTTGCTCGAACGCTGCATCGGCAAGCTCAAGCAATGGCGCGCCATCGCCACCCGCTTAGACATCCTGGCCAGCAGCTACCTGGCCGGCGTCACCATTGCCTCACTCATGCTCTGGCTCCGGCAAGCCGAATTGTCAGACACCCTCTAGCAGTCCCAGCAGGACCGCGCCGAGGGCGCGGAGTTGCCGAAGGCTGCCTCCGGGCGGCCCTCAGCCGGTGAGCTCGCTCGCCGGCAGCCCCATCATCAGGTAGTCGTACGACTTTCCCTCGGTCCGGAAAGCGGCCCTCCTGGACGAAGCCCACGCGCTCGCGGGGGCGGACGGCGGCGGTGTTCTCGGCGGCCACCCACAGGTGACGCGGCGCATGCCGACCTCCTCGAACACGAACTGGCACGCCACTCGGAGGGCGTCGGTGCCATTACTTTTGCCCCAGGCGTCACTGGATCTTGGCATCATATTCACGCATACAGCATGACGACGAACAGCCCAATTTAGACTGGCCCGCATGACGGCTGCCTGGATGGCGTTTCTCGGGGTAATTGTGGGGTCCGTCAGTTCCCTGCTCGGCTCCGTACTCATCACGCGCCTGCAGTGGAAGCACGAAAGACTGCGGTGGAATGAGCAGCGAGAACGCGACACGATTCAATGGCAGCGCCAGCTGGGGATCGAGCGAGACAGGATCGCAGAGGACAACGCTCGTGCCGGGCGAACTCGGACTCATGAACGTGACCTCGAACGAGACCGCCGGCGCCTGGACCAGCAGATTGACCTCTACATGACTGCCATCGCACTCGTGCAGGAGGCCGAGGCCAAGTTTCAGGAATACATGGCCGAGCTCGACCCGCAGGGTGGGTTCACCGACGCGGACGCGGCCAGAGCCAGGGAGATAAGGTCGAATGTGGATAAGGCCCGGCAGTACCTGCCGGCGTTATTGGCCCTGTGCGACGAGTCCTGCCATCGGGATCTCAACCGGGTGGAGTCCATCCTCGACTACTTCAGCGGATCGATTGAAGCCGGCGGTGTGATTCACCTCGGTAAGAGCGGCCCTCAAGTGCTCGGGTGGCCGATGCCTGTGAGCATGTTGCTCGGATCGGCGCACAAGGCGTTGCGGGACGCTTTCGGAAGGGCTGTGCGCGTGAGTCTGGGATGAGCGCTGTCAGCAGGTGGAGTGGAAAGAGGTGCCGCCGACCGCAGTGGTATCGGCGAGCGCGTTGTACCGCGGACGGCGGCCGTCGCCTCCTCCACGTAAGACCGCGACGCCTTTCTCCCTCAGCAGATCGGTGGTTCGTCGGCGTCCGGCGAACAGGCGAGCACGAAGTCACCCGAGAGTGCTCGCCGCGGTCTTCGGCGTCACGGCGTCGTGGCCGTTGTGGCCGTGCTGCCGAGGGCCGGGGCTCAGCACATCGACGGGATGCAGGTGAAGGGGTTCTCCATCGGGGACGGTTGCTGTGGTTGGGTGGGCGCCTGGGTGGGCTGCTGCGACGGTTCGCGCGTGGGCTCCGGTGGGGGCTCGGTGTTCCGGGCGGGCGTCGGGTGGGAGGCCGAGCCGTCGTCGATGGAGCTGCTCGCCGCGTCGCGCGTCCTGGCCGGTCGGGTCGTGGGGGCCGAGGTCCTGGGCCGGGCCCGCGGCGTGGCCGGCGGGGACGACGTCCGCCGCGGGGTGCTTCTGACCTGCTGCGGCGAGGCGGTGGCCGCGGCCGGGGCCGGGGTGGTGGTGCCGGACGGTGGGGGAGCGGCCGAGCCGATCGTGGCCGGGGGTGGCGGGGGCGGGCCGTCCGCGGTGATCAGCAGGCCGCCCGTGACGAGCAGCGCCGCCGTCGCGGCGGCGGCCGCCGCGGGCAGCGCGCGCCGCCGCGCCCGACCGGTCTGATGCTCCGGCGGCGGGGACGGCCCGGCGGCCGGTGCCGGAGCGAGCTCGTGCGAGGTCAGCCCGGTGACCAGGTCGTCGGCGCTCGGCCGCGCGGCCGGGTCCTTCGACAGGCCGGCGGTGACGAGCCGGAGCAGGACGCCGTCCAGACCGGAGACGGCCGGCTGGTCGTTCAGGATGCGGTTGATCACGGCGGGGGTGGAGTCGGCGCCGAACGCGGGCCGCCCGGAGGCGGCGAACACCATGGTCACGGCCCAGGCGAAGACGTCGGCCGCGGCCGTCACCTGCCTGCCGCCGATCTGCTCGGGCGCCAGATAGGACGGCGTTCCCATCAGCGGGCCCGTCGAGGTGTTGCCCGGCGCGTCCAGGGCCCGGGCGATGCCGAAGTCGATCACGACCGGGCCTTCGGGTCCCATGAGGATGTTGGCCGGCTTGAAGTCGCGGTGGAGCACCCCGGCCCGGTGGATGGCGGCCAGCGCGGCGGCGGTGCTGATCGCCAGTCGCTCCAGCGCGGCCCCCTGGCGTGGTCCCTCGGTGGCGACCAGGTCGCGCAGCGAGGGGCCTGGCACGTACTCGCTGACGATGTAGGGCCGCCGGCCCGCCAGGTCGGCGTGGAGCACGGGCGCGGTGGAGAACCTGGCCACTCGCCGGGCGATCTCCACCTCGCGCAGGAACCCGGCGCGCGCGCCGGGATCGGTCAGCGGGCGGTGGTGCAGCAGCTTGACGGCCACCTGGCGGCCGGAGGGGTCGCGTCCCAGATAGACGACGCCCTGGCCGCCCTCGCCGAGCCGGGCGACGAGCTCGTACGGCCCCAGCCTGCGCGGATCGTCCTCCACCAGCTGATCCATCTGGCCCCCTGAAACATATGAACGGACAGGACAAAAGGGAGTGGCGGATCCACCGGTCGCGATCACCGGCACACACGCCGAAGGCGTGCTGGCTTCTCTCAGCCCGGCAGGCCGCCTGGGTGGGCGTCGGCCACGAGGCCGAGAACGACGTCGTGCTCCAGCAGCGCCTTGAGGGCGCTGATCAGGAAGGTGAAGCCACCGGTGGAGTCGGTCACGTAGCGGACGAGCTCGTCGCCGGTGCCGGTGAACCCGCTCTCGGTGACCTGGACGTAGGTGGTGTCGTCAGGCATGGGGATGAAACGGAACTCGACTGTGGTGGGGGCGTCGGGAGTGTAGTTGCCCCAGGTGAAACGGATCCGCCGGTTCTCCTCCACCTCGTCGACCGAGGCCCGAGTCGACGCCCCGTACATTTCCCATTCCCAGGTCAGTTCGGCGCCGGGAACCATCTTCCCGCTGCTTCTGGTGTACCAGATCTTGCTCGTGACAGCGGGGTCCACGATGGCCTGGAACACCTCGCGGGCGGGGCGGCGGATGAGCATGCCGACCTCCACCGAAGGGATCGTGGTGAGCTCGAGCGTTCGTGCGGACATGCGCTGGTTCTCCTTTCGTGATTCGGGACCGGTGTCAGGGGCGTGATTGCTGATCCAGCGGTGTCACGGTCGGCGTGTCAGGAAGGGGCGTAACGCGGTGATCAGGGCGGCCGGATTGTCCTCCTGGACGTTGTGCCCGGCGTCCGGCACGACCACGAGCTCGCCGTTCGGGACGTGCGCGACCAGGCGTTCGGCGGCGGCTTGGGGGAGCACCCTGCTGCGTCCGCCGCGTACGAGCAGTACCGGCGTCCTGCTCAGCTGGGCGGGCAGCCTGTCGATGGCCGCCAGGATGGCGGGGAAGTCCGGAGGGCGTGGATCTCCCTTCGGCACCCAGCCGCCGCCGCCGGGTGCCCGGCGGAACAGTGTGCTCATGCGGTAGGCGACAGTGGGCCGGTGGGCGCGTGGATTGACCCGCATCGCGGCCTCCACCACCGTCTCCAGCTCCCGCACCGGACCGAGCCCGCTGATGAACGTCCGCACCCGCCAGGTGCTGTCGAAGTCCACGCCGGGTGCGACATCGATGAGCGCCAGCCGCTCCACCCGGTCGGGATGCTCGTCGGCGACGTGGCCCGCGATGACGCCGCCCAGCGACATGCCGACCAGGTGGACCCGGTAGAAGCCGAGATGGTCTGCCGCGGCGACGACGTCGGCCGCAAGGGTGCCGACGCGGTAGTCGCCGGACCAGCCGCTCTCGCCGTGACCTCGCAGATCCAGCGCGATCAGCCGGGCGGCGCCGCGCAGGCCGAGGCAGACGAAGTCCCACGTGTGCGCGGTCAACGCGCCACCGTGCAACAGCAGCACGGGCGGTCCTGTGCCGCCCCAGTCGAATCCGTGCAACCGGCAGCCCGCGCGGGAGAAGTGGATCTCGCGGGGCGGGGCCGGGTCGTCGATCGGGACGCCCAGTGCCGCCGCCAGCTCGGTCATCGCCGGCATCGTGAAGTGTCCCTGCACGCGCCACCCCCTTACCTTGAGCAATCAAGGTAAGGGGTGTTGCCTTGGCCGGTCAAGGTAAGGTGGATGCGTGGCCACCCGAGTACGACGTCAGCCTGAGGATGCCAAGCGGCTGATCCTGGAGGCGGCGAGCAGGTTGCTCGCCGCGGGCGGCCCCGCCGCCGTGCAGGTGCGCGCGGTCGCCGCGGAGGTCGGTGTGTCCGACGCCGCGGTCAACCACCACTTCGGCACGCGTGACCGACTGCTGGAGTCGCTGTTGCGATTCGGCGGGGCCAAACTGAAGGCCGAACTGCACACTGTGCTGGGCACGTGGGCTGACGCCCCGATCGATCCCGCCGAGCTGGTGCGCACGCTGGCCGCGCTGTACGCCGGGGGTTACGCCGAACTGGCGCTCGCGCTGCACCGATCCGGCTGGCGGGACACCGGCAGCGGAATGCTGGATGAGGTGGTGGACCGGCTGCACGCCCAGGCGCTGCAGCACTGCACGGCCACTGGGCGGACGCCGCCGTCCCGCGAGGCGATCCAACTGACCGTGTGCGCCCTGCACCAGGCAGTCGCTACGGAGCCGCTGTTCGGCGACGAGTTCCGCCGGAGCGTCGGACTGGACGACACCGCCCGGGATCGTCTGCTCGACTGGTGGACCGAAATTTTGCGCGCGACTGTCTCCGGACAGGGATAGCCGTGTCGTGACGGTGGAGGGCACCGATTCCGCTGGGCCATCGGGGTGATTCCGCCGAGCGGGGCACGCAGGCGCGGGGTCAGGGTGATCAGGGCGGCCGTCCCGCCCATTCGAGCGACGCGAACGTGGCCGCCACCCTCTCACCGCGGGTCCGCGAGAAGCGCAGCCATGACGACGGCCCCGTCCGCGGCCGTCGTCACCGCTGCTTGCCGCACTTCTTGACCGGCGCTCCGGGAGAACTCGCACCGGAGAGTACGGCGTCAGGTGAGTGTCTAGGGTTCCGCCGCCGCCCGGCCCGTTTCATGCAGGTCCGGCGGGTCTGGTCCGAGCGATACCGCCGGCGGCTCGGGAGGCCACCGGTCAACTGAAGGGACAAAAGCCTGGAGGTCGTGGTTCCCGCGAGCGTGGGAGCCGGAAAGGCCTCCTGGTGTGCCCGACCTTCGTGCTGTTCGTCCAGCACCTGCCCAGTGAGATCTCACGACAGAGCGCGTCGGCTCTTGAGCCGTCCACCGGCCTCCTCCCCACGCTGCTGACCGGCGGGCTCCTGCCGCCCTACGTGCCGGTCGAGCCGCTCAAGCGCGTTCTCGGTGCGTTCCTCATCGCCACCGTCTTCTGGCGGCGATTCCGGCCGCCGCGAGCGGTGCCGGCCGACAAGACGTTCGCTGCCGTCGGCGCCGGTTGCGGTCTCGCCTCGGCGCTGTTCGGGGCGGCAGGACCGGTCGCGGCCCCGTTCTTCATCGTCAAGGGCCTCATCGGCAGCGCGTACATCGGCACTGAAGCCGCCGCGTCCCTGATCGTTCAGCTGACCAAGATCGTCGCCTATGGCGCGGGCAGCCTGCTCTCGGTGCACGTGCTCCAACTCGGCTCGGCCCTCACCCCGGCCGTCCTCGCCGGAGCGTGGCTGGGCCGAAGAACCGTCGCCCGGATGCACGCCCAGGCCCTCGTGCTGGTCACCGAGGCCGGAGTAGCCGTCGCGGCGATCTTGTTGCTCCCCGGGATCTGAGCCAGGCTCATCCTGCATGGGGGCGGCGGCCCCACGCCGTGTGTACGGCGCTCCAGCACCTGACTCGCGCTCTCGTCCGCGTCACGCCCGCCAGGGCTCGCGGCCGGCTTGGCGCACGGGCTCGTCGATCAGCGTCACGATGCCCTCCAACAGGCGCTGGAGCCCGAACTCGAACAGGGTGTCCAGGTCGAGCGAGCGGGGTGGGACGAGTGCCAGGTTCGGGAACGCCGGGTTCTTCGAGAGCCCCATCAGGGCCGGTGTGCCCCGGGTGTCCATCCACTGCTCGTCGGTGATCCCCGAGTGGGCCGCTGCCTCAGCTTCGGCTTCCAGGCTCGAGGCCACCCCTCGGACGTACGCGGCCACGCAGACATGGATGTGCAGCCTCGTGGCTGCCTCCAGGCCGAGCCCGTCCAGGGCGCGCATCATCCATTCGCTGTGGGCCATCGCGCGGGAGGAAGGCAGGGGCCGGGTGAAGGAGACGGCCCGCGCCAGCCACGGGTGACGCTGGTACATGGCCCACTGCTGCCTGGCCGCCACCTCCAGGCAGCGGCGCCATCCGGGCGGCAAGGGCTCCGGGAGCGGGAACTGGCCGAAGGCGGCGTCGGCCATGAGCAGGATCAGGTGCTCTCTGCTGGATACGTGGCGGTAGAGCGCCATGGTGGTGACGTCCAGATCGGCGGCGAGACGGCGCATGGACAGCGCGGCCAGCCCCTCGACGTCGGCGACGGCCAACCCGGCGCCGACGATGCGGCCCCGGTCCAAGGACGCCGCCGGACGTCTGCGATCGTGCGGAGTCCTCGGGCGGGTGCCTGGGGTGTCGACGACCGTACCGATTCCGGGAACCGGCCGGGCCAGACCGGCTTGTCGCAAGGCGGTCAGCACCTTGGTGGCGGTGGCCATGGCCACGCCGAACTCCCGGACGATCTGCCGCGTGGAGGGCAGCAGATCCCCAGGGCGGAGCTCACCGCTCTCGACAGTCGGCCGGTTGGCGATGAAGGGTGTGGTCCGCCACCGCGACGAGCCGGTCTCGCGTGGCAAGGTCTGCTGAAGGCCGCAGATCCTGTGAAGTGCCCGTCAGAGGCACGGACGGGGCACGGTGGCGGTCAGCTGGGCTGGCCGGTGGGCATGATGGTGACCTGCTGGAGGTTCGCCCGAGGCGGCAGGCTCGCGATGAACCCGACGGTCTGCGCGACATCCTGCGGCGTGAGCCACTCCATCGTCTCCTTGGAGCCCTCCAGCCACGCCCGCGCGCCCTCGTCGGTGACGTGACTCTGCAGCTCGGTGCCGACGATCCCCGGCTCGATCGCCGAGACCCGCACGTTCTTGGCTCCCAGCTCGGCCCGCAGGTGCCGGGACAGGTGGGTGACGTACGCCTTGGTCGCGGAGTAGACGGCGAAGTTCGGGAAGATGTTCTGCGCCGCGATGGAGGAGGTGTTGATCAGGTCGGCCACGCCGCGCGTACCCGCGGCCTCGACGAGCTGGGGGACGAACGCGCCGATCACGTTCATCAGGCCCGTGATGTTGAGGTCGATCTGGCGCTGCCACTGGTCGGCGGCCAGCTCCTCGATGGGGGCGGGCAGCATGACGCCCGCGTTGTTCAACAGCAGGTCGGCGCCGCCCAGCTCGGCCGCGACCCGGTCGGCGGCGGCCCGCGCCGCCGCCGCGTCGGTGACGTCGGCCGCCAGTGCCAGGGCCTGGCCTCCGGCCTTCTCGATCCGGGCGACGAGGTCGTCCAGCCGTTCCGCGCGCCGCGCCACGACGACCACACGTGCGCCCAGTGCGGCCAGTCGCTCGGCCGAGGCCTCGCCGATCCCGCTGGACGCTCCGGTGACGACGGCCACGCGGCCGGCGAGAGGGGTTGCTGCGTTCATGGTGCAAGCCTTCCGAGTCGTCCGCGGCCCATCGCCGCGGTCCCTCACCAGCACACCAGCCCGCATCCCCTTCCCGGGGTGCCCGAACATGCCCTGCCCGGGCAGGTAAGCGCGAGGCAGGTACTGGCAGGGCCACCTCCGTGCACCTGGCCACTCGCTCGTCCCCGCACACTGGAGGACATGGACCGCAGTCGCGAACTCGCCGATTTCCTGCGCTCACGCCGTGCCCGGATCACCCCGGACCAGGCCGGGCTGCCCGCCGACGGCCGCGCGCGTCGCGTGTCCGGCCTGCGCCGCGGCGAGGTCGCCAGGCTGGCCGGGGTCAGCACCGAGTACTACACCCGGCTCGAACAGGGCCGCGCCGGTCACCCCTAGCCCGAGGTCGTCGAGGCGCTCGCGCGGGCCCTTCAGCTCGACGCCGCCGAACGCGAGCATCTCACCGACCTGCTGGCTCGCCCCACCCGCCACGCCCCCGTCAGCCCCCAGCGGGTCAGGCCCGGCCTCCACCTGATGCTCCAGACCCTCCATGAGGTGCCCGCCTTCGTCCTCGGCCGCCGTACGGACGTCCTGGCCGCCAACCGTCTGGCCCGCGAGGTGCTGACCGATTTCGAGGCCCTTGCCGTGCCTCAGCGCAACTTGGCCCGCTACTACCTGCTCGACCCCGAAGCCCGAATCCGTACCGGCGACTGGGAACGCGTCGCCGCGGAAACCGTCGCCATGCTCCGCCTGGAAGCCGGCCGCCATCCCGAGGATCGCCGGCTCGCTGACCTCGTCGGCGAGCTCACGCTGCGCTCGCCGGAGTTCGGCTCCTGGTGGAACGACCACCGCGTGCTGCGCCGCACGCACGGCACCAAGCACTATCGCCATCCCCTCGTCGGCGAGCTGCACTTCCACTACGAGTCCTTCCAGCCTCCGGGCGACCCCGACCAGACCTTGTGCGTCTACAACGTCGAGCCGGGCTCCCCGACCGCGCAGGCGCTCCGGCTTCTCAGCAGCTGGGTGGCGCCCACCGCCGCACCTTGACGGCGCACCTCGGGCAGTGGTGACCGCCTCCCCTTCGGGCGTTCGCCCAGGTCATCAACTGGCCGCCCATGGTGCAGCACATGTACCGCCACGTGCAGGACCGTACGAGCAAGCTGGACGTGTCCCGGAGCCGCGCGGCCCAGCTCCGCCCCGCCGCCACCGAGCCGCCACCGAGCCGCCACGGGGGTGGCCACCGAGGTGGCCACCGGGGGCGGCCACCTCGGAAGCACATGGCTAGCTCGCCAGACCCGAGTTGATCTCGGCGAGCACCTGGGTCGCCTTCGTGTAGCGGACGAGGTTGTCCAGCGTGGGCGGCTGCGCGAGGGTGGCCTGGGCGTGGCGGACGGCCTCGCCCACCGTCCGCACCCCCAGGGCCCGCGCGGTGAGGCCGTCCACGGCGGTGCCGGCGTTGATCCGGCGGCCGGCCAGGTTGAGCGTGGTGGCCAGCAGTTCGGCCCGCAGTGTGCGCGGCTGCGTCAGCGGCAGGGTGAGGACGGCGGTGGACTCCCGCAGGGAGAGCGCGCCGTTCGCGGCCGAGCCGTCGGCGCCGTCGAAGCGGTCGTCGGTGGCCTGGACGCGGGCGAGCGCCTCGGCGGTGCGCAGGTCGGGCCGCAGCGCCCAGAACGTGACCAGCCCCGGGTCGCGGCTGGGGGAGACGGTCGTGATCCGCGTTTCCACCGACGCGGCGGCGGCGCTGGTGGGGCACGGGCCGGAGCCGTCGGCGCTCAGCGAGACCGGCACGGTGACCGTCGCCGCGTCCAGGAGCAGCAGGCTCGGCCGTGCGGTGAAGCCGATCGTGCCGGTCCCCGTGCCGGCGGGCAGCGTGCCGATGGCCCAGCGCAGCGTGGTGGTGCCGTCGGTGTTCCTGCTCACGGAGCCGGGGCGGGGCCTGGCGCCCTGGTCGAGCGCGGCGCTGTAGTAGAGACCGGCGGGCAGCGTGGCGGTGAGCGTGGCGCCGGAGGCCGCGGCCCCGCCGGTGTTGCGGTAGGTCAGGGTATAGGCGGCGGCCTCGCCGGCGTTGACGGTGGCGGGCGCGGTGGCCGCCACGCCGATCACCGACCGGTGCACCGTGGTGGACACCTCGGCGGTGTTGTCGGACAGGGTGCCGGTCTCGGCGTATCCGCGCTCATTGGTCCCCGACACGGCCGCCTTGTTCGTCAGGACCGTCCCGTCCGTGGTCGCACAGGGGATGTCGTAGGTGAACGTCTCCCGCGCGGAGCCACCCGCCGGCACGTCGGACGTCGTGCGGTGGACGACGTCGCCGCCGGGCATCGTGTCGTCGATCTTCACCGCCGTGGCGGTGGCGGGTCCCTTGTTGCCCACGGCCACGGTGTAGGTGAGCCGGTCGCCGGGGGAGGCGTCCTGCCTGTCCACGGTCTTGGCGGCGGAGAGGTCGATCGGCGGGTTGAGACTCGCGGCGGCCTCGGCGGTGATCTCGGCGCTGCCCAGGCCGAGCACGCCCTTGTGCGCGCCGTCCTCGAACCAGGGGCTCTCGCGGAAGTTGAGGTTCAGGTGGTCCCAGTCGTTCCAGGAGGTGAGGGTCTGCTTGGGGGAGACGGGGCAGGACGTGGTGTCGGGGCCCATGATGATGTGGTTGACGTCCCCGGACTGGCTCGTCGCCCTGGTGCCGTCGCCATTCCAGTCGACCGGCTTGTTGGCCGGCGTGGTCAGCGCGACTCCGGGTCTCCCGGCCACCACCGTTCCGTACACGACCGTCGCGCTACCCGCTCCCGGCAGGGCGTCGCCCACCTCGTCGAGACCCTGGTCCTCGTTCATGGGGGCGCGCTCCTGGGGCTGGTAGTCCAGGGGGCGGGACGCGGTGGACGCCGTGGGGAACTGGTAGGAGTAGTTCATGACGCTCAGGTAGTTCGGCTTGCAGTTGACGCTGTCCAGGCCGCCGTGCTGCAGCCCGAGCGTGTGGCCGAGCTCGTGCATGAACGTGCCCGCCTCCGCCGCGGTCTGGCCGCCGTTGGCGGTGATCCGCGTGTTGTCCCACGCGCCGAGCGAGATGACGAAGTCGTTGCCGCCCGGCAGGGCGACGCGGGCCAGGTGGGCCAGGTCGACGTGCTGCTGGGTGTCGTCGCCCGCCTCGGCCTGGCCCGATGTGGTGCCGAGGCCGGTCAGCCCGTGCACCGACACGGCGTAGCGGAACGCCAGCCGCTTGGCGCCCAGGATGTTCTCGCAGTTGCGTGAGATCCGGTCGAGCACGTCGCCGAAGTTCCCGTCGCAGGCGATGGCGGGGTCGCCGAACTTCACATCGTCGAAGTCGTCCCAGCTGCCGGGGCTCTTGGTATCGAACGTGATCCGCTCCGCCTCGCCGGCCCGCTCGCCGGTATGGACGTGCAGGGTGATGCCGTGCGCCGCGAAGGCGGTCACCACCTGGCTGATGGCGTTCGGGTCCAACTCCCTGGAGCGCCGGCAGTACGACGCCAGGCAGAACATCGCGTCCAGCTCGACGAAGATGTCCTTCTTGTTCGGGTCGGCGCTGTACGGGGGCTGGTTCAGTGCGAGATCGACCGTGCCGTCCTGGTCGTAGTCGACGCCGTTGATCTCCCAGTCGTCCAGCAGCCCGTCCTGGTCGGTGTCACGGCCGGTGTGCACCTTCAGGGTGGTGGAGCAGGTGCCGATCGTCGTGTCGCCCGACAGCGTCGAGGTGATGTCGATCCGCAGGCCGCTCGCGTCACCGAGGCCCTCCGCGTACGCCGGCGGCAGGTCGAACTCCCCCTGCACCAGCCCCGTCTCGGCGGATAACAACTGCCGGTAGAACGGCGTGGCGTGCCAGTAGTGGAACCCGGCCTCCACCGTGGCGGTGAACCAGCCGCTCTCCTGACTGTCGTTGAGGAAGGTGATGCGGGCACGGGGCCGCTCGCCCTCCGCGAGCGACAGGGGCGAGGTCCCGAGGAACTCGCACTCACCGTGCACCGCGCTGTCGGCGTGCCCCGCGGGGGCGCCGAGCAGGGCGGCGACGACGAACAAGACGAGCGGCACGATCACGCGGCGGATACGCATGGGCCGAGTGTCGGCGCCCGCGCTCGTGCCGTCATGAGTAACCCCTACTCATCCTGTTCCGGTGGCGGCCACAAACTGGCCGCCATCCCTGCGGCGGTGGTTCCACAGCAGGGCAACAATGAAGGAGCCGAACATGTCCGTCCAGTCCGTCACTCAGCTGAACGTCCGGGGCGAGGCGAGGCGCGAGCCCGGTCGCCGCCATGTGCACCGGCGATGGCTCGACTGTCCGCGCAGGCTCCAGCAGTTCGTCAACGGCACGCCGGATCTTCCCCGGCCCACGGCTCTCATCAGCACAGCGTCATTCCTCGACCCGAACGCGAGATCCTGCTGCGCGCGTTGGTGCCGCGGTCGTTCGCGTTCGGCAAGCCGACCCGGATGGTGCAGATCGGCGAGTCGGCCGGCATCGAGCTCGCCCTCGTCGCGTCGAGCCTGCGCACCTCCGGCGTGGAGATCTACGGCGCGGCCAGGGCTTCAGGGGCCCTGGAGGGCTTGGCGGGACGGCAGGCTAGTCTTCAGCACCATGACCGACCAGCAGGAACAGCGCGTTGTCGAGGCCAGGTTCGAGATCACGGACTTCGACGAGGACGTGTACGAGACGCCTTCCGAGGGGCCCAGGATGACCCGGGTCACGATCCGCAAGCGATACCAGGGCGTGATCGACGGTATGGGGGTAGCAGAGGTGTTGACCGCTCAAGGGGATTCGGGCGGCGGTTACGTGGCGTCCGAGCGAATCGAGGGGACACTCGACGGTCGGCAGGGCACGTTCGTCATCCAGCATGCCGGGGTCGCCGACGGGGACGAGCAGAGCAGCCACGGCAGCATCGTCCCCGGCTCCGGAACGGGAGGCCTGGCCGGCATCCGTGGCCAGGCGATGGAACGCGAGTTCCAGATGCTCACCCTCACTTACACACTGTAAGACCCGTAAGGGAGTCGACAGCGGTAGGTACGGGCATGGGCTGGTACGCGCAGAGGTCTCCGGCGAATCAGTCGAGCGCTGCCCGGCCCGCGTCGGTGATGTGCCAGCGGTAACCGTTCGCAAGATCGTCCCGCTCGTCGCGGATCAGCCCCAGTTCGGCCAGCCGGGCGAAGAGCGCACGCTTTGTCAGGTCGCCCCACAAGATGTGCACGTCGCCAGTGATCACCGTGTTGTCCCGGATGCGCATCAGGAGCTGGTGCTGCCCCTTGGTGAGGTTGATCGGCGTGGCGTTCAACGCTGACCTCCGTGTCGCGTCAGTGGCGGGCCAGCGGATCGGCCACTGAAGGCAGCCTACGCCGGTGCACCGACAGGACGTCTGCGCTTTCCCCGTCGATTCCCCTGGGTCAGCCTGCAGGATTGTCCGGGGCGTCGCCGGGCCCCTCGCGCACCCGGCCGACCTTGACGTTCGCCGGGCCGACGTCGCGGTACGCACCATGCCTGCGGTACCCCCGGCGTGGGTCCGCTCGTTGCTGCGCTCGCCGTACGGGACGCAACCGATCGCCCGAGACCTAACCCTTGGCTTGCCTTCTGCCAGAAGTTGGCAAGGACGGCGTGCGGAACCGGGGAATCGCCCGGCATGGACGTTCTACTACCCCTTGGAGAGTGCGTTCCGCTGGCGGGGGAGTTCGTATGGAAGGCGGCGAGAGACGAGGATTGTTGTCCCCGATCCTGCTTCTCCTGATCTGGAACCGGCCCAGCCACGGCTACGACCTGATCGACCGGCTGGGGGAGCTGGGCGTGGCGGGGGCGGAGCCCGGCCATGTCTATCGGCTGCTGCGCGCCCTCGAACGCGACCAGTGCCTGGTCTCCTCCTGGACCGCCTCGCGTACGGGACCTCCGCGCCGGAGGTACGAGATCACCGCTTCGGGCCTGAGCGACCTGAAGGCCGCGATGATCCGGCTGCGCGACCTGGGGGACGTCCTGCGCGCCTGCGCGGCTCTGTGGGACGAGGGACACCGGCCGCCGTCCCACGACGCGGGGCCGTCCCGCTCCCGCGTCGCCTCGTGGCAAGGAGAGGTGGGATGACGCCTGTGTCGCCGGCCTTCGAGCGGCGGGTCGCCCCAGGACGGGCGCTCGCCGGGGAGGCCGCCTCGATCGCCCTGGCGTGCCGGGCCATGGCCCGGCGGTTCGCGTGGGGCGGTCGGCTGCTGGTCTTCGGCGACGGCGGCGCCTCGGCGGACGCCCAGCACGTGGCCGTGGAGTTCGTCCATCCGGTCATCGTCGGCAAGAGGGCCCTGCCCGCCCTCTCCCTCAGTCATGACGCCGCCCGGCTGACCGCCATCGCCGCGACCAGCGGGTTCGAGGAGGTCTACGCCGAGCAGGTGCGCCTGCTGGCCGCCGAGCACGACATGGCGCTCGGGTTCTCCTGGGACGGCGGCTGCGCGGACGTGCTGCGCGGGCTGGAGGCGGCACACGGGCTCGGACTGCTGACCGTCGCGCTCGTGGGCGGAGAAGGCGGAGAAGGCGGGGACGGCGGCGCCGTCGGCCGCAGCCCGGCCGTGCACCACGTCCTCGGCGTCCGGTCCGGCGACCCGTGCGTGGTGCGGGAGATCCACATGACGGTCTACCACCTGCTCTGGGAGCTGGTGCACGTCTTCCTCGACCAGCCGGAGGAGGCCCGATGACCGAGGAACCGGGGGAGCGGGTGTGCCTGACCTGTTCCGACCTCGCCCTGCCCATGCGCGTCGTCGAGTTGCTCGGAGACGGCCTGGCCATCGCGCAGGGGGCCGCCGGCGGCCCGCAGGAGATCAGCGTGGCCCTGGTCGAGGCAGGGCCGGGTGACGTCGTCCTGGTGCACGCCGGTGAGGCCATCGCGGTGGGAGGAGAGTGCGGATGAGCACGGCGGAAGGCGCCGGCGTCGAGGCCCTCTACCCGTCCCTGTACGTCCGGCCCACCGATCCGGATGCCCTGCTGGAGGAGGTGCGCCGCTCCTGCGCGGCCAAGGCGCACGAGATCGTCGCGCTGCGGGAGACGGTCGCCGGGCTGCACGGGGAGGAGCTGGCGCGCTGCGCGGCGCGGACGGCGGCGGCCTTCGAGTCCGGCGGGAGGCTGTTCGCCGTCGGCAACGGCGGCAGCGCCACGGACGCGCAGGCGCTGGCCCAGCTCTTCGCCCACCCGCCGCGCGGGCGGGCGCTCGCGGCGACCTGCCTGGCCGCCGACGCCGCCGTCGTCACCGCGCTGTCCAACGACGTCGGCTACGACTTGGCCTTCGCCCGCCAGGTCGCCGCCTTCGCCCGGCCCGGCGACGTCGTGGTGGGCCTGTCGACGAGCGGCGGCTCGGCGAACGTGCTGCACGCCTTCGCCGAGGCGCGTCGCCGCGGCGCCCTGACCGTCGGCCTGGCCGGCGGCGACGGCGGGCGGATGGCGGCCGACGGGCTGGCCGATCACCTGTTCGTCGTGCCGTCCCCGTCGGTGCACCGGATCCAGGAGGCCCAGGTGACCCTCTACCACGTCCTGTGGGAGCTGGTGCAGCGGGCGCTGACCGGTGGCGGCTGAGGGGCCCGGCCGGATCCGGATCAGGGTCGAGGGGCTGGTCCAGGGCGTGGGCTTCCGGCCGTTCGTCAGTGGCCTGGCCGGACGGCACGAGCTGGCCGGGTTCGTCGGCAACGATCCGCGCGGCGTGTTCATCGAGGCCCAGGGTGAGCCGTCGGCGCTGCGGGCCTTCGTCGCGGAGCTGGAGCGGCGGGCGCCGCCGTCCGCGCTGGTCGAGAGCGTCACCGTGGCGGACGCCGAGCCCGTCGCGGAGTCGGGTTTCCGGATCGTGGCCAGCCGCGGCGAGGGCGCCCGCCAGGTGTGCGTGCCGCCGGACACGGCGCCGTGCGACGCCTGCGCGGCAGAGATCGCCGACCCGGGCGCGCGCCGGCACGGCTACGCCTTCACCAACTGCACGGCCTGCGGGCCCCGCTTCACCATCGTCACCGACCTGCCCTACGACCGGCCCAACACCACGATGGCCCCCTTCGCCATGTGCGACCGCTGTGCGCGGGAGTACCGCGACCCCGGCGACCGGCGCTTCCACGCCCAGCCGGTGTGCTGTCCCGCGTGCGGGCCGTCGCTGCGGCTGCTGGACGCGGACGGCCGCCCCCAACCGGGCGACCCGGTCGGGGCGGCGGCGCTCTGGCTGGCGCGGGGCAGGATCCTGGCGGTCAAGGGCGTGGGCGGATACCACCTCGCGGCCGTGGCCGGGAACGAACAGGCGGTCGGCGCGCTGCGGGCCCGCAAACGCAGGGAGGGCAAGCCGTTCGCGGTGCTGGCCGCTGACCTGGCCGCGGCGCGCGAGCTGGTCCTGCTCACCCCGGCCGCCGAGCGCGTCCTGAGCGGACCGCGGCGGCCCGTCGTCCTGCTGCCGCGCCGGAGCGGGGCGCCGGTCGCCGAGGCGGTCGCGCCGGGCAACCGGGAGCTGGGGGTGATGCTGCCCGCGACGCCGCTGCACCATCTCCTGGCCGTACGGCTCGGCCGGCCAGCGGTCCTGACCAGCGGAAACCGGTCGGACGAGCCCATCGCGCACCGGGACGACGACGCCCTGGACCGGCTGTCCGGCATCGCCGACGGCTTCCTCGTCCACGACCGGCGCATCCACGTCCGGGCCGACGACTCGGTGGTGCGCCTGTTCCGCGGCCGGGAGCTGCCCGTCCGTCGCTCACGCGGGTACGTGCCCGCTCCCGTGACGCTGCGACGGCCGCCGTCCCGGCACGTGCTGGCCTGCGGCGGCGAGCTGAAGAACACCTTCTGCCTGGTCAAGGGCCGCCACGCGGTCCTGTCGCAGCACATCGGCGACCTGGAGGGCTACGAGACCCTGCGCTCGTACGCGGAGGGGATCGGCCAATTGAGCCGGCTGTTCGGCGTCCGGCCCCGGCTCGTCGCCCACGATCTGCACCCGGAGTACCTGTCCACCAAGTACGCGTCCGGCCTCGACGGCGTCGAGCTCGTCGGCGTGCAGCACCATCACGCCCACATCGCCTCCTGCCTGGCCGACAACGGCGAGGAGGGCCCGGTGATCGGCGTCGCCCTGGACGGCCTGGGCCTGGGCTCCGACGGCACCCTGTGGGGCGGCGAGCTGCTGGTCGCCGACCTGCGGGGGTTCGAGCGGGCGGGGCACCTGGAGGCGCTGCCCATGCCCGGCGGGGCGGCGGCCGTACGGCAGCCGTGGCGCATGGGCGTGTCCTACCTCGACGCGATCTACGGCGACGCGCCGCCGGACCTGCCCTTCGTCCGGCGGCACCGGGACCGGTGGGCGGCCGTGGCGGCGCTGGCCCGCACCGGGACGAACGCGCCGCTCACGTCGAGCGCGGGCCGGCTGTTCGACGCGGTGGCCGCGATCGCCGGGCTGCGCGACCGGGTGCTCTTCGAGGGGCAGGCGGCGATCGAACTGGAGCAGTTCGCCGAGCCTGGCGAGCGGGCCGCCTACCCGGCGGCGCTGTCCGGCGGGCCGGAGCTGGTCGTGTCCGGGACCGATCTGGTGCGCGGCGCGGTCGAGGACCTGCTGGCGGGCGTGCCGACGCCGCTGGTGGCCGCGCGCTTCCACAACGGCCTGGCCCGTGTCCTGCTGCGGGCGGTGCTGGCGCTGAGCGAACGGACGGGGCTGCGCGAGGTGGCGCTGTCCGGCGGCGTCTTCCAGAACGTCGTCCTGCTGGAGCGGATGGAGGCAGGGCTGCGGGAGGCGGGCCTGCGGGTGCTCCTGCACTCGCGGGTGCCGCCCAACGACGGCGGCCTCAGCCTGGGCCAGGCCGCCGTCGCCGCCGCCCTCGACCACGCCGGATGAACCTCGCCGGATGACCCACGCTCGGATGAAGCGCCGGATGAAGCGCCGGTCGGCCGCGGCTCAGCAGATGCGCGGCAGCGGGTCCCCGACGAGCATGTCGACGATCCGGGTGCCGCCGAAGGCCGTGTCGAGCAGCACGAGCCCCGCGGGCTCGGCACGCACCCGGCCGACCACGGCCGCCTCCGCGCCGAGAGGATGGCCGCGCAGCGCCTCCAGCGCCCTTCCGGCCTGCTCGCCGTCGACCACGGCGACGAACCGGCCCTCGCAGGCGACGTACAGGGGGTCGATGCCGAGCAGTTCGCAGGCGCCGTTCACCACCGGGCGGACCGGCACCGCCGACTCCTCCACCACGATGCCGAGCCGCGAGGAGCGGGCCAGCTCGTTGAGCACCGTCGCCACCCCTCCGCGCGTGGCGTCCCGCAGCACCCGCACCCCGGGGACGGCGTCGAGCAGCGCGGCGACGACGCCGTTGAGCGGCGCGGTGTCGGAGGCGAGGTCGGCCTCGATGTCCAGCTCCCCACGGGAGATCATGATGGTGACGCCGTGCTCGCCGATCGGCCCCGAGACGATGACGGCGTCGCCCGGCCTGATCGCCGACGGCGTCAGCTCCGTCTCCCGCTCCAGCACGCCCACGCCGGCGGTGGTGACGTAGCATCCGTCCGCCTTGCCGCGTTCCACGACCTTGGTGTCCCCGGTGACCACCTGGACGCCGGCGCGGTCGGCGGCGGCGGCCATCGAGGTGGCGATCCGCCGCAGGTCGGCGACCGGGAAGCCCTCCTCCAGGATGAAGCCGGCCGACAGGTACAGGGGCCGGGCCCCGCAGACGGCCAGGTCGTTGACCGTGCCGTTGACGGCGAGGTCGCCGATGTCGCCGCCGGGGAAGAACAGCGGGAAGACCACGAAGGAGTCGGTGCTGAAGGCCAGCCGCCCGCCCGCCACCCCCAGCACGGCGCCGTCGCCGAGCGGCTCCAGGATCGGGTTGCGGAACGCGTCCACGAACACGGCCTCGACCAGCGTGTGCGAGGCGCTCCCGCCCGCGCCGTGGGCCAGCGTGATGCGCTCCTCCCGCACCCGGGCCCGGCGTCCCCGGGCGCGCTCGATGCGCAGCAGCACCTCTTCCTCGCGGGTCGCCGGGCCGGCGGGCCCACCCGCCTCGTGGACGGCCCGCTCGGCCCATCCGGCGGTGCGCTCGGTCGTCATGCCGTGGTCGCCTCCTTGGCCCGCGTGCGGGTGAACCGGCCGAAGTTGTAGTACGCGGCGCAGGCGCCCTCGGAGGACACCATGCAGGTGCCGATCGGCGTCTCCGGCGTGCACGCGGTTCCGAACACCTTGCACTCCCACGGCTTGAGCACGCCCTTGAGCACCTCGCCGCACTGGCACGCCTTCGGGTCGGCCACCCGTACGCCCGGCACCTGGAAGATCCGTTCGGCGTCGTGGGCCGCGTAGGCGTCGCGCAGGCGCAGCGCGGAGTGGGAGATGAAGCCGAGGCCGCGCCACTCGAAGTACGGGCGCAGCTCCATCACCTTCCCGATCGCCTCCAGCGCCCGGCCGTTGCCCTCCCACGGCACCACCCGCGTGTACTGGTTCTCCACCTCGGCCCGCCCCTCGGCGAGTTGCCGCAGCAGCATGTGGATCGACTGCAGCACGTCCAGCGGCTCGAACCCGCAGCAGACGAGCGGCTTGCCGTGCTCCTCGGCGATGAACGCGTACGGCCGGCAGCCGATCACGGTGGAGACGTGGCCCGGCCCGATGAAGCCGTCGAGCCGCAGGTCCGGCGAGTCCAGGATCGCCTTGATCGCCGGAATGATCATGACGTGGTTGCAGAAGACGGAGAAGTTGCCGAGCCCTTCGGCCGCGGCCCGCAGCACGGTCATCGCCGTGGACGGCGCGGTGGTCTCGAAGCCGATCGCCATGAAGACGACCCGGCGGGCGGGGTTCTGGCGGGCGATCCGCAGCGCGTCGAGCGGGGAGTACACCATGCGGATGTCCGCGCCGGCGGCCTTGGCGTCCAGGAAGGAGCCCTCACCGCCGGGCACCCGCATCATGTCGCCGAACGAGGTCATGATCACGTCCGGTTCGCCGGCGATGGCGATCGCGTCGTCGACGCGTCCCATGGGGATCACGCAGACGGGACAGCCGGGCCCGTGGACGAGGTTCACGTTCGGCGGCAGGTAGTCCTCGACGCCGTGCTTGTAGATCGTGTGGGTGTGCCCGCCGCACACCTCCATGAAGGTGTAGCGGCGGCCGGGCTCGCACAGCTCCGCGATCCGCGCGGCCAGGGCCCGTGCCGTCCGGGCGTCGCGGTACTCGTCGACGAAGCGCATGCCGGCGCCTTTCACGTGATGTCGGATTCCGCGAGCGCCTGGAGCTCGTCGGTGTAGGCGGGGCCGAGGCCGTTCAGCAGCGCCAGCGTCGCCGCGGCCTCGCTCTCGTCGATCCTGGACATCGCGAAGCCCACGTGGACCAGGACCCAGTCACCGGGCCGGACCGGACCGTCCAGCAGGCCGACGCTGATCGCGCGGCGTACGCCGGCGACCTCGACGGTGGCCAGGTCGGCCCGGTCCGGCAGCAGCTCGACGATCTCGCCGGGGATGCCAAGACACATCGTTCCGGGATCACATCTGCTTGATCTTGATGTAGCGCCTCAGCGCCGGGAGTTCCTTCCAGAACATCCCCAGGAGCACCGCCCCGGCCAGCGCGGCCAGCAGCGTCGTACGTGGTCGCCGCATGTCTGTTCTTTCTTTCTCAGCCTGGCGGGAGGTTGGGCATGACAGGCAGGATCGGGTCGTGCTTCTTGGGGCTGATCCCCGTCGAGCGCCGGGCGTCGGCCGTGCCGTCCCGGTGGTGTCCCGCCTGCTGCTCGTACGCGCCGGGCCGGTTGCCCTGCTCGACGCCCTTGACGTGCGCCGTCGCGTCGGGTGCGACGTCGGGCTTGCCCACCTTGATGTGTGCCATGGTGCGGGTCCTACCCCCGGCGATGCCCTGCGTCGTCGAGCTGGGCGAAATACTGCGCGATCTTTGCCCATACCTGATCGCCGCCTGACATGCCGGTCCATTCACCTCGTACCAGGGCCATCAGCCGGTAGCAGTCGTCGATCGGGACCAGCCAGCACTCACCGGCCCCCCGTACGCCGTTGACGAGCAGCGCCTCGACCATCGGCCGCATGGTGCGCAGCTCCTCGGCGCGGGCGGCGACCGCCTGCCAGGCCGCGGCGTCCAGGTCGCTGCGGGTGCCGCCCAGCGGGCTCGGGTAGTGCGCGGTGGCCGAGCCGTCGGGCGCGGTGACGAAGAACGCCAGGCTCACGGGGATGCCGAGGTCGGCCGGCCGCACCCCGGTCAGCCGCAGCCGCCGTTCGGGCACCCGCAGGAAGTGGCCGTCGCCGTCCGGCTCGAACAGCAGCGCGCACGCCCGGCACGCGCACAGCACCTCCGCCGAACGCGTGTCCACGACGTGCCCGTGCTCGCCCCGGACCGGCGCCTCGCACAGCTCGCAGCGCGCGCCCGCGTCCCGGCGGCGCGCGGTCCGTCTGAGCAGGCGGCCGTGCGCGGTCGTGCTCACGCGGCGCCGCCGGGCCGGACCAGCAGCGCGTCGGCGGGGACGAAGGCGACCGGCGCGGCGCGGCTCACCTCGACCGTCTCCACCTCCGGCGCGACGGCGCGCACCGCCTGCTCGACGGCCAGCCGTACGGGCTCCGACCCGGACGAGCAGCCGCCCGTCAGCCGTACCCGCGCGACGTCGTCCGTCACGTCGGCGAGCCGCGCCTCCACCCCCTGGGCGCGCAGGGCGCCGGCCAGGCCGTCGAGCGCGCGCTCGACCCGCCGCCGGAGCGGCTCGGGATGGATGTCGTGCAGGACCAGCAGGTGGCCGAGCAGCTCGTCGTCGGCCAGGGCGGCGGCGACGGCGGACCCGGCCGGAGCCCGGTCCATGACCCGGGCCAGGGCCTCGCCGTAGACCTCGGCGAGGATGGCGACGGCGTCGAGCGCCGTCTCCGCCGTCGGGCCGGGCATGCCCTCCAGCCGCCCCAGGGTCTCCTCCAGCCGCTCCAGCAGGCGGGCCACCGCCTGGTCGTCCAGGCGGTCCGGCTCAGCCATGGCTCGCGCCGAACATCGGCGAGTGCAGCTTCTTCACCGTGCGTCCCTTGCCGACGTACATGTGCACGCCGCAGGGCAGGCAGGGGTCGAAGCTGCGCACCGCGCGCATGATGTCGACGCCCTTGAAGTCGTCCGGGCCGTTCTCCTCGAAGATCGGCATGTCCTGGACGGCGTCCTCGTACGGGCCGGGCGTGCCGAAGCTGTCGCGCGGGCTGCCGTTCCAGGGCGTGGGCGGGTACGGGTGGTAGTTGGCGATCTTGCCGTCCCTGATGACCATGTGGTGGGAGAGCACGCCGCGCACCGCCTCGTGGAACCCGACGCCGATGGCCTCCTCCGGCACGGCGAAGTCGGTGAACACCTTGGTGTCCCCGGCGCGCATGCGCTCCATGGCCTGCTCGACGAAGTACACCGCCATGGCCGCGGCGTAGGCCACGAAGTACACCCGGGCCCGGTTGCGTTCCAGGGCGTTGGACCAGGGCGGGATGCGCCACTCCAGGGTCGTCTCCGGCAGGTCGCGGCCCTTCGGCAGCGAGATCTGCACCGACGAGCCCGTCGCCTTCACGTACGGGGTGTCCACGATGCCCGACAGGGCGGTGACGTACAGGCGGGCGAAGGCGCCGCCGCCGGTGTCGAGCGCGAGGTGGTCACCGGTGCGCGGGTCGAGCCACCGGGGGCTCATGACCCAGCTGTAGTTGCCCTCGAAGTCGCGTTTCTGCGGCGCGGGCAGGGTCGTCTGGTTCCACGGGTGCCGCATGTCGATCGGGTTGCCGAGCGGGTCGTGCGTGACGAACGGCTCCTCGGCGGTCCAGTCGTCGTAGTACGAGCTGCCGAGCAGGATGCGGATGCCGAGGTTGATGTCGACGAGGTTGTTGGTGACCAGCTCGCCGTCCACCACGATGCCCGGGGTGACGAACATGGCCTTGCCCCAGTCGTTCATCGTCTCGTAGCGGTAGTCGACCACGGCCGGGTCCTGGAAGGCCCCCCAGCAGCCGAGCAGGATCCGGCGGCGGCCGACCTCCTCGTAGCCCGGCAGTGCCTCGTAGAAGAAGTCGAACACGTCGTTGTTCAGCGCGACGGCCTTCTTGACGAAGTCCACCACGCCGAGCAGGCGCGAGAGGTAGTCGGTGAACAACGTCGGCTCCGGCATCGTGCCGACCCCGCCCGGATAGACCGTCGAGGGGTGGACGTGCCGGCCCTCCATCAGGCAGAACATCTCCCGCGTGACGCGGCTGATCCGCAGCGCCTCCTTGTAGATGTCGCCCTCGAACGGGTTGAACGCCTCCATGATGTCGGCGATCGTGCGCTTGCCGTGGATCGCCGCCCCGGGCGCCTCGGTGGTCCTGGCCCGCGCCAGCAGCGTCGGGTTGGTCTCCTTGACCATCGCCTCGCAGAAGTCCACGAAGACCAGGTTGTCCTGGAAGATCGTGTGGTCGAACATGTACTCGGCTGCTTCGCCGAGGTTGACGATCCACTCGGCCATCGGCGGCGTCTTGATGCCGTACGCCATGTTCTGGGCGTACATCGAGCAGGTGGTGTGGTTGTCGCCGCAGATGCCGCAGATCCGGCTGGTGATGAAGCCCGCGTCCCTGGGGTCCTTGCCCTTCATGAACACCGAGTAGCCACGGAACAGCGAGGAGGTGCTGTGGCACTCGGCGACCCGCCGGTTGGCGAAGTCGATCTTCGTGTAGACGCCCAGGTTGCCGATGATGCGTGTGATGGGATCCCACGACATCTCGACGAGCTCTCCCGGTGGTCGCCGGTCGGGCGCTTCCTGCTCGGAGATGGCCATGTGCTGATGTGTCCTCTCTGGCGTCGCGGGCCCTTACGGGCGCCACCGCGGATCGAAGCCGCTGGTCAGCGCGTCACGGTTGTGCCGCCACCGCGGCTCGGCGTTCGCGGTGTTGTTGGTGATGCCGCGCATGCGGCGGATGAACGCCCCGTAGGGCTTGATCAGCATCGAGGACAGGCTGCTGCCCGGCGGCATGTCCATGAACGGCATGAACTTGTCGGGGAAGCCGGGCATCGTGCAGCCGATGCAGATCCCGCCGACGTTCGGGCAGCCGCCCACCCCGTTCATCCAGCCGCGTTTGGGCACGTTGCAGTTGACGACCGGGCCCCAGCAGCCGACCTTCACCTGGCACTTGGGCGAGTTGTAGTCCTTGGCGAAGTCGGCCTGCTCGTAGTAGGCGGCACGGTCGCAGCCCTCGTGCACGGTCCTGCCGAACAGCCACTGGGGACGCAGCAGCGCGTCCAGCGGCGGCGGCGGCGCCGAACCGGCCGCGTGCTGCAGGACCCAGGTGAGGGTCTCCATGAAGTTCTCCGGCTGCACCGGACAGCCCGGCACGTTCACGATGGGCAACCCGCCGGCCGACCGGAAGTCCCAGCCCAGGTAGTCGGCCAGGCCCATGCAGCCGGTCGGGTTGCCCGCCATGGCGTGGATGCCGCCGTAGGTGGCGCAGGTCCCGATCGCGACGACCGCCCAGGCGTTGGGGGCGAGCAGGTCGATCCAGGTGTTGAGGGTCATCGGCTCGCCCGTGTCCGGGTCGTTGCCGAACGACGTCCAGTAGCCCTCTCCGTTGATCCTCTCGTTGGGGACGGACCCCTCCAGGACGAAGATGAACGGCTCCAGCTCGCCGCGCGCCGCGGCCCGGAACGGGGCCAGGAAGTCCTCCCCGCCCAACGTCGGGGACAGGACCTTGTTGTGCAGGTGCACCTTCGGCAGCCCCGGCACGAGGCCGGTGACGACGTCCTCGATGGCGGGCTGGGACGCGGCCGTCACGGAGACGGTGTCGCCGTCGCAGCTCATGCCCTCGGAGATCCACAGGATGTGCATCTCGTCGAATCCGCTCTTCTGGTCGGCCATGTCACGTCTCTCCTTCACGTCAGCGGCCTGGTCTCCAGCCGGTGCCGGCGGGTCTGTCAGGCGGTTCCGGGAACCGGTTCGAACGTGATCGACTCCACCACGACGCGCTCGTCCGTGATGCTCTCCACGTCCATCCCGCCGCAGCTCCGGCAGGCGAGCAGGTCCGTGGCGGTGCGGGCCTCCTGCTCGGCGCCGCATCCCGCGCAGCGCATCAGGTACGGCACGGTGACGAGTTCGACGGTCGCGTCCTGCACGACCGTGCCCGCGGCGGCCAGGCGGAAGCCCGTGTCGATGACCCGCGGATCCACCGGGTGCCCGCCGACGAGGACGCGCACCGCGTTCACCCGGCGTCCACCGGCCCGTCCCAGCGCGGCCTCCACGATCGCGTCGCACAGCCCCAGTTCATGCATCGGTGGTCTCCTTCTCGATCTTTCCCGCCGCCTCCTGCCAGGCCAGCTCCGCGACGAGGCGGACGGCCCCCTCCACGGCGGCGGCCACCGGTTCGGACAGCTCCATCACCTCGTCCAGGACCGCGGGCCGGCAGCCCACGATCACGACCCGCTCGACGCCGCCGCCGAGGTGGTTCAGCAGCCGGAGCACGGCGTCCGGATGCAGCCCGTGCCCGTCGATCGCCACGTCGCCCCCGGACGGCCGGTCGTCGGCCTCGATGACGGCCAGCGTTCCCGGCGGGCCGTCGAGCGGGACGGCGTCGACCAGGATCAGGGTGTCGTAGCGGCCGTCCAGCAGCTCGTAGGCGAGGTGGACGCCGCGGATGCCGTAGTCGGCGACGTCGGCCGTCGCGGGCAGCTCCGCCCGGTCTAGGCGCCTGACCACCTCGACGCCGAAGCCGTCATCGCCCAGGAAGACGTTCCCGATGCCGGCCACGAGCACGTTACGGGAACCACCGGTCACGTTTCGGGAACCACCGGTGCTCATCCCGCCTCCAGGGGCTCGACCTCGTCGAGGGTGAAGTAGCGGTAGCGCCCGTACCAGCGGTTCAGATCGGCGCCCGGGTCGTCCTCGACGGTGACGGCCAGGTGCCAGGTGTCGTCCACGTCCTGGAGGACGTCCTCGACCAGGCCGGTCCTGCCGTCGAGGAACATGTCCTGGGGGTCGGTGCCCGACCGTCGCGGCCGGAGCCTGACCCGGCTTCCCTTCGAGACCTCCACCCCGGCGACCGTCACGCCGTCCACCGCCGCCGCGGCCCGGCGGGAACGGACCGCGCCGTGCAGCCGTGACAGCGCGGTGGGCGGCATGGAGTCGACGCGGTCGATGATCTCCGCGGCCCGCGCGTCGGTGGCGCGGGCCTCCCGCTTCTCGGCGTCGGTGAGCGTGAGGGTGCGCAGCGACAGGATCTCGTCGATCTCCGTGGCGTCGTGCAGGTCGCCGGGGCTCTCGGGGGCCACGCGCGGGTGGTCGTACAGGATGATCGGGGAGGAGAGCACGACGTCCCGCGCGCCGGGCGTACCGGCCAGCACGGGGAAGGTGCCTGTGTTGACACAGTCGCGGACCGCCGCCGCGGCCCATTCCGGCGGGTCGAGCAGGGAGACGAACGAGCCGCCGCGCGTGGCGAGCAGGGTGTGGCAGCTCAGGAGCGAGGCGCGCAGCGCGTCCTCGCGGGCGGCGTCGGCGGGGGTGGCCGGGTCGTCGTTCTCGACGCGGCAGCGCAGGCGCAGCAGCGGGGACGCCGTCGCGCACCGCGTGGCCGAGACGGCGACCGACGCCCGGATCGCCGACCGGCTGACGACGATCCGGCCGCCGTCCAGCGGCCGGATCTCCTCGCCCGCCGGCACGCCGACGGTGATCCGCCGCTCGCCCGCGAGCAGTTCGGCCGTGCCGGCACGCAGGTCGAACTCGCGCGGCACGGCCTCGTCGAAGCTCAGTTCCAGCGTGGGCCCGTCCCCCAGGGAGTCGACCGGCCGCCAGGCGCCGTCGGCGTCCCGGCGCTGCACCTGACGCCGCTGCTGGTGCAGGAAGCGGATCCGCAGCTCGACCGTGACCTCGCCGTCCGCTTCGAGCAGGCATTCCGTCTGCTGGACCCACGATTCGGCCGAGCCCGCCACGCCCGCGCCGGTGAGCCCCCGGGCCCGTGCCCAGGCGGGCGGCAGCAGCACGCCGAACTGCCACCGGACGCGGTTCTTGCCGGAGGAGCGGCGGTAGGGGTACAGCAGGTACCCCTCGTACAGGATCGCGTCGGCGATCGCACGGACGCTGTCGAAGGTGTCATCCGGACCCACGGTGTCCGGTATAGCAAGAGATGCCCACGTACGGTAAGTAAGCTTGTACAGTGTGTGCCGAAGTCACCTAGCGCTACCGGCGCCGGAGTGGCCACCCCCATCGGGGGCCGGGGCGGGCCCTGCTTGTGCCGGTCCTGACCCTGGCCGTTCCGGCAACGCGTTCCTCCTGGCCTCCCCCACGCACGACGGCAAGCAGCGCCCACCCCACCGGCCTGCCGTCCTGCTGCTGACCATCACCGCCTTCGGCACTTCCACCTTCGGCTGCCCGCGCATCGCCACGGTCGCCTCGGCCGCCACCTTCGGCTCAGCCGCCGCCGGTGTGCCAGGAGATCATGACGCTTCCGTTCGCCGCCGACGGCACAGAGCACCGGCCCGGGGGCTTCCCGGACCGGCGCTCTCGTGTGTCAGCCGCCGGCGCTGAAGGACCTCGCGCCGTTACCGTAGACGGTCATGTCCACCCAGGGGTGCGATTCCTGTATGCAGGAGACGTACGGGACCAAACAGAAGACGCCCTGGGTACGCTTGCGCCATTGGGCCGCTCCCCGGCCGCCGTTGCTCACGAGCGACTCGTGACCCTTGAACGACCAGCCCACCATGTAGACCTCGGCCCACCTGGTGTGGAAGTGGGCGCTGGTGATCCGGGAGCCGTCGCGGCAGTAGTCCATTCTCTGGAAATACTTCCAGAGCCATTGGCCGACGCGGTTCTTGCCGCCCCGGTAGCCGGTATAGATCCAGCAGGAACTCGCCATGATCTGGGTCCGTTCCTCCGCCGAGACGATGACATCGTTCTGGGCGAGCTTCGCGAGATAATCCTCGCTGGAGATGGAGTCCAGCGGTTCCTCGCCGTTCTCCGTGGTGGCCAGTTCGGTGTCGGGATCCGTAAGAGACGACGAGACCTTCTGGGACGTCCTGCTCTCCGCTCCCGCCGCGGGCGCGAACATCAAGCAGGCGAGCGCCGCCGCCAGCAGCACGACAAACGCATGCCGTACAGGCGGAATACGCCTTCGCAAGCTTCGCATGGCTGTCCTTTTCCGCGATTCCCAAGAATCGCATATCGGCCTGAACGAACGAACCTTTCACCGGTATTACGTTCCTGGACGGCGAGCTCGACAGAATTCATCGCCGATTTCCGGCCGGGCGGTTCATGGCCCGCCGCACGGGAGCGGTCGCACGGCGATACCGCATCTCGACGGCGGCGGCCGATTCGCCGCGCGCGACACCGATCTGTCCCCAGGTGGCGCCTTCCATTCGCAGGCGGACCACATGGCGGATCTCGGGGTCGAGCAGTGCGATCAAGGGTGCCGCGCGCCTGGCTTCGTCCCCGTCGGCCACGGCGTCCTCGAAGCCGTGGGGACGTGGCATGAGTGCCGCGTGGCGGCGTAACACCAGTTCGCGAGCCGTCCGGCGGTGGTGGTCGACCACGAGTCGCGCCGTGACGGTGGCGAGGAAGGGCCACGCCCGTTCCTCCTCCAGACCGGCGAAGGTGGCGGTACGCAGCAACGCGTCCTGGACGACGTCCTCCGCGTCCGCCCCCGCCCCCATGCGTAGCGCCAAGGCCAGCAGTCGCGGCCGGTACGCCATCAGGACATGCCAACGTTGTTCTGTGACATTCATGCCACGGCCCTCTCCGTTTCCATGCATACGAAAGAGCCCGGACAAAGTCGCCCCGTAAGATCGCAGACATGCGGAACCGCCGCACCAGGCCCACCGCCGGACGTTTCCGGGCCACCTGAGCTTGGCCCGATCGACCCCGGCCCGGCTTATCGCACGCGCCGGGCGGCCACCCCTATGACCGCCGATTCACACCCCGGACACACACCGACGTGCTCATGGCCGGCTCCCGCCCCCCTGCATTTCCCCTCCGTTCGAGGCGCCGGGCCGCCTCCGACCGGCCTTCGCTTCGGCTCTCGGCTCTGAACAGATCGAAGCACTTCGCGACCTTGTCCGGATCGAGCTGGGGAGCGCGCCGTCCGGATCCATGGGATTCCCGTCCGCTTGCCAGGGCACCGGGAGGTCAGGTGATTCCCGGCCACGCCCGTCACCACCCACCGAGCGACTGAATGATGCGCCGTTCGCATATCGAGCTGCCTGGCCTGGGCTGTGGTGGTGTGCGCTGATCATGCCGGAGGGGCGACACCAGCCGCCGTATAGGCTCTGACCTGGAGAATCAACTCCTCACTTGCAACCCGGCGAGTGTCTGTTGAGCGATCGTCTCGTCGGGTCCCGACCGCATCACGCTCGCCTCCATGACTGCGGCCTTGATCCGGTTGGATGACGGTGTACAGCCACGTACGTGGACCGCGAGCCCGGCGATTTCGCAGAGGTTCCCGTGGTCATGGTGCACGGCGGGCCAGGAGTCCCCGACCATCTCGCCCCGGTCGCCGGCGTCATCGACGACCTGCGCCTGGTTCGCCGCTACGACCAGCGCGGTACCGGTGGCTCGTGCTGGGAGGGAGAGCACACGATCGCCCGCCATCTTGACGACTTGGCGTTGTCGCTCGATGCGTGGGGACACGACCAGGCTGTGCTGAAGGATGAGGAGTTCGAGAGCGGCCCGGCGGCGGCTCGCACGGGTCCAGCTCGGCCTTCCCGGTGACCATGCCTTAGATGTACTGGAGGGCGACGTACCTGCGCGGGGTGGGTGGCCGTCGCCTGACGCCGGCTGATCTCGGTCGCCACGCAGCAGAGGCACGCCTCGCCCCGGCCGCCGCCCAGGGCGACGCCGCCGCTGCGCGGCTGCAGGAGCGCGCCGAGGACGAGGCCCTGGGCGCCTCCAGCATCCAACCACCACCACCGAGAGCCCCCGGCCCCCTCGAAACTCTACTGCGAAACGGCCGGGGGCTCCGTGTTCCTCAAGAGCTTCCCGCGGGCCAGCAGCAATACCGGTGGATTCTGCTCCATTGCCATTGGGACCTCAGGATGTCCGTGATGCTGCGCTCGACTTCGCCGGGACCCTTCACGTCTTACCGGGGAGCTCTGCAGAGCGTCGAGCCGGCATCCGTGATGCTGGGGATTACGCGGGATCGGGGCCGAGGTCGAGTGCCGGTTCGAGTCCGGGGAAGTCGCGGACGGCGGTGGCGAACTCCTGGAACAGCAACCACTGGTCCTTGGTGATGATCCAGTCCTTGGTGATGCTGCCCGTGACCGTGCCCATCGCGCGGACTTGGGCGTCGCCGCCGGTCAGTTCGAAGACCGGGCCTCCGCTGTCACCGTGTCTGGAGCTGTCGATCCGTTGCTTGGCCGAGACCAGGTTGCTGTAGCACTCCTGGTTGCCGTAGATGTCCTTGCCGCAGATCTCGCTGTACTTGTAGTCCACGGTTCGGCCGCACGAGGCTCCGGTGGTGGCGCCGGACATGCACAGGGACTGGTTCTTGTAGGTGAATCCCCAGCCGACCACCGGCTTGGTGTAGTCGCCGACGCCGGGGGTGCCGTCCCACATCCTGCCGTTGCCCTTGCCCGTGCTGACGAGGCCGGTGACGCGGATGAGCAGGAGGTCGTGGGCGACGTTCTCCTGCTCGGCGACGCCGATGACCTGGCCGGTGCCGTCGGTGAACACGTCGCCGGGAGCGCCGCAGTGCCCGGCCGTCAGCAGGTAGCGGGTCGAGCCGATGTACACGGGGAAGCCGCCGGTGCAGTTGTAGCCCAGGGCGGGGCTCCCGCCGCAGCCGGCAGCGCCGCCGAAGGTGGCGTTGGCGATCGCCACGCCGCCGTACCAGGGGAGGTCGTCGTCACAGCGGGACGTGAGCTGCAGCGGCTCCTGCACGACCACACGGACCGGGACCCCGACGTCCGGCAGCGCCTGCCGTACGAGGGCCATGTCTTTCTCTTCGACGGCGGCGGTGAGACCGCTCCCGTCGAAGGGCATCTGGACGGCGTGGACGCGCCCGCCCTTCTCGGCGCCCGAGGCGGCCCAGAGCCGGTCGGAGGCCGCGCTCAGTTCGCTCTCCGAGTACCGGGCCGGGCGCACCTCCACCGGGGCGATCTTCTCGGCCCGGTGGATCGCGGCCCGGATCGGGCCGGGAACCTTGCCCTTCCACCAAAGGATCACCCGTTCCTCGCCGAGTTCGACGCCCGCGTACCCGCCGCCGTCCACAACCTTCCTGATCTGGTCGGCGGCCGCCGTCAGAATGCTCTGCGGTGTGTCCTGTGGTGTGTTCGGGGTGGTCGCCGCGCGGACGGGAGTGGCGGCGGAGGTCATCGCCAGTGCCGCCATGAGGATGCCCGCGATCTTCGTCCTTGACTGCACGCTGCTCGGTCTCCTTCGTGGTTGCCGTCAGCGGACGAAGCTAGAAGCGTTGTCTTGTGATCGGGTTGGATCGGTCTTGCGAAACCCGGCAGGCTCGATGAACCGGCCCTTGGCCCCATCCATGCAGGTCAGGCCCGTTCCCGTGTGCCTGCGTGCGACCAGGTCCGGGCAGGTCGGCGCGTCCGATACGCTCGGCGGTCGTCGCCAGTCAGCCCCAACCCGGCCACAAGTCCCAAGCGGCATCCTCACCCCATGCGCGTGAACAAGATCGCCTGGTCGGCCGCGATACTCGCAGTGACCGTAGGGCTCACCACACCTGCCGCACCCGCCGCCGCGGCGCCTGCCATCGCCGTCAAGAGCGACTTCAACGCCGACGGCTACAACGACGTCGCCGTGGGCATGCCCACGTACCCGGGCTATCTCGGCACGAACAACAGCGGCATGATCGCGGTCCTGTACGGCGGCCCGAACGGCCTCAGCGGCGCCAGACAGCTCATCCGGCCCACGACCGGCTGCTCGGGTGAATCAGCCGGTGTCTGCCGAGGCTGGGGCAAAGGACTGACCTCCGGCGACGTCGACGGCGACGGCAGGACCGACCTGGTCACCGTGGGGCTCAGCGAGCGGCAGATCTTCTCCTGGACACCGGCCGGCATCACCCAGCAGGGCAGCTCCAGTTCGGCGTACTTCCAGGGGCTGACCGTCGGCAACGCCGACAACGACTCGCGACCCGACGTCGTGGGACTGTTCGCGACCGGCTGGAACGCCTCCTTCGGCGGCTGGTACAACGGCGGCGTTTTCGAAAGGACGCCGCTCAACGCCCCGAGCAGCCCTCGGCTGCAGTCGACGGCGATCGGCACCGTGAACGGCGATGACATCATGGAGGCGATGGTCCTGCTCGCCCCCACCTACGGATCGACCAGCCATGAGCTGTGGTACATCGACAGTCTGCGCGATCCGGCCCACACCCCCATGCTCATGGGCAACACGGCGGCCTGCGACACCCCCGAGGCGACCAAGCCTGTCTGCACCAAGAAGGACTCCCAGCTCGGCCTCGGCGACGTGAACGGCGACGGCTACCGCGACGTCGTCATGGTGACGCCCAGCACCGGCACGGTGCACGTCTGGTACGGCTCCTACTACGGCGCCGGCATGTACCAGCCCGGGTTCACGGCCCGCAACCTGTCCTGGCTGACCACGCTCGGGTCCACCGACATCACCGTCACCGTGGGCGACATCAACGGCGACGGACGCGGCGAGATCGCCATCGGCCTGCCCCGAGCGACCATCGCGGGCAAGGCGGCCGCGGGGGCCGTCGCGCTGATCCCCGGGACCGCCTCGGGCCCGGACGTCTCCGCTGCCCGGATCCTCACTCAGGACGGCATCGCCGCACCCGACACGGCGCCTTCGGCGGACCCGATCGCCGAGGACTCCGTGGCCGACGACCGCATGGGCGAGGCCGTCTCCATCATCGACGTCACGGCTGACGGCAAGGGCGAACTGATCGTCGGCGTGCCCGGCAAGAACGGCGGCAGGGGCATGCTGGCGGTGCTTGCCGGCACCGCCGCCGGGATCTCGTCCTCTGCGCAGTCCGTGCACGCGATTTCCACCGGGGTGAGCGCCGCGGATGCCCGCTTCGGCGCCATCATGCTGAGATAGCGCCACTGCGGGCGACGCCGATCCCTGCAGTTCGTGCTTTCGTGCCACGCCACGCCGCCATGTTCGGGCTGAAGGCCGGTTCGGCACTGTCCTGCGGAAGGACATGGACGTCCGCGGCCCTGCCGAAGGGGAGGGCCGCGGACTCTCGCGCCTATCTCACCCAGAGCTCGTAGCTGCCGTCGCCGTCTCCGTCGCAGTGGTAGTCGGCGTAGCCGTCCCAGAAGACGGCGACGATTCCGGCTGCCTGGCAGGTGGCCAGGTTGTCGTAGGTTCCGTAGTACCGCCAGCTGAGGAGGCCCGCCGCGCTGGATGACGCGGCCACGGTCCCGGCGGTGTTCGAGGGCGCTGCCAAGGCCGGCGGTGCGGCCAGCAGAAGCATGCCGGCCGCGCCCATCAGCACCATGATCTTCTTGCCGATCATCGTGGCCCTCCTAGTGGATTTCGGCGTAGTAGCTGGTGATGGGTGACCAGCCGCAGCCCAGGGCGAGCTCTACTTGGCCGCTGTCGGTGATGTTGGTCTGGGCGTCCCGCCACCAGATCCCCGCGCACTGCACGTGCAGGTCGGCGGTGCCGGGGCCGGTGCAGAAGACGTGCACCCTGTTGTCGGAGCCGACGTAGGGGGCTGCGCAGGACCCCGAGAGGGAACTGAGTGTGCTCGCCGTGGAGACGGTGGAAGCGGAAGCTGCGGCGGACCCTCCGTACAGGGAGAGTCCGACGCTGCTCACCACGGCGAGCGTGGCGAGAAGTCTGTTCATGATCTGAGCCCTTTCTGCGTGGGGACGGGATGTCCCATCCGCGGTGCGTGGTCCGCCCTGGAGCTCAGTTGTGCGATCGTTGATCATGGCTGCCTCTCAGAAGCGGAATGAGGGGACACCCCTGATGCTGATCCGGCAGTGGTCCGAAGTCTGTCGTGCAAGCCGTCGGCCAATTGCTCGACATTCAACGCAGCGTACGGCCCAGCCCCAGGACCGCGATGCTGACGAAGATCGTCGACGAGCGCCGCGGCGACTGACCAGCCTCCCATGGGGGCTCAGGCCGGAAGGGCCGCCGTCCGCGGCACGCGCGGCAGGACGTGCTCGCCGACCCGGTACGCCTCCTCCAGATGCGGCCATCCGGACAGCACGAACTCCTCCACCCCTGCCGCCGCGTATTCGTGGAACAGTGCCGCGACCTCGTCGTACGAGCCGACCAGGGCGGTGCCGGCGCCCTCGCGCACCAGCCCGACCCCGGCCCACAGCCCCGGGTGGATCTCCAGCTCACGGGTGCCGCCGGCGTGCAGGTCCACCATGCGGCGCTGGCCGACGGAGTCGTAGCGGGCGAAGCGGCGCTGGGCCTCGGCGATGCGGCCCGGGTCCATGCCCGTGAGCAGCCGGTCGGCCTCGGCCCAGGCGGCTTCGTTCGTGTCGCGGGCGATGACGTGCACGCGCAGGCCGTACCCGAGGGTGCGGCCGTGCGCGGCGCTGAGCGTGCGCAACCTGGCCACCCGCTCGGCGACCGCCTGCGGCGGCTCGCCCCACATGAGCACGACGTCGGCGTGGCGGGCGGCGACCTGCTCGGCGGCCGGTGACGCGCCGCCGAAGTAGAGCGGCGGCCTCGGGTCGAGCGGCGCGGGCAGGCCGCCGCTCTCGACCCGGTAGTGCTCGCCGTGGTGGTCGAACGGCGCGCCGTCCCAGGCGCGGCGGAGCACGTGCAGGAACTCGCCGGTCCTGGCGTAGCGGGCGTCGTGGTCGAGGAAGTCTCCGTACGCGCGCTGCTCGACGGGGTCGCCCCCGGTCACGACGTTCAGCAGCAGCCGGCCGCCGGAGATCTCCTGGAAGGACTGGGCCTGCTGGGCGAGCAGGGTGGGCAGCGCGTACCCGGTGCGGAAGGCGACCAGCAGTCGCAGCCGCTCGGTGTGCTGGGCCAGGGCCGCGCACACGATCCATGGGTCGGGGCAGCCCGCGCCGACGGGGGTGAGCGCGGCCTCGAACCCCGCCTGCTCGGCCGCCCTGGCCACCTGCGTCAGGTACGCGACGGTGGCCGGGCGGGCGGAGGGGCGGTAGGCGTCGGTGGTGGTGATGGCAGAGCGTACGTCGTGACCGTCACCGGTCGTGGGCAGGAACCAGTGGAAACGCATCAGGAAACCTCGGGGTCGGACGAAGCGGCCCGCCGGACGGCTGCGGCCACGGTCTCGCGTACGGACGGGAAGTCGGGATGGGTGCGCGGATCTGCCGCGCGCGGCAGCTCCGAGGGCTGGTCGAGCACGATCGTGCCCGGCCCGCGGCTCATCACCAGCAGGCGGGTGCCCAGGTAGACGGCCTCGTCGACGCTGTGCGTGACGAACAGCACGGTCTTGCCCGTGGCCTGCCACAGCCGTCGCAGCTCTTCCTGGAGCCGCTCCCTGGTGAGCGCGTCGAGCGCGGCGAACGGCTCGTCCATCAGCAGGATCGCGGGGTCGGGCGCGAGCGCCCGGGCGATGGCGGCGCGCTGCTGCATGCCGCCGGACAACTCGTACGGACGCCGCCCCGCCACCTCGCCCAGCCCCACGAGCGCGAGCAGTTCGTCGGCCCTGGCCGTCCTGGCCCGCTTCGGCACCCCTGTCATGCGCAGTCCGAACTCGACGTTACGCCGTACGTTCAGCCAGGGGAACAGCCGCGGCTGCTGGAACACCACGCCCCGGTCGGGACCCGGCCCCGCCACGGCCTCGCCGCCCACGGTGACCGTCCCGGAGGTGGGCGCGGCGAACCCGGCGACGAGCCTGAGCAGCGTGCTCTTCCCACAGCCCGAGGGCCCGACGATCGTCACGAACTCGCCCGCGCCGACGTCGGCCTCGATCCCGCGCAGCGCCTCCACAGGCTCCGCCTTCGACCAGCGGGAGCGCGGCCGGTAGGTGAGCGAGACGCCCTCCAGCCGCACCGCCGCCGCGGTGAGCGTGTCAGCTGGTGAAGGCATCGCGCAGGTCCTTGGTGGCCAGGCCCTTCTGGAAGACCTCCAGGGCGGGCACCTCGGGCAGCTTGTTCTGGGCCTTGAGGAACTCGGCGGCGCTGCGCAGGTTCTCGGCCAGCGCGCCCGGCTTGTCCGGGGTGCCCAGATAGGCAGAGCCGGCCTGCTCCTTGGCGTCCAGCAGGATCAGCTCGTCGATCTGCCCGGCGGCCTCGTCGGGGCTCAGGTTGAGCTGGCGTCCGACGGCCGCCGCCGCGGCCCGCTTGTCGGTGCGTACGAGCTTGACCGCCCGGTCCTGCTGCGTGAGCCAGGTGCGCAGCGCCTGGGGGTAGGAGGTGGCGAACTGGGTGCGGACGACGGCCAGGTCGGCCGTCAGCCTGCCCTTGGCGGCCAGCTCCTTGCTGGTGACCAGCACCTTGCCACCCTTGCGCAGCTCGCCGAGCACGGGCGTCCAGACGTAGGCGGCGTCGATGTCGCCGCGTGTCCAGGCGGCCTGGATGTCCGGCGGCTCCAGGTCGACGACGGTGACGTCCGACTCGCTCAGCCCGGCCTCCTGGAGCGCGGCCAGCAGGCTGTAGTGCGAGGTCGAGGAGAACGGCGTCGCGATCTTCCGGCCCTTCAGCTCGGTCACCGAGCCCGCCTGGCGGGCCACGAGCGCCTCGTTCTCGCCGATGACGTCGAAGATCCACGGCACCTGGTACGGGATGTTCAGCGGCGCGGACAGGCCGCGGGTGACCGGGCTGCTGCCGGCCAGGCCGATGTCGATGCTGCCCGCGACCATCGCGGTGTTCACGTCGCCGCCCGAGTCGAACTTGATCCAGCTGATCTTCGTGTTCGGCAGCGCGCTCTCCAGCCAGCGCTGGTCCTTGACGATGAGGTCGCCGTTCGGGATGAGCTGGTAGCCGATGCGCAGCTCCTTGGGGCTGCCGTCGGCGGCGGGGGTGGCGCCGGTGCCGGTGGAACAGGCCGCCAGGCACAGTGCGAGCGCCAGCGCGGGGATGAGGCGATGTTTCATGGCTGATGCCTTCGCAGGGGGTCAGGCCTTGCCGCGCCAGGGCACGAGCAGGCGCTCGGTGAGTTGGAGGAGGGTGTCGATGAGCAGGCCGGACGCGCCGATGACGAGCAGCCCCAGCACGACGACGTCGGTCTGGTTGTAGCGCTGGGCGTCGCGGATCATCCCGCCGATGCCCGGCACTCCGTTGACGGTCTCGGCGGCCACGACCGTGGTGTAGGCCACCCCGACCGCGACCCGGACGCCGGTGATCACTTCGGGCAGCGCCGAGGGCAGCACGATCCGGGACGGAAGCTGCCACCGCCCGGCCCCCAGCGACCTGGCCGCGTACAGGTAGTCCTCGTGCACCCCGCGTACCGCGTCGGCGGTGGCCACCGCTACGGGTGGCAGCGCGGCCACGAACAACAACGAGACCTTGGGCGGCTCGTCGATGCCCAGCCAGATGATCAGCAGGCTGAAGTAGGCCAGTGGCGGCAGCGTCCGCACGAACGTGATGAGCGGGTTGAGCAGGGCGCGCACGGTGGGCACCAGGCCGACGACCAGGCCCAGCGCGATGCCGCCGGCGATGCCGTACAGGCTGCCGAGCAGGATACGGCGCAGGCTGGCCAGCAGATGCTCCGACAGCAGGTAGCCGCCGTAGCCGCGCCGGCCGTCGTGCACGGAGGAGGTCAGGAAGAGCTGGTCCCACACCGACCCCGGGCTGGGGACGAACACCTCGGGCCACAGGTGGGAGGCCGCGACCGCCCACCAGATCGCGGCCAGCAGGACCACCCCCGCCACCCGCAGCCCGACCCCACGGATCACCGTCTCCGCCTCTATTCCACAATAAGCGACTGGTTTAGTGGGAATTAAGGTAGAGGATCCCCCGGGTGCACGCAAGAAGAACGACGCGCGGCCCCTCGGGTGAAAAACTTCCAGTTGCTGGAAAATTCTAGTACGAGTATATTCGCTCGCATGCAGGAAACGCGGCGGGAGCGGAAGAAGCGGGAGACCCGGCAGCGCATCGTGTCGGCGGCCATGGCCCTGTTCGAGGAACAGGGCTATGAGCAGACCACCGTGACGCAGATCGCCGCGGCGGCGGACGTCGATCCCAAGACGTTCTTCAACTACTTCCGCACCAAGGACGAAGTGCTCTTCGTCGACATGGAGCGGGACTTCGACGTGCTGGTCGGCGCCATCGCGGACTGCCGCCCCGAGGAGGGCCCCGGCGAGGTGCTGGCCAGGGCGGTCGAGCGGTACGCCGCCCACCGCCGGCCCAAGATCCCCGCCAAGGAGGCCGCGGAGCTGTCCGGCGTGACCCGGCTGGCCCTGACCACGCCCGCGCTCCAGGCCAAGGGGCTCTACCTGCTGCTCGACCTTCAGCAGCGCGTCGTCGGGGAGCTGCTGAAGGCTTTCCCCGGCCTCGACCCGATCACCGCGGCCGCGATGATCGGGGCCCTGATGGGCGCCGTCCAGCAGGCGGGCCTGGCCAGCGTCCAGCTCGGCCGGTCCCAGGAGGAGTTGTGGGAGGCCGCCCGGCACGGCGTCGAGATCGCCATGCGTGGTCTGCGCTCGGTGCCGCCGTCCACCCCGAGCCTTTGACGCATCACCGTGGACAGGAGCGACGATCATGGAGGAAAGCGTCCGGCGGCTCGCCCGCGACATGCGGCGCGCGGTACGGGAAGGCCCGGAGGCGATCGCACGGCGGCGGCGGGGTCGCCTGGCCGAGCTGGTGGCCCATGCCCGCGCTCACTCGCCCTTCTACCGCGAGCTCTACCATGACCTGCCGGAAGGGGCCGACGACCCGCAGCTGCTCCCGGTCACCGACAAGAAGACACTGATGGCCCGCTTCGACGACTGGGTCACCGACCGTGAGGTGACCCGAGAGCGAGTCGAGGAGTTCGTGGCCGATCCCGATGTGGTGGGCCATCGGTTCCTGGGCCGTTACCTGGTCACCACGACCACCGGCACCAGCGGGCAGCGCGGCCTGTTCGTGCAGGACGATCGGTGCCTGGCCGTGCACACCGCCACCGGCTTGCGCACCGGCGCCGGACTGTCGGCCCGCGACGTCCTGCGCACGCTCGCCCGCGCCGGCCGCACCGCCATCGTCACGGCGCCCAGGGGCCACTTCGCCACCCTCGCCGGGCCGGCGCGGGCGGCCCTGGAGCGGCCGTGGCTGGGCCGGTTGGTGCGAGTCATCCCGACCGACCAGTCGATGGAGGAGATGGTCGACGAGCTCAACCGGTTCGATCCGGCCGGCGTCGCCGGTTTCGTCGGGCTGCTCACGCTGCTGGCAGGGGAACAGGAGGCCGGCCGGTTGCGCATCCGCCCGGCGCTCGTCATCCCCGGCGGCGAGACGCTGAGCCCGCAGACCCGGGAACGCCTGGCCGCCGCGTTCGGGGCGAAGGTCCGCGCCGCCTACGCCTGTGGCGAGTGCGGCTTCCTCACCGCCGGCTGCCGGGAGGGCTGGTACCACGTCAACGGTGACTGGGTCGTCCTGGAGCCGGTCGACGCCGACCACCGGCCGGTGCCGCCAGGGCGGCTTTCACACACCGTCCTGATCAGCAACCTCGCCAACCGGGTCCAGCCGATCCTGCGCTACGACCTCGGCGACAGCGTCCTGATGCGTCCTGACCCCTGCCCGTGCGGCAATCCGCTCCCGGCCGTCCAGGTGCAGGGGCGGGCGGCCGATCTGCTCACCTTTCCCACCGGGTCCGGCGAGCGCGTCGGCATCTCTCCCATGTCCTTCAGCACCGCGCTGGCCGTTCCCGGCATGGAACAGTTCCAGCTCGTCCAGACCGCGCCCACCGTCCTGCGGGTACGCCTGCGGGCCGCCGGCGGCGCCGACGCGGACCGCGTCTGGCAGGCCGCCCACGACCGGGCCGTCCATCTGCTCGCCGAGCACAAGGCCGGTCACGTGACGATCGAGCGCGCCGAGGAGCCGCCGGAGCAGACGGCCGGAGGGAAGTACCGCAAGATCATCCCGCTGCCGCAGCCCTGACGGGCGCCGGACTCTCCGCCGCAACGGCAGCCGAAAGCGTGCACGTGGACACCGCCGCCACCACGACAGCTACGCCGACGGTTCACCTACGCCCTGAGGAACGCCGCACTAGGGCCTCAGGAACAGCTCGACGACCGGGATCGTCACGTCGGGGCGGGTGATCGGCAGCCGCAGGGTCAGGGTGTCCTCCGGCAGGCCGCGCAGGTAGTGGTGGAACGGCTCCTTCGGGTCGATCTCGACGAACGGCACCTCCGAGGCGTCGTGCAGGAACTGGGCGTAGGCCACCCGGCCGCCGAGGCCGGGCAGGTGCACGTGCTGCATCGGCCACGACAGCAGGTGCAGGTAGAGCCGGTCGCCGCGTCGGGTGTAGCGGCAGTCGGCCGGGGCCTCGAAGTCCGCGGGCCCCGCCCCGTGGATGGACCGGGCGTGCAGGCGCATCCACGCGCCGATCCCGCGCAGCCGTTCCAGGGCGCGCGGCTCGAACTCGCCCCGGGCGTTCGGGCCGACGTTCAGCAGCATGTTGCCGCCCCTGGACACGGTGTCGACCAGCATCTTCACCAGCAGCTCGACCGGCTTCCAGTCCTGGTTGTCGCGGTGGTATCCCCAGCTGCCGTTGAGCGTCTGGCACGCCTCCCACGGCCGGTGGCCGGGCACGCCGCCGGGCGGCATGACCTGCTCGGGCGTGGTGAAGTCGCCGCCGCCGAGCCCGAGCCGGTTGTTGACGAGGATGCCCGGCTGCAGCTCGCGGACCATCCGCTCCAGCTCGGCCGAACGCCACTCGTCGGGGCCCTTGGCGCCGAACCCGCGCCCGGCGTAGGAGAAGTCGAACCACATCGTGTCGATGCGGCCGTAGCGGGTCAGCAGCTCGCGGACCTGGCCGTGCAGGTAGTCGGCGTAGGTGGTGATGTCGCGTTCGCCGAGGTCCTCCTCCCGGCGGGGGTGGTAGAGGTCGTTGGGGAAGTCGGGGTGGTGCCAGTCGAGCAGGGAGTAGTACAGGCCGGTACGCAGGCCGCGCTCCCTGAAGGCGTCGAGCATGGGGGCGAGCAGGTCGCGGCGGGCCTTGAACCCGGTCAGGCCGGAGTCCCACAGGCAGAAGCCGTCGTGGTGCTTGCTCGTCACGACCAGGTACTTCATCCCGGCGTTGACGGCCTCGTCGGCCCAGGCGGCCGGGTCGTAGAGGTCGGGGTCGAAGTGGTCGAAGTAGCGGCGGTAGCGCTCGTCGTCCATCTTCTCGTACGACTGCACCCACTCGTGGCGGGCGGCCGCCGCGTAGATGCCCCAGTGGATGAACAGGCCGAACCGGGCCTGCGTGAACCAGCTCATGGGTGCACCATGACGGCCGACAGGCCGATCCGGCCGGTGCCGGTCCGCTGGATCCGCACGTACCGGCCCTCGGCGTCCACCGCGACCACGGACGGGCGCAGCGCCCGGCCCGGCAGCGGCACCCGTGTGGCCTGCGCGAAGTCGGGCGTGGCCGAGACCAGCAGCTCGGCGTCGGCCGTGGTCATGGAGGCGTCGTTCCAGATCTCCACCGTGCCGATCCGGTGCGGGCCGCCCAGATCGACCTGCCACCAGGAGCCGGGCGCGGACGTCGTCCTGGTGTCGGTCACCGTGGAGCCGTCGAGGGCGCCGGCGGCCGCCGCGGCGCCCTCGGTGGCGGACTGGGTGGCGCTGCCCGTCCTGGCCAGGTCGGGTTCGAGCTGCTCGACCGGGCCGGGGCTCGCGCCCGCCGCCGCGGCGACGGCGAGCGCCGCGTCGGGCAGCCGTTCCAGGGCGGTGTGGTTGTCCGCCTGCCGCGAGCCGCGGCCGGACAGTTCCGGCGCGGTGGTGTCGGTCCAGTTGCCGGTCGCGAGGTTGTCGATGCCGTACCCGGCCCAGTTGGAGATCCACTTGTAGCCGACGCGGGTGATCACGTTGCCTTCGACCGTGATGTGGGAGCTCTGCTCGTCGAGGTAGACGCCGTTGCCGTCGCGCTCGGTGTTGCCGTACGCCGACCGGTTGAGGTAGTTGCCGGAGATCACCGTGCCGGGCTGCGGGCCCTGGGTGTAGATCGCGCCGCCGTCGTGCTGGTCCTCGGCGACCATCATGGCGTCCACGATCCTGTTGCCGGTGATCCGGTTGTCGCGCATGTCCGGGTTCTGGGCCACCGGCTGGTTCCAGCCCCAACCGACCGACACGCCCGAGTACGGCAGCTTCTCCAGCGTGTTGTGGTCCACGCGCAGCCCGGACTCGTAGCCCGCCCAGACGCCCACCGCGTCGGTGAACTCGCGGCCGGTCCAGGTGATGGTGTTGCGGGCCACCGTGTTGCGCTCGCCGCGCAGCTCGGCCGGGGGATTGGGGTCGGTGTCGCCGACGTAGACCGCGCCCGACGACAGGTCGGTGAACGCCGAGCCGGTGACGGCCGAGTCCTTGGTGCCGCCCTCCAGGATCACGCCGGCGCCGCCGAGGCGCGCGAACGCGGCGCCGTCGACGGTCACGTCCCGGCCGCCGCGCACGACGACGGCCGCGGCCGGCTTGGTGTAGAAGCGGCCGGCGTGGTCCTCGGGGCCGGTCGCGCCGGTCAGGGTGAGGCCGCCCTGCGTGCCCGCGTACCCCTCGGCGGTGTCCGGCTGCCGGTAGGCGGCGTGCTCGAAGCCCAGCCCGGCGATCCTGACCCGGCTCGCGCCCTCCATACGCAGCAATGTCTCGGTGGCGGGCGCGATCACGTCGTCCAGTCGCTCGCCCGGCCGGGGCAGGTAGGAGACGGTACGGGCGGTCCGGTCGAAGACGAACTCGCCCGGCTCGTCGAGCAGCTCGGCGGCGTTCTCGAAGAAGGACACCTTGGAGTACCGGGAGGAGTCGACCGTCGTCGAGTCCCACGCGGGCCCGGTGCGGCCGGTGCCGCTCGCGGAGTTCGTCCAGCACGGCTGGACGAAGGTGATCACGTCGCCGTCCACGCGGTCGATCCTGCAGCGGTAGTTCCGCCACCTGACCTTGATGACCGCCTCGGCGTTCGCCGGGTCGGCCCAGCCCGCGACCCCGCTCTTCACCGCGCCGGTCATGCCCGTCTTCGTCGCGTCGCAGGTCGCGGCCGGGCACGACCCGCCGCGTGCCCGGACCGCGCGTACGCCGCCGACGAAGAGCTGCCGGGGCGAGAGGCCCTCGGGAACGGGCGCGACCTGGAGGCGTCCCTCCTGCCGCCAGCCGGTGATCGGCACGCCGCCCGACAGCACCGGACGGGCGCCGGGGGCGGCGGTCCAGGTCACCGTGTGCCCGTCGGGGCCGGAGTCGCGCCGGTCCAGGACGAGCGGCGCGGCCATCCGGTAGACGCCGCCCGCCAGGCGGACCTCGACGTCGCGGTCCATGCCGCCGGCCAGGGCCTCGCGGACCTTGTCCCGCGCGGTCTCCAGGGAGCACGGGTTGACCTGGTTGCAGGCCGCGGACCGGCCGTCCGGGGCGACGTGGAAGACCTTCGGGGCCGGGGCGGCCGGGGCGGCCGCGGGGGTCGCGGGGGGCAGGGCCAGGGTCAGGGCGAGGGCGATCGCGGTGTTCACATTCCCTCCAGCGGGGGGTTCTGGGTGCCGAAGAGCCAGGCGCGCAGGAATCCGTCCAGGGCGGGACGGTGGGCGGTGGCGGCGGCGTGGGTGATGAAGTCCTCGGTGGAGGCGTTGCCGTCCTTGTTGCGCTGCACCCACCGGCGCATGATCCGGTCGAACGTCTCCTCGCCGACCTCGGTGCGCAGGGCGTACAGGACGAGGGCGCCGCCGTCGTAGATGTTGTAGCCGCCGAGGCCCTTCGGCCTGCCGGGCGGGCCGTCCTTGGCGCGGACCTCGTCGAGCTTGGCGTACACGCCGCGCATCTTGTCGGCCAGCGGCTGGCCGCCGTGCTCCTGCGCCCACACGGCCGCGTAGTAGACGGCCGGGCCCTCGTTCAGCCAGGCGTCCTGCCACGTGGCGGGGGTCACGGAGTCGCCGAACCACTGGTGGACGAGTTCGTGCACCATCGTGTTGGAGTACGTGGGCCGGTCGAACCACCCGGTGCCGAACAGCGACAGCGTCTGGTTCTCCAGCGCGTCGCTGTACCCCGGGTAGATGTGCACCCCGTACGTGGAGAACGGGAACCGGCCGAACCTGGCCTCCGCCCAGGCGATCTGGGCGCCGGTCTCGGCGGCGATCGGCGCGTACCTGGCCTCCTGGCCCTGCGGGACGACGTGCCGCAGCGGGAGCGCGTGCGGGCCGGTGCCGTAGACGTACGTGCCCTTGACCACGGCGAGGCCGATCAGCTCCGAGGCCATCGGCTCGCGCTCCTCGAACGTCCACGTGCCGCCGTCGCGGCCGGTCAGCTCGCCGTTGGCGGTGGCGACGTACCCCTCGGGGGCGGTGACGCGGAAGGTCCAGGTGGCCTTGTCCGACGGGTGGTCGTTGACGGGGAAGAACGTGTCGGCCCTGCTGGACTGCGCGGCGGCGGCGAACCCGCCGTCGGGGCCGAAGCGCCAGCCGGTCAGGCCCGCGCGCGGCGCCTTGCCGTTGCCGTGGAAGCGCACCTCGGCCTCGAACGGGATGTGCTCGCGCAGCGGCTCGGCGGGCGTGACGGTCAGCTCCTGACCGCTCTGCCCGGGGGAGAGCGCCCAGGTGGCGGGCTCGCCGTCGACGGTGACGGCGTCGATCACGTGCCCGTCGGTGTCGAGGTTGAAGGACGACAGGGCCTGGGTGGCCGTCGCGGTGAACCGTACGACGCCGGAGAAGTCGTAGGTGACGGGGGTGAAGTCGAAGGAGACGTCGTAGTGGCGCACGTCGTAGCCGCCGTTGCCGAGCGTCGGGAAGAGCGGGTCGCCGACCCCGGGCGAGCCCGGCGACGGAGGTACGGCGGCGGCGGTGCCGAGCAGCGCGGCCGCGACGAGGGCGATGACGGTCCGCTTCATGGTCAGCCCGCCTTCGGTGACTGCTTGAGTGCTTCCTCGAACTCGGCGCGTGCCTGGTCGCCGCCCTGCGCCCGCCAGTCCTTGACCAGCTTGTCCAGGTCACTCAGCGGCGCCCGCCCGGCCACGATGGAGGTCACGCGGTCGGTGCGCATGGTGTACAGCGACTCGTACTTGTTCTCGTTGGCGGGGGAGTACAACCCGACCGTCGGGTCCTCCACGCCCACGGCGATCATCTTGCCGATCGCGTCGTGCATGATCTTCACGGCCTCCTTCGAGGAGGAGTCGAACAGCGCCTGCGTCGGCGCGGCGACGAACTTCCACGGCACGGCGGTGTCCCGCCCGCCCTGCTCGGTCAGCACCGGCGCGCCCTTGGCGTCGCGCGTGTGGTCGGTGCCCTCCAGGCCGTAGTTGAACAGCGTGTACTCCTCGCTGCCGAACGGCGAGGCGAAGAAGTCGGCCACCCGCAGCAGCTCCTTGGCCCGCTGCTCGTCGCTCTTCTTCAGCATGGTGATCGAGACGACGATGTTGTTGAGGAACGCCTCGGCCTTCGGGCCGACCGGCGTGAGCGGCCGCGGATCGGCCGTCGGCTCGATCTTCTTGGACGTCTGCAGGTAGCCGGTGGGCCCGAGGTAGGCGGGCAGGCCGTCGTAGACCATCGCGGCGTGGCCGGAGTTGAACTCGTTCTTGCGCTTGAGGCCGTCGAAGCCCTCCGAGCCGGGGTAGATGACGCCCGCCTCGCGGAGCTTGCGGACGTACTCGACGGCCGCCTTGTACTCCTCGGTCTCGATGGCGTGGACGAGCCTGCCGTTCTCCAGCCGCCAGGCGTTGGGGGCGCCGAACAGCTGCGAGAAGATCGACAGGCCGTACCCGCCGCCGACCATGGTGAGCACGCCCCACTGGTTGTCCTTGGGCCTGGTCACCTCCTTGAGCAGCTCGAACAGGCGGTCCATGTCGGAGATCTGCGCCAGGTCGGTGACGCCCGCCTTCGCGAACATGTCGGCCCGGTAGAAGCCGAGCCCGCCGACCATGTTGCGCGGGATGGGGATGCCGTACAGCTTGCCGCCGACGATGCCCTGCTTCCAGAACACCTGCGGGATCGCCGCCAGGTTCGGGTACTCCTTGACCGCGTCCCCGCCGAGCAGCGCCGTCAGGTCGGTGCACTGGCTGGCCGCGAACGCGGGCAGGTTGTTCACCCCCTGCGACTGGATGTAGGTGAACATGTCGGGCAACGTGCCGCCCGCGACCATCGTGTTGAACTTCGTCGGCCAGTCGTCGGACGAGACCGCCTGCACGTCGGCCGTCCCGCCGAGCCGCTTCTCCACCTCCTGCCACGCCGGGTTCTCCGCACGGCCGGGCGGCGGCGGCAGGAACGTCTGCACCGCGATCTTCACGGTCCCGCCCGACATCGGCGGCTTGGCGACGGCCTTGAACAGCTTGTCCGGATAGGTGAAGTAGCCCTCGGGCACGCCCGTGGGGCTGCCGGGCAGGTCGGGGGTGAGCGTGCCGGCCGGCGGCGTGTACGTCGGCAGCTTGATGGTCAGCCCCTGCGCCTTGGCGGCGGGCGCGGCGGACCCGCCACCGCAGGCCGCGAGGGCGGAGGAGGCGACGACACCCGCCGCCGTGGCGGCGCCGAGCCGGAGGAAACCTCGGCGCGAGACGCTTTCTCTCATGGGATCTTCCTTGGGGGGTTGGGGGGTCAGCCTTTGACGGCGCCGGTGAGCACGCCCTTGGTGAAGTAGCGCTGCAGGAAGGGGTAGACGAGCAGGATGGGCACGATCGCCACCACGAGCACGGCCATCTGGACCGCCTGCACGGGCGCCGGCGCCTCGGCGGCCGTCACGGTCTCCATCGAACGGCCCTGCAGGACGAACGTGCGCAGGATCAGCGGGAGCGGGAACTTGTCGGAGTCGTCGAGGTAGAGCAGGGCGTTGAAGAAGGCGTTCCAGTAGCCGACGGCGTAGAACAGCGAGATCACCGCGAGCACCGCCTTCGACAGCGGCAGCACGATCCTGACGAGGATGCCGAAGTCGCCCGCGCCGTCGATGCGGGCGCTCTCCAGCAGCTCGCGCGGCAGCCCCATGAAGAACGAGCGCAGCACGACCAGGTTGAACGCGCTCACCAGGCTCGGCAGGATCAGCGCGCCGAACGAGTCGATCAGGCCGACCTGCTTGACCAGCAGGAAGTTGGCGATCAGGCCCGGGTTGAAGAGCATGGTCAGCAGGGCGACCATCAGGATCCAGCGCGAGCCGGTCACCTCGCGGCGGCTCAGCCCGTACGCCATGCCGATGGTGGCGAGCATGCTGGCGAGCGTGCCGACGGCCGTCACCAGCACGCTGACCAGCAGCGCCCGCGTCACCACCCCGCCGCTGAGGATCGTCGAGTACGCCGCCAGGCTCGGCGTGGACGGGACCAGCACGAACCCGCCCGCCCGCGCGATGTCGGACTCGGCCGACAGGCTGGTGCCGATGACACCGACGAAGGGGTAGGCCACCAGCAGGACGACCGCGGTGAGGATCGCGCCCTTGAGGATCAGGCCGGGCGTGGAGGGCCGCTCCATCCAGGTCGGCCGGCTACTTGTCGCCACCGCGGTACACCCCCTCGTGGCCGAACAGGTGGGCCACCTTGTTCGCGCCGAGCACCATCGCGGTGCCGACGATGGTCTTGACCAGGCCGACCGCGGCCGCGGGCCCCCACTGGCCGTCCTTGACGCCGTTGAAGTAGACGAACGTGTCCAGCACCTCGCCCGCCTCGGGGCCGACGTTGTCGCGTTGGAGCAGGATCTGCTCGAAGCCGACGGACAGGATGCTGCCGAGGTTGAGTATCAGCAGCAGGATGATGATCGGCGTGATGCCGGGCAGCGTGACGTGCCACAGGCGGCGCCAGCGGCCCGCGCCGTCCATGGCGGCGGCCTCGTACAGGTCCTGGTTGATGGCGAGCAGGGCGGCGAGGAAGATGATCGTCGCCCAGCCGGCGTCCTTCCAGATCACCTGCAACGTCACCAGCAGCGGGAAGACGTCGGGGTCGGTCATCATGTCGTAGCGCGGCAGGCCGGCGCTCTGCAGGAAGTTCGGCAGCGCGCCCGCGCCGCCGAGGATCTGCTGGAACACCGAGACGATGATCACCCAGCCGATGAAGTGCGGCAGGTAGACCACGCTCTGCACGAACCTGCGCACCCTGTCGCTGACCACGCTGTTGAGCAGCAGTGCGAGGGCGATCGGTGCGGGGAAGAAGAGCACGAGCTGGGTGAGGGTGATCTTGAGGGTGTTGCCGAGGGCGTTCCAGACGCCGGGGTCGCCGAAGACGGTGGCGAAGTTCCGCAGCCCCACCCAGGCGCTGTCGATGAAGCCGATGTAGGGCTGGTAGTCCTTGAACGCGACCACGTAGCCGAACAGCGGCCCGTAGTGGAAGACCAGGAAATAGATCAGCCCGGGCAGCGTCAGCAGGAGCATCACCCGGTCGCGCCGGAGGCGCCGCCACAGCGAGAGCCTGCGCGGCCTCTCGCCGGACGGCGACGCTGTCCCGGCACGGGGGGCGTCGAGGGTAGCGGTCATGCGCTGGGTCCTTCCGGTTGGCGAGGAAGCTAGTAAGCGCTTTCATACTTCGTCAAGCCCCTGGGCGGAAGTCGTGCCGTTCTTGGCCCGCATCCTTGACCTTTACGCAGGTGAAGCCCTAGCGTGCCGCAGCAGTGCGTAGAACGCGCTTACTATCGGGAGATGGACGTGGGCAGACAAGAGGCGCCGGTGAGACCTCCGCACACCCGGCCGAGACCGCGCGCCGTGCTGGCGATGGCGCCTGGGGTGCGCGAGGAGGTGTTCGGGCACGAGGCCCTGCGCCGCCTCGGTGAGCTGACCGAGCTCCACGACCAGGTGCTGCACGAGGTCAGCTCGCCGGACGCCCTGCGCGCGCTGGCCGGGGCCGAGGTCCTGGTGACCGGCTGGGGCTGCCCGAAGATCGACGCCGGGCTGCTCGATCGCGCCCCCGGCCTGCGCCTCGTCGCGCACGCGGCGGGCACGGTCAAGACCTTCCTCGACCCGGCCGTCCTCGAACGCGGCGTCCGGGTCTGCAGCGCGGCCGACGCCAACGCGGTGCCCGTCGCCGAGTTCACCTTCGCCGCCATCGTCTTCGGCGCCAAGCGGGCCTTCACCCTGGCCCGCCGCTACCGGGAGCGCGGCACCCGGCGCGACTTCTCCGGCCTGCCCTGGCTCGGCACCCGCGGCGTCACGGTCGGCCTGGTCGGGCTGTCCAGGATCGGCCGGCGCGTCATGGGGCTGCTCGGCGGCCTCGACGCCGACGTGCTGGTCTACGACCCGTACGCCGACCCCGCCGGGATCGCCGAGCTCGGCGGCACGGCCGTCGACCTCGACACCCTGGTCAGACGGTCGCACGTGGTCAGCCTGCACGCCCCCGAGACCCGCGAGACCCGCCGCATGCTCGACGCCAGGCGGCTGTCGATGCTCCGCGACGGCGCCGTCGTCGTCAACACCGCCCGCGGCGGCCTGGTCGACACCGACGCGCTGGTCAAGGAGGTACGCAGCGGCCGGCTCGACGCGATACTTGACGTCAGCGACCCCGAGCCGCTCCCAGCCGGCCATCCGCTGTTCGACCTGCCCAACGCGTTCGTGACCCCCCATCTGGCGGGCGCGCAGGGCAACGAGCTCGGCAGGCTGGCCGAGTCCACGCTCGGGGAGATCGCCCGTTACGCCGCCGGGCTGCCGCTGCTGCACGAGATCGATCGCGGCGAGCTCGACCGAATGGCATGATCGACAGCGAGGAGGTGCCGGTGACCGAGCCGAGCCTGGCGACGATGGCCGACGTGGCGAAACGCGCGGGCGTCTCCAGCGCGACCGTGTCCCGGGTGATCAACGGCAACTACCCGGTCTCGGCGGTCACGCGCCAGCGGGTCGAGCGGGCCATCGCCGAGCTGGGCTACGTCGCCAACGCCCACGCCCGCGCCCTGGCCGGAGCCACCAACAGGACCGTCGGGATCATCATCAACGACGTGATCGACCCCTTCTACGCCTACATCGCCCGGGGCGTCGAGCGCGAGGCCACCAGGCACGGCCGCCTGTGCATGGTCTGCTGCACCCACGGCAGCCACGAGAAGGAGCTCGCGCTCATCGACCTGCTGCACGAGCAGCGGGCCGACGCCGTCATCCTGGTCGGCGGCGCCTACGAGGACCGCGCCTACGCCGCCCAGGTCGCCCGCCGGGCACGCGCGCTGCACGCCAGCGGCTCCACGCTGGTGCTGTGCGGCCGGCCGTCGCTCGGCGACGACGTGCCGACCCGGGTCGTCGAGTACGACAACGAGGGCGGCGCCTTCGCGATCACGGACCACCTCATCACGCAGGGGCACCGGAAGATCGTCTTCCTGGGCGGGCCGCCGAGCCTGTCCACGACCGTCGCGCGGCTCGCCGGGCACCGGCGCGCGCTCGCCTTCCGCGGCCTGCCCTACGACAAAGGGCTGATCCACCTCGGGCAGCTCAACCGCAGGTTCGGCTACGACAGGATCCGCGCGCTGCTGGCCGACAAGCTCGACTTCACGGCGCTGTTCTGCGCCAACGACACGGTCGCGGCGGGCGCGATGCAGGGGCTGGAGCTCGCGGGCGTGCCGGTGCCGGAGGCGGTCTCGGTGGTGGGCTACGACGACGTGCCGATCGCGCAGGAGCTGCGGCCGCAGCTGACGACCGTGCGCATCCCGCTGGAGGAGCTGGGCCGCCAGGCCGTGCGCCTCGGCCTAGACGTCGGGGACGACGACGACTACCTCTCGCCCGTGCAGACGATGGCCAAGGTCGGCACGAGCATCGTGGTCAGGGCCTCGGTCGCGCCGCTGCCGTAGGAAGCGCTTACTGATCATGGCTCTGGATTGCGGCGTGGAGCAGGGATAGAAAGCCGCAGAAAGATCTAGTAAGCCCTTGACCGGCATAGTAAGCGCTTACACAATCCCTGCCATGACCCCCCTCACACGCAGAACCTTCCTCGGCACCTCCATCGGCGCGGCCGGAGCGGTGACGGGCGCGGCCCTGCTCGGCTCCCGCCCGGCCCTGGCGCGCACGGTTCTGGCGCGCACGGCCGGCCAGGAGGCGCGGCACACCGTGACACTCAGGGCCAGGCCCGCGGCCGAGGGCGAACGCCTCCGGCTCCAGCAGGCGCTCAGGACCACCGAGTTCCACCCCACCCGCGTCCACCTGCCCGCCGGCACCCCGATGGCCGTCGAGGTGACCGCCCCCGACGGGGTGCTGCCCACCCTGTACGTCGGCGCACCCGACACCCACGCCGACGTCGCGTACAAGAACCCGCGCGCCTACCGGCTCACCGAGGGCGTCACCACCGTGACCGACCCCGGCGGCGGGCTCGTCTACCTGGCGCTGACCGGTGACGGGCAGCGCGCCAGGGTCAAGTTCCTGTCGGGCGGGGTGCGCGTGCCGACGTTCACACTGGGGGAGAGCACCGAGGCCGAGTTCCAGTCCCAGCTCGACACGCTGACCGCCGCACCGCAGGCCGAGCTGGTCTCGCCGCACGCCATCGTCACGATCACCCGCGACGGCATGCTCGCCTGGCGCGACCAGGACCACGGGGAACTGCTCCGGCTCCTGGAGACGATCATCGCCTCGCACGCCGCGATCTCCGGCCTGTCCGCCGCCGGACGTTCCCCGCTGCCCTTCCACCTCGTCGAGGCCCCGCGCATGCCCACGGGCGCCGGCGCGTACGCCACCCACGGCTGGACCGCCTACCCGCGCACCTACCTCGACCGGCTCATCGCCGTGGACGGGCTGCGCACCCGGGGCTGGGGCGTCTACCACGAGCTCGGGCACCAGCACCAGCAGATGGCCTACAAGCCGGAGGACCTGACCGAGGTGACGGTCAACGTCTACGCGCTGGCCGCGCAGCGCACGCTGGCGCAGCCGTCCAACCTCACCAGGCCAGACGCCAGGACGGGGCTCACGCCGTACCAGAGCGCGCTGGCCAAGCTGCCCGCGGCCGACTTCCGCAGGCTGGGGGCCTACGAGAAGCTCGTGCCGTTCCGGCAGCTCGAACTGGCCTTCGGCGAGGACTTCCACCCGCGCCTGCACCAGCTGGTCCGCGAGGAACGCCCGGCCTCCGACTACACCGAGTCCGCCAAGCGGTGGGGCAACCTCGCGATCTACACCTCGCGGATCGCGGGGGCCGACCTGTCGGGCTTCTGGACCCGCTGGGGCGCGCCGCTGACCGCCGAGTACCTGGCCCGGGTCGCCGCCCTCGGCCTCCCGGCCCCCGCCGCCGACCCCTCGACGCTCACCGACTAGGAGCCCCCCATGCCCCCTGCCCGCCCCACCCCCACACCCCCTGACGGGACCTCCGCCCGTCCCGCCTCGCCGTCCTTCGACGGGGGTTCCGCTCGCCCTGCCCCGGCGCCCCTTGACCGGGCCTGCGCCGGTCCCGTCGCTGCGTCCCTCGACGGGACGCCCGCTCGCCTCGCCCCGGCGACCCCCGATGGCACGTCCGCCCGTCCTGCCCCGGCGGCCCCCGGGCGGGCTTCCGGCCCGTTCCCCGATGGGGGGCTTTCTCGCAGGAGGGTGGTCGTGGGGTTGGCCGCGGCCGGGGGTGTGGCGTTGTCGGGCGCCCCCCGGGTCGCGGCCGCCGAGGTGCGGCGGGTCGCGGTGCCCGGGGCGCGCAGGGCCGTGGTGCTGCGGGGGCGGCCGGCGGCGGAGGCGGAACGGCTGCGCATGCAGACCGTCTACCGTACGACCGAGTTCGTGCCGACCGGCCTGTACCTGCCGCCCGGACGCCCCCTCACCCTTGAGGTACGCGCCCCCGACGGCCCCCGGCCCACCCTGCACGTCGGCGCCCCCGACACCAACCCCGACACCGCCTACCGGTACCCGCGCGCCCACCCGCTCACCGAGGGCGTCAACACGGTCACCGACGCGGGCGGCGGCATGGTGTATCTGTCGTTCACCGGTGACCGCAGGGCGAACGCGGTCGTGCGGTTCGGGCCGGAGGGCGTCCCGGCGCCGACGTACGTGCTGGCGCCGAGCAGCGGCTGCGGCGACCCGGCGCCGGCGACGCGGGCGGCGTGGCAGGGGCGCCCGGCCTTCGCCGCGCCCGTGTTCGCGCCCGAGGGCACCACGGAGGCCGAGTTCCAGGCGCAGGTGGACGCGTTCACCCAGGCGCCCTTCGTCGAGCTCGTCTCGCCGCAGATGATCGTGACCGTCCGGCGCGAGACCTTCCTCCAGGTGCGAGACCAGGACCACGCCCAGCTCATGACCCTGCTGGAGCAGGTCGAGGACGTCGAGGCGGCGATCTCCGGCCTGGACGGCTCCGCCCCGCTGCACGCCCCGACCCCGCTCGGCCGGCACCTGGTCAACGTACGCCCCGAATACGGCCCCAAGTCCACCGCGTACGCCACCCACGCCTACACCGCCTACTACGACGCGTACGCCACGACCCGCCTGCTCCTGCCCGACAAGGTGCGGACCACCGGCTGGGGCGTCTACCACGAGCTCGGCCACCAGCACCAGCAGATGGCCTGGCGGCCGGGCGAGCTCACCGAGGTCACGGTCAACATCTACAGCCTGGCCGTGCAGCGGCACTTCGGCATGCCGTCCAACCTGGTGACCAACAACGCCTACGAGACGGCGCTCGCCAAGCTGCCGGTCGCCGACTACGCCGGGCTCGGGGCGTTCGAGAAGCTGGTGCCGTTCCGGCAGCTCGAACTCGGGTTCGGCGACGACTTCTACCCTCGGGTGCACCGGCTGGTCAGGGAGGAGACGCCGCCGTCGTCCTCGGGGGACTCGGCGCGGCGCTTCACGCTGATGGCCATGTACTTCAGCCGCGTCGCCGGACGCGACCTCTCCGGGTTCCTGCGCGCGTGGGCGTTCCCGATCCCGGAGAGCGGGTACGCCGAACTGGCCGCGCTCGGCCTGCCCGCGCCGGACGCCGACCTGACCCGGCTGAGCGAGCGATGACCAGCCGCCGCGCCTTCCTCGGCGCCGTCGCCGCCGCGCCCCTGCTCACCGCGACCCCGGCCCGGGCCGGAACCATCCGCCGCACAGCGGCCTCGGGGGCGGACGTACCGGCGGGTCCCGCCGACTTCGCCGGGCTCCGGGCCAAGGCGGCCGAGCTGATCACGGGCGGCGACCTCGACCCCCGCGACCCGGCCTTCGCCGCGCCGCTGGCCCGCCTGGACGCGGCCGCCTCGGCGTACCGGACGTCGATGAACCTGGCTCCCGGACGTACGCACCTGTGGCCGGACCTCCCGCTGACCGGCGTGTCCGGCGACATCGCGACCAGCCACCAGCGCCTGCGCGCGCTCGCCACCGCCTGGGCGAGCCGCGGCTCGGCCCTGTACGCCGACGAGACCCTGGCCGCGCAGATCATCGGCGGCCTCGACTTCCTCTACGAGCGCGCCTACAACGAGGGCGCGCGCGAGACCGGCAACTGGTGGCACTGGGAGATCGGCGCCCCGCGCGCGCTGATGGACACCTGCGTGCTCATGCACGACGCCGTCGACGCGGGACGGCGGGCAGCCTGGATCCGCGCCGTGGACCGCTTCTGCCCGAACCCCGACCGCCGGACGAACCTCACGAACTTCGCCGAGACCGGCGCGAACCGGGCCGACAAGGCGCTCATCGTGGCCCTGCGCGGCATCGTCGGCGAGAGCTCGGACAAGATCGCGCTCGCCCGCGACGGCCTGTCCGACCGGCGCGACGCCGGCAAGCACACCCTGTTCGGCTACGTCACCTCCGGCGACGGCTACTACGCCGACGGCTCGTTCGTCCAGCACGACGTCGTGGCCTACACCGGCTCGTACGGCGTCGTCCTGCTCCAGTCGGTGAGCGCGATCCTCGGCCTGCTCGGCGGGAGCGCCTGGCAGGTGGACGACCCGGCGGTGCGGGTCGTGCTGGACGCGGTGGAGCGCACGTATGCGCCGTGGATCCACGACGGACTGATGATGGACAGTGTGCGCGGGCGGGCGGTGTCGCGGCAGTTCAACCGGGACCACGACTCGGGCCGTGACACCGTGGACGCGATCCTGCGCCTGGCGGCCGGCGCGGGGGAGCCGTACGCGGCGCGGTTCCGCGGGCTGGCCAAGGGGTGGATCGCGCGCGGCCGGTTCCTGGAGGGCGCGGACGTCGCGGCCACCGCGAGGGCCGTCGCCGTGCTCGCCGACGACGCGGTCGCCGCCGCGTCCCGGCCGAGCGGCCACCACGTGTTCGCCGACATGGACCGCGTCGTGCACCGCCGCCCCGGCTGGTCGTACGCGATCAGCCTGTCGTCGAGGCGGATCGCCCTGTACGAGTGCGGCAACGGCGAGAACTACCGGGCCTGGTACCAGGGCGACGGCGCGACGTACCTCTACCTCGACGCCGGCCACTACAGCGACGGCTACTGGCCCACGGTCGACTCCCACCGGCTCGCCGGGACCACCGTCGACACCCGCCCGCGCGACCCGGCCGTCTCCTCCGGCGGCACCGGCACGTTCCGCCCGAAGAACGCCTGGGCGGGCGGCGTCACCGCGGACGGGTACGGCGTCGCCGCGCTCGACCTGATGGCCGTGGGGACCACGCTCACCGCCCGCAAGACCTGGGTGTGCCTCGACGACGCCGTCGTCTGTCTCGGCGCCGGGATCACCAGCGCCGACGGCCGCGTGATCGAGACGGTCGTGGAGAACCGGCGCACCTCCGCCCCGCTCACCACCGGCGACGGCTGGGCGCACCTCGAAGGCGTCGCCGGGTACGTCTTCCCCTCCGGCCACCGGCCGCGCTCGCTCACCGAGCGCCGTGCCGACACCTGGCGGTCGATCAACGACGGCGCGAGCACGCAGGGCACGGACGCCACCGTGACCTGCGACTACACCACCCTCTGGCTCGACCACGGGATCAGCCCGTCCGGCGCGGACTACGCCTGGGTCCTGCTCCCGGGCGCCACACCCGACCGGACGCGCGACTTCGACCGCGTCGAGATCCTGGCCAACACCCCGACCGCGCAGGCGGTGCGCGCGCACGGCCGCTCGGCGGGCGGCGGCGAGCTGTTCGCGGCCACGTTCTGGGCGGCGGGGGAGGCGGGCGGAGTGTCGGCCTCGGCTCCCTGCGCGGTCCTGGTCCGGCGGGCGGCGGGACGGACGACCGTGGCGGTCTCCGACCCGGGGCGTACCGTGGCGGCGGTGACGCTCGTGCTTCCCCATCCCGCGCACGCCCTGGTCAGGGCCGACGACACCGTCTCGGTCACGACGGGCGAGCGGCCCTCCGTCACCGTCGATCTGGCCGGCTCCCGCGGCCGGTCCCACACCGCCGTGCTCGCCGTCGGCAAGAAAGGCTGAACGTTGATCCCTCCGTACCTGTCGCTGCCGCCGACCGACCGCGTGCTCTCCTCGCGCACCGGCTGGACCCGCGCGCACTGGGAGGCTCTCGCCGACCGGCTGCTCGGGGCGGTGACGCCGTACGCCTCCCCAGGTTTCGCGCAGATCCGGCTTCCGGGCCGGGCGAGCTGGTCGGGCGTGGCGCTCGACGGGCTGGAGGGGTTCGCGCGCACGTTCCTGCTCGCCGCGTTCCGCCTCGCGGGCGCGGCGGGCGACGTCCCCGACCTCGCCGAGCGGTACGCCAGGGGCCTCGCGGCGGGCACCGACCCCGGCAGCGGCGAGGCGTGGCCCGAGCTGACCGACTGCTCGCAGCAGATGGTGGAGGCCGCCTCGATCGCGGTCGCGCTGCACGAGACCCGGCCGTGGCTGTGGGACCGGCTCGACGACGGCGTACGGGACCGGGTCGCCCACTGGCTCGGCGGCTTCGTCGGCAAGCGCACCTGGGACAACAACTGGATGTTGTTCCAGACGGTGACGGAGGAGTTCCTGAAGTCGGTGGGCGGGCCGTACGAGCAGCGGGAGATCGACCGCGGTCTTGAACGCATCGAGGACTGGTACGCCGGCGACGGCTGGTACACCGACGGCGGCTCGCGCAACTTCGACTACTACTGCGGCTGGGCTCTGCACCTGTACCCGCTGCTGTGGACGCGCATGTCGGGCGACGCGGAGCGGGCCGGCGTGTACACGAGCCGCCTGCACGAATTCCTCACGACATATCAGCATTTCTTCGGTGCGGACGGCGCGCCCGTTCATCACGGCCGCTCGCTCACCTACCGTTTCGCCGCCCTCGCGCCCGTCTGGCTGGGCGCGCTCACCGGCGCCACCCCGCTCGCGCCGGGCCAGACCAGGAAGCTCGCCTCCTCCGTGGTCCGCCACTTCGCCGAGCGCGGCGTGCCGGGCCCCGACGGGCTGCTCTCCCTCGGCTGGTACGAGCCGTTCCTGCCGGTGACGCAGGCGTACTCGGGGCCCGCGTCGCCGTACTGGGCGTCGAAGGGGTTCCTCGGGCTGCTGCTGCCGCCGGACCACCCGGTGTGGACCGAGCGCGAGCAGCCGCTGCCCATCGACGAGCACGACGTCGTCGCGGCCGTCCCCGCCGCCGGGCTGCTCCTGCACGGCACCCGGCACGACGGGATCGTCCGCCTGCTCAACCACGGCAGCGACCACGGCGCGCCGCCCGACGACCCGCACTACGCCAAGCTCGCCTACTCCACCCGCACCGCCCCCGAGGCAGCCGAGCACGCCTGGGCCCGCGATCTCGACAACCACCTCGCGCTGGTCGCGCCCGGCGGCACCCCCTCGCGCCGTACCGCGATCACGCCGCTGACGTGCGCGGACGCCACCGCCTCCTCCTCCCATCGGACCGCGGGCGGCGCGCTCGTCACCAGCACCTCGGTCGTCCGCGGCCCCTGGGAGCTCCGCGTCCACGAGATCGCCGGCGGTGAGGGCGGCGGTGAGGGCGGCGGTGAGGGCGGCGGTGAGGGCGGCGGTGAGGGCGGCGTGCGTGAAGGTGGGTTCGCCGTGGCCGGGGACGTGCCGCCGACCGTGGCGACCGGGCGCGGATGGGCGATGGCGCGCCGCGCGGACGGCCTCACCTCCGCGATCGTCGCCCTGTACGGCTGGCGGCGGGCGAGCGTCGAGCGCGAGGTCGAGTCCAACGCGTTCGGCCCGCACTCTGCCGTCCCGTGCCTGCACGCCGACGAGCCCGGCCTGCACGTCTCGCTGGTCGTGCTCTCCGGCGACGCCGTGCACCCGGCCGCCCTCCGCGACGCGGTCACCGTGGACGTCTCCGCCCGCGAGGTCGTCATCGGCTTCCCCGACGGCACGTCCACGACCTTGACACGGTCTCCTGACCCGGACCCCAGTGCCAGATCCAGAAGCTCCTGAACGCGGTCGGCGCGGCCACCGGAGGCCACGCCGGAGCGGGGAACATCCGCTAGCCCTCCGGTGGGAAGGCCGGCTGGTCTTGACAAGATCACTCCCAACAGGGTCGGGATCGGCGCCTGTGATCGCGGGCGTCGATGACTGTCTCTCTCGTACGAGCGGATGGGGACTGGGGACCCGCTGGGGACCACACGCCCTGTTCATGCCCGCGCGACCTGCAGGCCGACGAATGGCGTGCCAGAAATCGCAGGTCAAAGGCCGTTCTCAAGAAATCGGGAACGGCCTTTCCGCGTTCTCCCGGGGACCATGTGGGGACAGACCTGGTTTCGCATGGCTGCGTGATCATGCAGAGCGCGGGCTGAGGCGCCTGCCGGCAGGCACGATGGTTGCGCTGAGGTGCTTGCGTGGTTGCTGTTGGTGATCGGCTGCCTGGCGAGTTCCGGTACGAACGTGGCCATGGCCGACCCGACTGTGATCGCTCCGTCCAGTGCCGCCTGGCCGTCCTTCACGCTGATTGGGGCGTACGAGATGTGGATGTGCCAGATTCGCCGATCAGTGGTGACGGCTGCGCCCTCGGAAGCACCAGCGGGGATGGTCATCCGAGGGTGAGCAGGCGCTTCGGCGGGCTGCGTCGGTGTCAGCGCCGAGCCGACGTTCGAGGACGGTGATCTGGCGACGCAGGAGTGTCCTTCCTCGAGGCCCACGGAGAGCAACCGCAGTACGGCGAACGCGTTCGTATGGTGAGGCGACCGGGGTTCGGACCGCGGGTCTGCCTTTGATCGCTGTAGTTCACTGGCTCACTGCGGATGCACCGGTCGCTCGATGGCGGCTCGGATCGCGGCGAAGTGCTCATGGGCTCGCGTGGTCATTTCTGCCGTCGCATTGAAGGAGACCACGCCGAATGATGTCCGGTCGGCCCAGGCGCAGAAGTACGTCGTGGTGAGCCAGCACATCGTCTGTCCCTCGTAGGGCCAAGGGTTCAGCGTCTCCGACTTCCTGGCGGTCTTGCCGAACGACGGCATCAACCACTGTTTGAAGATCGCGTCCGGCTGACGGATTTGCTGACCGCGTAGCCTCTCTTCCTCAGGCCCTGGAGGAAGACGGCGAAGCCGTCCTCGACGGTGTCGTCGAACGTGTGACGCAGCGTCATGCCCTCAACGTGATCAGGGAGCAGATTGCCGTGGCGGCACGAACGGCGGGCAGGCTCAGGCGGGCCTCACTGGTCGCTGGTTGGGGTGAGCCGCTGGGTGAGGAGGTGGGCGCGGCCGGCTTGGGGCGGAGCGCAGCAGGCACGAGACCCGCCGTGCTCAGGGCGACGCCCGCAGCGATCCCCAGCGCGAGTAGCGCGGCTCCGGTCAGTACTGAACGGCGACGCTGCGCGTCCTTGCCACCCGCGGCGGGGGCCTCCATGGTCGCTCTCCGATCGCGCGGGAAAGCGATCATTATTGGGCGATATACCAGGATGAACGGCTTGAGCGCTTTGGCGACGGCGTCCCAGTGCTGGTGGGCGGCATACGGGAACGAGGCGCGCAACAAGTGCACCACGCATGTTTGGACCACCGTTCGCGGCCAGACGGTCTCGATGGCCTGCGGAAGGCCCTTGAGCCCGTCGCAACCACCATCAGCGCACCGCCGACGCCGCGGTTCTTGACGACGGTGTCGGGCAGGCCGGCGGCGTCAGAGCCTGGCTCCCGGTGGGGCCGGGGCGTTGACGCGGATGCCGTCGCCGGCCAGTTCCAGCGCCCAGCTGCGGGGGAGTTGTTCGAGGACGGCCTTGGACGCGGCGTAGTGGGCGGCGCCGGGCAGCGGCAAGAACCCGCCCGGCCTGTGGCAGCCCTGCGAGGGCGTCATGGTTTCAAGGGCGGGATCGTCTCGATGATCTCTTCGACGGCTTTGGCGCGCAGCTGCGAGCCGGACAGGCCAGGATGTCTCCGGCCTACAGAGTCCTCCCACACCTTGGCCAGGCCCGGGCGGACCTCCAGCCAGACCAGAGCCATCCCCACCATCTTGGGCCGGAAGTCATCGGGCTCGATCCCCGCAGGATTCACCATCAGGACGGCCTTGTCGAACGCATATATCGCCTCTTTGGCCTTCATCTCCATGGCGCGGATCACCGCCAAGTGCAGCAGCGCCCGCCAGTGCCTGTAGATGCAGGCCTTTTCGATCTCCATGGCCGCGAGGCTCTCCGAACCAGGAGTGGCAAGGCGCCTCTCAGCCTCCTGGTAGTGCTTCTCCCCGTGGGCGGCGTTGTTGAGGCAGACCTCCAGGAGGCGGCGTGCCCCCTGGACCCGCACTTCCCACCGCCGTCGCTTCACGGCCGGATCGACTTCGTCATCGGCCGGCTTGGCTTCGGAGTCACCGGACACCAGCAGGACAAGCAGCAGCACACCCCCGAGGAGCGCCAACACACCAAGCGCCTCGTTCACATCCTCGCCCACCTCATTCACAGTAGAGGCAGGTCCATTCCGTGTGAACCTAATCTCGTAGAGGCAAGCAGGCAAGAAGCCCCCAGCGTCAGAGCCTTGCGCGGATGCAGACGCGCACCTGTCGGTGGCTCTGACGGATGGGCGTCGGTCTGAAACTACGGACGAGCCCATGGGTTCCTCGAGGCGCCTGCGCTCATGGAGCGTCGAGAGCGGCCCTCCGGACTGAAGGAACAGTGCGCCATCGGAATGACACGAGTGGGGGCCTCAGCACGCGAAACTGCCGCTCGGCGACGGCACCATGCAAGGATCGGCTCCTTCACCCCGCGATCAGGGAGGCTTCGGGGGGCAGAGAGATTGGAACGGAATTCGGCGATTACGGGTTCTCCCAGGTCAGTGACTCCGCAGTGCGCTCCTCAGGCGGGCCTCGGCCTGGGCGGGGCTACCGAGGCGTCCAGCGTGCTCGCTCATGGCGGATTCGTAGCGGTTGAGCAGAGCCTCGGCGAGGACGTGCCACGGGGCGAGGAGTTCGTCGGTGAGCTGCTGCCGGCGCTCGCCTGCGGCCTGCTCGGCGAGGGCGGCGATCTCGTTGACGCGTTGGCGTACTGCCGGTAGGAGAACAACATCGCGGGGAAGACCTCGCCGGCGACAGAGCTTCCGGTGATCGTCAACGAACTGAAAGCGGCTCACCAGTTCGTCTCTCCCGCGAAATGCTTGGCCGCCCGGCGCAGGATGTCCCGCTCGGCCTCCAGTTCCCGCACCTTCGTACGCAGCCGCCGGTTCTCATCTTCAAGCCCGGCACCGGAGGCTACTGGGCCGGCATCGGGCACCAGCCGCCCCAGAGGGCCCTCTCACCCCCAGATCTCCATGATCCAGGGTGGTCAGGGGGCTCACACCGTGGGGGGAAGGCCCAGTAACGCCCAGCCCGGTCCGTGGCCGATCGGCTCAGCGGCGGACGCGGTAGCGGATGTGGGTGGCCTCTGGGGTGTCGATCACCTGAATGATCTCCAACTCGATCTCCGACGGCAGGACGTCGAACAGCCGGCGCCCTGCGCCCAGGAGTACTGGGATGTGGTGGATCTGCACTTCATCCAGCACCCCGGCCTGAAGGGCCTGCTGCACCGTGTACGCGCCACCACGAATCTGGACGTCCCGTTCCCCGGCGGCGGCCTTCGCCTGCGCCATCGCGCTTTCGATCCCGTCGTTCACGTAGGTCACCAGCGGATAGCCCCACCTGGCGGCCGGGCCCGGCGGCCGGTGGCTGGGGACGAAGATCGGCAGACCGCCGTGAGAGCCGCCCCAGTGGTCCATGAGCTCAGCGGTCCGCCGTCCCGCGAGGATCGCACCAGCTCCGTTCCATTCGTCCTGGAACTGCTTGACCGGCCCGGGATGCTGGTCCGAGTCAGCCCACTTGTGCAGCCGCTCGCCATCGTCGCCGCCGAGGAAGTCGTTGGGATCGGCGATGTACCCGTCGAGGGACATCGACATGTCGAGCACTGACTTGGACATGGCCCACTCCTTGGTTCACGGCGTGGCCTCTCGGCCACGGCCTGCGCCCGGGTCCGGAGACTAACTGTGTCCCCAGAACACTGTGTACGGTAGAGACAGTTTTGGCGGATGGCAAGCGGGAGGCGACGTGGCGGTCAACGAGGATCCGAGGACACTGGCCGAACTGTTGTGGGGCCTGCGCAGGCCGCGCAACAGAGGCCCCAGGCCCGCCTTCGACCTCGCCCGGCTGGCCGACACCGCCGTCAAGGTCGCCGATACCGAGGGCCTGGAGGCGGTCTCCATGCACCGCATCGCCGCCGAGCTCGGCCTCACCAAGATGGCCCTGTACCGCTACGTCAACGGCAAGACAGAGCTGATGGCCATCATGATCGAGGCGGCGGTCGGCACACCCCCAGACCTGAGCGGGGCGGCCGGCTGGCGGGCCAAGCTGGAGGAGTACGCCCGCGGACTGTCCACCGCCTGGCGGCGCCACCCCTGGCTGCCGTCGGTCACCGTGGGCGACCGCGTCATGGGCCCACGTGAGACCGCATGGACCGAAACAGCCCTCAGCGCCCTCACCGACACCCCCCTGACCGAACGCGAACGACTCGACGTGGTCATGATGGTGTCCCACCACATCCGCGCCACCCACCCGGCCGCCACCCAAGGCACTCAGACCTGGACGGACGGCAGCGCCGCCCCCATCATGCGTGACCTGCTACTCCTCAACGCCAGCCGCTTCCCGCTGCTGGCCACCACCGTGGCCATCCACTCAACCACCACCACCCGCGAATTCGGCCTCCTCACCCTCCTCGACGGCCTCGACCGCACCATCACTCAACGCGCCCACAACAACGGCGACGAATCCTCTCCATTGGACGCTTCGCGGTGACGCCCCGGGGCGGGTATCTGTCACGCCACAAGTGGCAGACTCCGCTTGGTCCTTGCTGTTGACCTCTCGGTCTAGGCAGGCGTGTTCGGCCATAACTGCTCCAGGGATGAGAGATCCTCAACCCTGGAGCGGGACTCACGGTGCCGCGGACACCGAGCCTGTGGCCTTCCCGGCCAAGTGCCACCGAAGGGCGGAAGAGGAACGTCGCTCCTCCTCGCGTGAAGGCAACCCGTGTCGACCCTGTGCGTCACGCCGACCCTTCGGACCGCGCCGGCCGGGCGGCGCGGGATTCGGGGACCATCCATGCCGCGCAACGCCCTCGCCGTCCGCCGCAGCCGCTTCACCCTCCAGGGCTGTCAGCAAGCGCTGGAGTCGATCCACCGCGCTTGGTGCGATCTCTCGCGCAACCCCTTCAGGCGTTCTTGGAGGCCCTGGTCCTGGAACGAATCGGCACATGGCGGCCTGCCTGCTGGACACCCGACATACTGGGATCGGCATCGCCTGGGTCGACCCGTCTCCGACCGGCATCGCGGCGAGATCGCCAAGCTGCTCCTCCACCACGAGGCGCGAGGCCGGGAGGTGTCGCGGCTGCTGCTGGCCGCGTCGTAGCGGTTCACAACATCTCGGTGAGCGCGTCGAGGTCGGCCAGGCGTCCGGCGGGGGCGAGGCGGGCCGCCACGGCGACCAGCAGCAGCTCGGTGACGGCGATCTGGTGCGCGAGCGGCGCGATCGGCCCGGCGGCCTCGCGCGGCAGCCTGATCAGCACCTCCGCCCGCGCCGCGAGCGGCGACTCCCCGGCGTCGGTGATCAGCGCCAGCCGCGCCCCGCGGGCGCACGCGGCCTCGGTGAAGCGGGCCGTCGCGGGGGAGTAGCGCTGGAAGTCGTACGCGACCACGGCCGCAGAACCGCCCAGGTCGAGCAGCGTACGGGCACGCGCGGACGCCGGGTCGGGCACCCGATGCGCCCCCGGACGCAGGCCGGCGAGCTGCCTGATCAGGTATTCGGCGGCCAGCTCGCTGAGCGGCCCGCCGAGCGCCCAGACCGACGCGGCTCCGGCCAGCAGGTCGCCGACGGCGTCGAGCAGGGGCTCGGTGACGACGGCGAGGGTGCTGTCGAGCCCGGCACGCAGGTCTTCGGCGGCCCGCTGGGTGCCGGGCGGACGGGCGACGAACTCGCGTAGGCGCGACCGGTCGCGGACGCCGTCGCGCACGGCCGCCTGGAACCCGGCGAATCCCGCGTACCCGAGCCGGTCGAACAGCCGGGAGGCGGTCGGCGGGCTGACCCCGGCACGCTCGGCGAGCGCGCGCAGCGAGCCGAGCGCGGCGAAGGGGTGGTCGTCGAGCAGCGCCCGCACGACGGCCCGCTCGCCCGGTGGCAGCTCGGGGTAGACCGCGCTGAGCCGGCTCGTCACCGGATCCTCATCCATGCTGACAAATGTTACACGTGGCGGAGTCAATGAAACGAATGTTACGGTCACCGGTATGAGTACCTGGAACGGACTGATCGACAGCGGCTACCGGCGCTGGCTCCCGGTCACCATCGACACGCCCGCCGTCTCGCTCAACGAGGGCAACACCCCGCTGCTGCGCTCGGCGCACCTGTCCGCGGTGACCGGCTGCGAGGTCTGGCTGAAGGTCGAGGGCGCCAACCCCACGGGGTCGTTCAAGGACCGTGGGATGACCGTGGCGATCAGCAGGGCCGCCGAGGCCGGCGCCGAGCTTGCCGTGTGCGCCTCCACCGGCAACACCAGCGCCTCGGCCGCCGCCTACGCCGCGCGCGCCGGGCTGACGGCCGCCGTGCTCGTGCCGAAGGGGCGGGTCGCGCTCGCCAAGCTGGGGCAGGCGGTCCGTTACGGCGCGCGGATCGTCGAGATCGACGGCACGTTCGACGACTGCCTGCGCGTCGCCCGCGAACTCGCCGCCCACCACCCGATCGCGCTGGTCAACTCGGTCGGCAACGAGCTGCGCCTGGCGGGGCAGCGCACGGTCGCCTACGAGATCGTGGACGCGCTCGGCGACGCGCCCGACATCCACTGCCTGCCCGTCGGGAACGGCGGCAACATCACCGCCACCTGGGGCGGCTACCGCGCCTACGAGCAGGAGGGGCTGTCCGGCCGGTCGCCGCGCATGTGGGGCTTCCAGGCGGCGGGGGCCGCGCCGCTCGTCCACGGCACGCCGGTCGCCGATCCCGAGACCGCGGCGAGCGCGATCCGCATCGGCAGCCCGGCCACCTGGGACGGCGCGCTCGACGCCCGCGACCGGTCCGGCGGGCTGATCGCCGCGGTGACCGACGCGCAGATCTTCGAGGCGTACGAGCTGGTCGCGAGGCGCGACGGCGTCTTCGCCGAGCCCGCCTCGGCCGCCGGGATCGCCGGCCTCCTCGACCAGCACGCCCGGGGCAACCTCGCGCCGGGCCAGCGGATCGTGATCACGCTGAGCGGCAACGGCCTGAAAGACCAGGACGCCTCCCTGCGCGGCGGCTACACCGCGACGGAAACCAGTTCGGCCACCTCGGCCGTGGCCCAAGCCCTCGGCCTCGCCGCCTGATCCCAGGCGCGCCCCGGCGCGTGCGCTGGGCGGGGCAGCACACCGCTGGCCGCCTACCTGTTCCGCCGGGGCCGGGAGATCGCCGATGCGCGCGGGATTCATGCGTTACTCCTTCGATCGGTCGCGGACGAGCGGCACGCGGATCCGTCTGCTGGTGTGCTCGATGACGGTCAGACGAAGGAGCACGGCCGATCATGCCGTATGCGTTCGCCCTCTCCCGGCGGTTGGAGCTCGTCCCGCGACGCGAAGCCTCCAGATGGCCGTGACCTGGGCGGATGTAATCATCGGCAGGCGTAATGTCCCCGCCCGGAGGGAGGACGCCGCGTCCAGTGGTGCGGGCCGGTCGTCGGTGGCGGGCTTGCCGCCTACAGGTCCGATTTCCGCCGGATGCATCCTGTCGGGGACGGACATGATGAGCGCATGATGGCAGAAGCAATGACGAATGACGGTCCGGCTTCGGGGGGCGACGAGGGCAGGAGCTCGCTGGCAGTGCTGGAGAGGTTCTATCGGGCGGAAGTCGCCTATATCGCCGCAGGGGGCTTCGGCAAGGCCGATTTCGGTGAGCTTGCCGAGTGCCTGGACCCAGAGGTCGTGATGTACCAGGCGGACTCCCTGCCCTACGGGGGGACCTGGCACGGACCGAGCGGCATCGAGCAGTTCATGGCCGCCATGAGCGAGGCATGGCAGTCCCTGGAGTTCCTGGAGCAGAAGTATGTGGTCGACGGCGACAGTGTCGTGGTCTGGAACCGCGGCATCCTGCGCGCCCGCGCCACCGGCCGGGCCTTGGAGACCTCGGTGATGCAGCTGATGACGATCAAGGATGATCGCATCACCGAGATACACCCGTTCTACCTGGACACTTCTGCGGTCCTGAACGCCCTACGCCCGGACGACGACGTCTAGCCGTTCTCTCCCGTGAGGTCGAGTACGCGGCCGGCTGGTGGCACACCTGCCAGTGCGGAGTGGCCGCGGTGGTGATTGCAGGTGTGCAGCCAGTACGGCAGGACTTGGCGGCGTTCGATCTCTGAGGCGCAGGGCCGGGCGTGGGCACATTCCTCCAGCAGGGTGCGGTAGCAGGAGCCGTTGTCGGTCAGCACCTCGCCCGGCGCCTCGAACCCCCGCGACGCCTCGACGAAGGCCAGGCAGACAGCACGGCCGGTGGCCCGCACCACCGCCGTGGCGATCACACAGAAGCGCGAGTGGTCGCCGACGCCGGTCACCACCTCCACCTCCGCCCGTCAGCACCATGTCCCGGGACAGGACAGGGATGAAAACATGACACAAGGCGTCGGGTTTCTGAGTGATCCTCAATGCACCGGTCGGCGCCGATGTGGGTGCGGACCGGGGGCCTCATGGATAGACAAGGACCTCAATGCGCGAAACGCCCGAGGAGCTCAAGGAGCTCAAGGAGCTCAAGGAGCTCAAGGAGCTCAAGGAGCTCAAGGAGCTTCAGACTCTCCTCGAAGCCTCCCTGTCCCGCTCCACCTCGCACCTCCGCCCGATCGTCACCGCGAACACCCTGACCGTGGAGCAGATCACCCGAATCGGCACAGCGCGCAGCGCCGCCAAGGCCCGTCACCCGGCCGCCCGTCCCGCCGCCGGCGCCGCACACCTGCGCGGTGAGGATCTGGGCGTGTCCACGCACGGCACAGTGGAGATCCGCAACCCCGAGGACGGGAAGCCGGCGGCGGACTGGCCGTACCTGCTCGCGTACTCAGGCATCGACAAGCTCGCCGGGGTGTCCCGGTCTTGATCTGCGGCATGGGCCGAATCTGGACCGGCCAGGCGCCGAGGGAGCTGATCAAACGGCCGCGTAGTGGCGGAATCGACTTGTTCGACATGGGCGGGAGTCCGTCCGCCTGTGTTCTGCTGTGTTGCGAGAGGGTGGATCAAGGTTGACTGCGTTCGTACGGGACGTCGCCAGTTTGGGGCGAGAGGCCATCGAGGTGGTGGGGGCTCGTACCAACAATCTGCGGGACGTGTCGGTGAGCATCCCCAAGGGGTGGCTCACCGCCTTCACCGGGGTGAGCGGCAGCGGCAAGACCTCGCTGGCCATCGACACCCTGCACAACGAGGCCCAGCTGCGCTACCTGGAGGGGCTTTCGCCGTTCGTACGGCAGTACATCACCCAGCGCAATCGGCCGAAGGTCGACCGCATTCTGGGACTCGGCGCGACGCTCGCAGTCGACCAGCGCCGCCTGAACCGCAACCCCCGGTCCACGGTCGCGACGATCACCGGCATCGACGGGCATCTCGGACTGCTGTACTCGCGCCTGCCGGGGATCGGCGCGGACCCGGCGGCGCAGAGCGTCAACGGGCATCTGACGACCGCTCACTTCGACCGCAACACCCCGGAAGGCAGCTGCGCGGACTGTCACGGCGTGGGCGGGCGCTGGCAGGCGCAGGAGGACCTCATCATCACCCGTCCGGAGCTTCCCCTCTTCGAGGGGGCCTCGCCCTGGTACGCCAGGTGGCGGTCGGGGGAGCACGCGTTCGTGCCGGCGCTCGCCGACAAGCGCGGCGTGGACCTCGGCCTGCCGTGGCGGTCGCTGCCGGAGGAGTTCCGCCACTGCGTGCTGTACGGCACAGGTGAGGAGAAGGTCGAGGCGACCGTCGACATGACCAGCAAGAAGGAGACGGTCTCGGTGACCTACACCTCCAGCCAGCCGCTGCGGGGTGCGCTGGCCGAGGTGGAGCGGGTGTTCCTGAACGCCCAGACCGCCAGCGCCAAGCAGCGCTACCTGCCGTACATGCGCAAGCAGCCGTGCGGCACCTGCGGCGGCAGCGGGTACGACCAGGTGGCCCGGTCCGTGCGGCTCGGCGGGCTGACCTTTTCCGACCTGCTCCAGGTGGACGTACGGGAGGTACGCGGCTGGGCCGAGCGGGTGGCCGGCGACCTGGACGCCCGGCAGCGCGAGGTGGGCGAGCCGCTGCTGCAGGACCTGGGCCGCAGACTCGGGATCCTCGACCGCCTCGGCCTGGCCCACCTCCAGCTGTCCCGGAGCGCGGCGACACTGTCGGGAGGCGAGTTGCAGCGAACGCGGCTCGCCGCGCAGCTCAGCACCGAGCTGAGCGGCATCGTCTTCGTCCTGGACGAGCCCGGGACCGGGCTGCATCCGGCGGACAAGGCGCACCTGCTCGACATCGCCCTGGAGCTGCGCGAGGCCGGCAACACCGTGCTCCTGGTCGAGCACGACCCCGAACTGATCGCCCGGGCCGACTGGGTGATCGACCTGGGGCCCGGCGCGGGCCGCCTCGGCGGTGAGATCCTGGTGTCGGGGCTTCCCGCCGACGCGGCCGCCCACCCCACGTCACTGACCGGACGCTACCTGGCCGGTGAGGGGCCACGGCTGCGCCGGACCCGCCGTCCGGCCGGGGATGACACCGGCTGGGTGGAGCTGCACGGCCTGCGTGCGCACAACGTGACCGCAGACGTGGTGCGTTTCCCCGCCGGCCGGCTCACCTGCCTGACCGGGGTGAGCGGCAGCGGCAAGAGCAGCCTGCTCGGCGCGCTCGCGGCGAGCGTGGAGGCCGCTTTGAACGGGACGACGATCGACACCGTGCGCCAGGTGACCGGCCTGGAGGGGTTCGACTGGGTCGCCGTCGTCGATCAAGAACCGCTCGGGCGCACGCCGCGATCCAACCCGGCCACCTACAGCAAGGCGTTCGACGTCGTCCGTAAGCTGTTCGCCGGTACCGACATGGCCCGCGCACGTGGGGTCAACGCGTCCTGGTTCAGCTTCAACACCGCGGGCGGTGGCCGCTGCGAACCCTGCACCGGCTATGGCCGCAAGCTGGTCGACATGCACTTCCTGCCGGATGTGTGGGTGGTCTGCGACGCGTGCCAGGGGCGGCGCTACACGCCGGAGGCCCTGGAGATCAAGTACCAGGGACTGGCCATCGATCAGGTGCTGGAGCTGACCGTCGCCGAGGCGGTGGAGCAGTTCTCCGAACCTCGGCAACTCGCCGAAACCCTGGGAGCCCTGAACCAGGTCGGGCTCGGCTATCTGCAGCTCGGCCAGAGCGCCACGGAGTTGTCCGGCGGCGAGGCGCAGCGGCTGAAGCTGGCCTCCGCCATCCAGCGCGGCGCCGCGGGCCGCAAGGCCGGTCTTGTCGTTCTCGACGAACCCGTCTCGGGCCTGCACCCCTCTGACGTCCAGCGGGTGGTGGACGCGTTCGACGTGTTGCTCGACTCGGGCAACACCGTCGTCGTGGCCGAACATGACATCCCCGTCGCCGCGTCCGCGGACTGGGTGATCGACCTGGGGCCGGGAGCCGGTCCGGACGGGGGCGCGGTGGTCGCGGAGGGCACCCCGGACGCCGTCGCGACCGCGAACACCCCGACCGCCGGCTTCTTCCGGCGGTACGCGGCGGGCCTGCCGCTCCTGGAAGGGCCGCGGCTCGCCGGAACAGGTCGCCGAGGACGATGAGGCCCTTCCGGCCGGGACGGCTGGTGGTGGGGCGCGAACGTGTCAGACGGCCGGGCGGCCGCAGGTGACGTCCTTACCGGGCAGGACACCGTCGACCAGGTAGCTGGTGACCTTGGTGTCGACGCAGGCGTTGCCCGCCGCGAGGTAGACGCCGTGGCGGAAGGCGTCGTTCAAGGTGATCATGCGGGAGCCGGTCAGCGCCCGGTGCATGGCCTGCTGGCCCGGATGGGGCGTCGCGGGGTCGCCGGCCGCGCCGACGATCAACGCCGGTACGGAGTTGCCGACCCTCGTGGGCGCTTCAAGCGGCTTGACCGGCCAGAACGCGCACGGGGAGATGTTGCGGACGAGCGGCCCGAACAGTGGTTCGGCGGTGCGGTGCCGCTGGATGTCGCGGTAGTAGGTCGCCGGGTCGCGGGGTGCGGCCCGGTCACCGCACAGGATCGCCGTGCCCGCCCGGTCCGAGGCCGCTCCGGAACCGGTGAACAGGCCGTCGAGGAATTCCTTCAGGGAGGCGGGCGGCGGTGCCTCGCCGCCGCGGCTCAGCGCCCGCGCCTCCTCGGCGAGGACGGCATAGGACTGCGGGCCGTCGCTGTAGAGGCGTGCGAACAGCCAGTACGGCACGACATGGGCATCGACGCGGTATGCGCCGATCTTCACGGGATGCCGGTTGATCTTCTCCACGGTCGCCAGGACGGCGTCACGGGTCCCGCCCAGCCCGTACTCCTTGTCATGTGACGCGGCCCAGGACGCCCAGCGGCGCAGCGCGGCGTCCATCGCGGGGGCGGCGCGGGAGAACATGCGCGGGCCGTACACCCGCGGGTCGACGGCGCTGTCGAGCACCACCCGGTCGGCCCGCGAGCCGAACATCTGCAGGTAGGTCGCACCCAGGTAGGTGCCGTAGGAATAGCCGAGGTAGGACAGCTTCTGCTCGCCGAGCGCGGCCCGGATCACGTCCATGTCGCGTGCGGTGTTCCTGGTCGTGGCGTACGGCAGGGTCTGGAGATTGCCCTTGGCGCAGCCCGCCGCCAACTGTTCGGCCAGGCGCACCCCCTCGTCGAAGGCACGCCGGTCGGGTCCCGCGGAGCGGAGGAAGGTGTCGGTCTGCCACCGGCAGCTGATCGGTGTGCTGCGGCCGACGAATCGGGGGTCCATGCCCACCAGGTCGTAACGGGCCGCGACCTCGGGCATCTCCTTGCCCAGCAGCGTCATCGGGAGGCCGGAGCCTCCCGGCCCGCCGGGGTTGAGCAGCAAGACGCCGCGGCGCCGGGAGGAATCGGTGGCCTTGGTCCGGGAGATCGCGATGGTAAGGGTCCGCCCCTGTGGGTTGCGGTAGTCCATCGGGACCAGAACGGTGGCGCATCGAGCACCGGCGGCGTCCATCTGTGCGCCCATCTGATCGCCGGGTCCGGTTGCGCAGGCGCGCCAGGTGATCGTCTGATGGTGGAAGCGGTCCAGGGGGGTGGCCGCCTGCGCCGGTCCGGCGGCGCCCAATCCGATTCCGGCCGTGAGTGCCACTGCGGCAGCCGTTCCACTCTTGCTGAGGAGCATGCGTCGTTCCTTGGTGAAGGGGGTTGTTTCCTGCGGATCCGGCGCGCGTCGGATTTCGACGCTCCGGTAGTGAGGTGTCCGGTCTCAGGGGTGCCCCCTGTTGATCACTGATCACCGGCCGTATCCAAAACTAGGGGCCTGAGCAGCCCCTGGACATCGTGCGGAAGGTCGATCCGGGCCCTGCCACCGGCACACCAACCGCCCGCTTCTCTGCAACCGCTGCCCTAACAACGACTCCTCCCAAAGGAGGACAAAGCGGGTCATGCTGGCGGCTACCTTCGTCTCATGAACGTGGTGCGACGATGGGGCCGCTGGTGGCGCGGCTTGCCGGTGATGGTCGCCGACAGCCTGCTGGCCGGTGTGTCGACCGCGCTGGCGGTGACGCAGGCCGCCTTGTCCGCCCATGACCCGGTCGTGCTGGCGTACCTGCTGGCGGTGCTCACCAGCGCGCCGCTGGTGCTGCGCAGGCGCCACCCCATCGCCGTCCTCGCGGTGATCACGGCGGGCCTGATCGGCTGCGGCCTGGCCGGCTACCCCAACGGATTCCAGGCCCCGCCGGTGCTGGTCAGCCTCTACACCGTCGCGGCCTACCGCCGGGAGGGCCACCGCGACGGCGTCCTGGCCCTGGTGTTGATGGCGGGCATCCTCGTTCCCGACCTCATCAGGTCCGGGCTGACCTTCACGATCGTCAAGAGCCTGGTCGAGAACGCGCTTCAGCTCGGCGCGGCCTGGGCCATCGGGGAGGGGGTGCGCAGCCGCCGGCTGCGCCACCAGGACCTCATCGAGCACGCCCGCCACCTGGAGATCGAACGCGAGGAGAAAGCCCTGCGAGCGGTCGCCGAAGAACGCGTGCGCATCGCCAGGGAACTGCACGACGTGGTCGCCCACCACCTGTCGGTCGTCTCGATCCAGTCCGGCGCCGGCGGCCGCCTGATCGACACCGAGCCCGACGCCGCACGCGAAGCATTCACCGCGATCGCCGCCACCACCCGCGAGGCGCTGGCCGAACTCCGGAACATGCTGTCGGTCCTGCGCCTCACGTCCGACACCGGCGAGGACTCCTACGCCCCGCAGCCGGGGCTGGCCCAGCTGGACACGCTGCTGGAACGCTCCCGCCTGTCCGGCCTGTCGATCCGGCGGGAAACCTCCGGTCAGGTACGCCCGCTGCCGCCCGGCGTGGACCGGTGCCTGTACCGCATCACCCAGGAATCATTGACCAACGTGCTCAAACACGCCCCACACGCCGACGTGACCCTCACCCTGACCTACCAGCCCGCCGCGGTCACGCTGCAGGTCGGCAACAGCGGCCCGGCCACCACCGGGCACAGCGCCGACGGGCACGGCCTGATCGGCATGCGCGAACGAGCCACCCTCTACGGCGGCACCCTCACCGCCGGCCCACGTACGGACGGCGGCTTCACCGTGACCGCGCACCTGCCCGCCTCCCCACTCGCCGACCCCGCTCTCGCCACGGCCCACCCGCCCGCCTCCCCACTCACCGACCCCGCTTTCGCCACGGCCCACCCGCGGCAGAGCGCACCACGACCTGGGGCACCCCGATGACCGGCCCCGACACCGGCCGCGGGACCATCCGCGTCCTGGTCGTCGACGACCAGGCCCTGGTCCGCGCGGGCCTGGTCGCCCTCCTCCGCACCGACGCCGCTCTCGCGGTCGTCGGCGAGGCCGCCGACGGCCACGAAGCCATCGCCCAGGCCGCGGCGACCGCCCCGGATGTCATCTTGATGGACATCCGCATGCCCGACCTGGACGGGGTCGCCGCCACGCGCCACATCCTCGCCCACGCCGCCGGCCCGGCACCGAAGATCCTCATCCTGACCACCTTCGACCTGGACGAACACGTCTTCGCCGCCCTGCGCGCCGGCGCCTCGGGATTTCTGCTCAAGGACACCCCCGCCGACCAGATGCTGGCCGCGATCGCCACGGTCGCCCGCGGCGAGGTGCTGCTGGCGCCCAGCGTCACCCGGCGCCTGGTCCACCATTTCGTCACCGCGCCCGAACCCGACCGGCGCCGGCCCGAGGAACTCGCCCGGCTCACCAGCCAGGAAACCGCCGTGCTCCACCTGGTCGGCCAGGGCCTGACCAACCAGCAGATCGCCACCCGCCTGAACATCGCCGAGGCCACCGTCAAATCCCACCTGGGCCGCCTCATGACCAAGCTCAAGCTGTCCAGCCGCGCCCAAGCCGTGGTCATCGCATACGAGACCGGCTTGATCGTCCCTGGAGCCGGAGACCGCACCTGATGCCCGGCACCACCGGTTCGGTCGCAGGTCGTCCCGTCCTCCGGTTCGGGTAAGTCCGGTCTTCCGGCCACCCGGACCGCCGGACTATCATGGACGCCGCGCGCGCGGATCCCCGCGATCTTTAAGATTTTCTGCAAGATCCGGTGCAGAACTCCTCGATGGACGCGTGCTCTCGCTCGCCAACAGACTCCCTTCCTGAGATCCAGCAGCGGACCCGACCGATCGGGGCCGCTTCACAGGAAGCGCGATCTATGGCGAATCGATCCCGGAGAGTGGTGCCCGCAGGGCTCGCGCTCGTCCTGGCCCTCGTGACGGCGGGCTGCAACGCGAACTCGCAGTCCACCTCGCAGTCCACCGAGCCGACGAAGGGCAAGAACGCGGCGCCGCTGGAGTCCGTGCCCAAGGGCGGGACCCTGCACTACCTCTCGCGGCGCGCGACCGAGTCCTTCGAGACCGCCAACGCGCAGATGGTGCCGACCAGCCGGCTGCGGTGGGTGCACCGCGGGCTGACGTCGTGGCGGACGCTCCCCGACAAGGACACGGTCCTCGTGCCGGACCTCGCCACCGACACCGGAAAGACGGACGACGGCGGCAAGACGTGGACCTTCACGTTGAAGGAGGGCTTGAAGTTCTCCGACGGCAGCCCGATCACCGCGCAGGACGTGAAGTACGGCATCGAGCGGTCGTTCGCGCCGATGTTCCAGGGTGGCCTTGGCTACCACAAGACGCTGCTGGTCGGCGGCACCGACTATGACGGCCCGTACGACGGCAAGGAGCTCGACTCCATCGAGGTCACCGGTGACCACAAGATCGTCTTCCGGCTGAAGCGTCCGTTCGGCAACTGGCCGTGGATCGTCAGCATGCCGGCCTTCGCGCCGGTGCCGGCCGCCGCCGACACCAAGCCGGAGACCTACGGCGAGCACCCGGTCGCCAGCGGCCCGTACCAGGTGACGAGCTTCCGCAAGGGGGCGCAGGCGGTGCTGGACCGCAACCCGAACTGGACGGCCGACAGCGACCAGGTGCGGTTCGCCGGCCCGGACAAGATCGTCCTGGACATGGGCCTGAACAACGACACGATCGTGCAGCGCCTCATCGACGACAAGGGCGAGGACCGGACCGCGATCAGCAACGCGCTCATCTCGCCGTCGCAGTTCCAGCGGATCGAGTCCGACCCGTCGATCTCCGGCCGCATGGCCAACAGCCCCTCGGGCTACTTCCGCTACCTCGCCATGAACGTCAAGCGCCCGGGCCTGTCCGACGTCCGCGTGCGGCAGGCGATCAACTACGCGATCAACAAGGCCGAGGTGCAGAGCGTGTACGGCGGCCCGAAGTTCGGCGGCCAGATCGCCTCGACCATCATGACGCCCGGCATCCCCGGCTACACCGAGTACAACCTGTACGACGGCGGTGACACCGGCGACGTCGACAAGGCGAAGGAACTGCTCGCCGCCGCCGGCGTCTCCGACCTGAAGCTCACGCTGACCTATCCGACCGACGTGAGCGCGATCGAGGAGAAGGAAGCCCAGAGCATCAAGAACTCGCTGGCGCGGGTCGGCGTCAAGGTCGAGCTCAAGGGCCTGGACGCCAACACCTGGTCCGAGCTCATCTCGTCCGCCGACGGCGACTACGACATGACGACGAACGGCTGGGGAGCGGACTTCCCGAGCGGCATGAGCACCATCCAGCCGCTGTTCGCGTCGAGCGAGATCGGCAACGGCGGCGGAAACGCCTCGAAGTTCTCCAACCCCAAGGTGGACTCCGCGATCGACGCCGCGATCGCGGAGCCGGACCTCGACAAGGCCGCCGAGATGTGGGCCGCGATCGACAAGCAGATCATGGAGGACGCCCCGGTCGTGCCGATCCTCGTGCAGCGCACGCAGGCCCTGGCCGGTTCGAAGATTATGAACTACTTCGTCCCCGCCTACCCGCCGTTCGCGAACGAGTTGGTCGTCGGTGTCGATCGCTGAGATCCAGCAGGCGGAGGGCCGGGGCACCTCGGTCCTCGGCCGCTTCCTCCGGAAGCGGTCCGGCGTCGCCGGCCTGGTCATGCTGGTGGTGCCGCTCGTCGCGGGGCTCTGCGCCCCGCTGCTCGTGTGGATGGAGGGACAGGATCCGAACACCTTGCACACCGACGTGCTCGACCCGGACGGCGGCCGTCCGCTGGGCGCCTTCGGTGGCGTCAGCGCCGACCACTGGCTCGGTGTCGTCCCGGTGACGGGTGTCGACCTGTTCGCCCAGATCGTCTACGGCATCCGCTCGTCGCTGTTCATCGCCTTCGGGGCTAGCATCCTGTCGATCGCGTTCGCCGCCGTCCTCGGTACGGCGATCGGGTACTTCGGCGGCTGGCTCAACGCCGTCGCGGGGCGGGTGATCGACTTCATGTTCGGCTTCCCGGGCCTGATGTTCGTCATCGCGATCATGGCGATCGTGCCGCCGGAGATGCCGCGGGGCCTGGTCCTCGTGCTCGTGCTGGCCTTCTTCGGCTGGACCGTCCCGGCCCGGATCATCGGCGCCCAGGCCGGCGCCGTCAACGCCCGCGCCTTCGTCGAGGCGGCGCGGGCGACCGGTGCCGCGCCCTGGCAGATCATCCGCCGGGAGATGCTGCCGCACCTCTTCGGCCTGGTCGTCGTCCTGTTCGCGATGTCACTGCCCGGCAACGTCAGCGTGGTCGCGGGACTGTCGTTCCTCGGGGTCGGCCTGCGTGGCGACGTTCCCGACCTCGGCAAACTGCTTTCGGACTCGCTGCCGTGGATCTACAGCGGCGCGGACGTCTGGTACATGCTCTTCCCGGGCGCCGTGGTGTTCCTGATCGTATTCGGCGCCACGCTCGCCGGTGACGCGCTCCGCGACGTCCTCGACGTGCGCATGGAGGATTCTGCATGATCGTCTACATTGCCCGCCGCATGGCCACCGCGGTGTTCATGCTCCTAGCGATCGCCTTCGTGACGATAGCCCTCTTCTTCGGGGCCTCGAAGGACCCGGCCCGCGCCATGTGCGGCAAGCCGTGTCCGCCCGAGACCCGGGCCAAGGTCGGCGCCTACATGCAGACCGACCAGAGCCCGGGGTGGCAGTACGCCCAGTTCGTGAAGGGCCTCTTCACCGGCCGTACGTACGGCGAGGGCGCCCAGCAGGTGCACTGCCAGGCGCCCTGCTTCGGCTACTCGTTCCCGAACCGCAGCGACGTCACGACGCTCATCGCCGAGCGGCTGCCCGTCACGTTGTCGCTCGCGTTGGGCGCGGCCGTCCTGTGCCTCGTCGTGGGCATCGGCCTCGGCGCGTTGTCGGCGATACGCAAGGGCGGGATCGTCGACCGGTTCTCGATCGGCTTCGCGATGTTCGGGCTGTCGGTCCCGACCTTCCTCGTCGGCCTGCTCGTCGTCCAGGTCTTCGGCTTCATGCTCAACGCGCTGCCGTACTCCGGCTTCGTGCCGTTCTCGGAGTCACCGGCGGATTGGGCCTGGCACCTGATCGGCCCGTGGATGGTGCTGTCGTTCATCCTCGCCGCCGGCTACATCCGGGTCACCCGCACGCAGCTGCTCAACGAACTCTCGGCCGACCACCTCGTCGCGATGACCGCGCGCGGCGCGTCGACCCGGCGGGTGAACCGGCACGCCGTCCGCGGCGTGATGGTGCCGGTCGTGGCGATGTTCGCGCTCGACGTCACCGCGCTCCTGGGCGGCTCGGTGATCGCGGAGAAGGTGTTCAGCCTGCACGGGCTCGGCGACCTGCTGCTGTCCGGCGTGAACGAGTCCGACCTGAGCATCGTCGTCGGGGTGACGCTCTTCTCCGCCTTCCTCATCATCGTCGGCAATCTGATCGCCGACCTGCTGATGCCGCTTCTCGACCCGAGGATCCGCCGTGCCTGACCCCGTACTCCAGGTCGAGGACCTGTGCGTCTCGTTCACCGGCGGCGGCGTCACCGCCGATGTCGTGCGGGACCTCTCCGTGAGGCTGGACGGCGGCCGCACACTCGCCGTGGTCGGCGAGTCGGGATCGGGCAAGACGATCACCGGCCGGGCGATCATGCGGCTCCTGCCGCGAGGGGCGAGCGCCCGGGGCCGGATCGTCGTCGCCGGGCGGGAGATGCTCTCCGCCGACGAGCGCGAGCTGCGCCGGGCCCGCGGCTCCGACGTGGCCATGGTGTTCCAGGACTCGATGTCCGCGCTCAGCCCGTACCTCGACATCGGCGCGCACATCGCCCAGGCGGTCCGCCTGCACGACCCGTCGGTCACCCGTCGCGCTGCGCGGGCCCGTGCGGTCGAGATGCTCGACCGGGTGGGCATCCCCGAGCCCGCGGACGCCGTACGCCGCTTCCCGCACGAGTTCTCGGGCGGCATGCGGCAACGCGCGGTGATCGCGATGGCCCTGGTGAACCGGCCGGCGCTGCTCATCGCCGACGAGCCGACCACCGCGCTCGACGTGACGGTGCAGGCGCAGATCCTGGCCCTGCTCCGCGGGCTCCAGCAGGAGTACGGCATGGCGATGCTCCTGATCAGCCACGACTTCGGGGTGGTGGCGAGTGCGGCGGACGACGTCCTCGTGCTGTACGCCGGCCGCCAGGCCGAGTACGGCAGCCTCCGCGACATCTTCGATCAGCCCGCCCACCCGTACACCGCCGGACTCCGCGCGGCCACGCCGCGGCTGGACGCCCGGCTCGACATCGGTGGGGAGCGGACGCGGCTGCGCGCCATCCCCGGCACGCCCACGTCGCTGCGCGACGCAGGACCGGGTTGCGCCTTCGCGCCGCGCTGCGGCTTCGCCGACCAGGTCGGCGAACGCTGTGTCGTGGACGTGCCGCTGCCCACCGTCCGCCCGGCCGGCGAGGGCGGCGGCGTGCACCTTGCGGCCTGCCACCTCGATCGTCTCCCCGAACCGCAGGAGGTCACCCGGTGAGCCAGCCGATCCTGGAGATGACCGACGTCAGCAAGCGCTACCGCATCGCCGGTGGCTTCGGCCGCAGCCGCAAGGGCCTCCTCGCCGTGGACGGCGTCTCGCTCCACGTCGAGCGGGGCGAGGCGCTCGGCCTGGTCGGCGAGTCCGGCTCGGGCAAGTCCACGCTGGCGCGGATGGCCAACGGCCTGGTGGTGCCGACGTCCGGCACCGTCCGTACGGACGGGCAGGACGTCGCCCGCCTCGGCCGGCGAGGACTGCGGCGGCTGCGGCGCAACGTCGCCATGGTCTTCCAGGACCCGCTGGCGTCGCTGAACCCGCTGCAGACCGTGCGGCAGACGCTGGAGAACGTCTTCCGCGCGCACGGCGAGACGACGTCGACCGCCGAACTGGTCGCCCTGCTGGAGTCGGTCGGCCTCGGCGCCGACTACCTGGGGCGCTACCCGCACGAGGCGTCCGGCGGGCAGCTCCAGCGCGTCGCCGTGGCACGAGCGCTCGCCCTCAAGCCGGATCTGATCATCGCGGACGAGCCGACCTCGGCGCTCGACGTGTCAGTGCGTGCCCAGATCCTCAACCTGCTGGCCGACCTGCAGCGCGACCAGGGGATCTCGTTCCTCCACGTCAGCCACGACCTGGCGGTGATCCGGCTCTACAGCGACCGTGTCGCCGTCATGCAGCGCGGCCGTATCGTCGAGACCGGCTCGTCCGACGAGATCTTCCGCTCCCCGCAGCACCCCTGCACGCGCGCGCTGGTCGAGGCGACACCGGAGGCGGAGCTGCGGACCTGACCTGCGGGAGCGTTGCGCGACGCCGAAGAGGCGTGCCACGATCATGACCATGATCCACCGAACGACAACCCCGTCGTGAGCCGGCCGGGGGCCGGCGCGACAGAGCAGTGAATGAGGACACGTGGGAACAGACCTGTTCGTCCGAGAGTATGGGCGGGACGCAGCAGATGCGCCTGCCATCCTCATCCTCCACGGCGCCGTGGAGTCCGGCGCATGCTACGGTGACGCCGTCGACCGCTGGGGCGGCGACTACCACATCGTGGCGCCGGACGCACGGGGCCACGGGGAGTCGCCCGGCCGTCTGCCCGAGCACGAGGGCGTTCCGTCCACCGACGTGATGGTGCAGGACGCGATCGACATCCTCAAGGACATGCTCGACGGGACCGGGCGCAAGACGCTCGTCGTCGGGCACTCCATGGGCGCGCGGATCGCCGCCTTCGTCGCCGCCGACGCCCCGCACCTCGTGGCCGGCGTCGTGCTGGAGGACCCGCCGTGGTGGGTGCCGGAGGCCGGTCCCAACCCGTGGCTCAGCGTCGAGCAGACCACCAAGGACCCCTTCGACTACGCCGACACGGCGTCGGTCGAGGAACTCGTGGACATGCAGCGCGAGCTCAACCCCCACTGGGCGGAGCAGGAGCTGCGCCCGCTCGCCGAGGCGATGAAGGCCGTCGACATCGACTACATGCAGCAGCGGGTCCACGAGAAGCGCCGGATCTGGACGCCGACCGCGCGGCAGATCACGGTCGGCCCGGCCGGCGTGCCGGCGCTGCTCGTCACCGGCACCGGCGACGTCATCGTCGACAAGCACTCCCGCGAGCGGCTCACGGCCGTCGCGCCCGGCTTCGACGTCGTCGTGATCGAGGGCGCACACCACTGCGTGCGCCGCGACAAGCCGGAGGAGTACCACCGGCACGTCGACGCCTTCCTCCGCGAGAACGCGCCGCCGGCCGGAGCCATCACTCGACGCTGAAGGTGTCGGACCGCGCGAGCGGGCCGTAGACCTCCGAATCCGGCTCGGACACAGCGGCCCGCATCGCCTCCAGCCCCGCGCGTACGACGGGGTGGCCCTGGTTGTCGCGCCGCGTCGTCATGATCACCTTGCGCAGCGGCGCGATGCCGCGCGTCGGCAGGATCGTCACCCACTCGGCGTCGCGGGCGGAGAGCGCGGACTCCGGCACCAGGCAGATCCCCGCCTCGGCGGCGACCAGCGCCAGCGCGGCGCGGTAGTCGTCCGAGACGTGGCTGATCGGCGGGTGGAAGCCGAGCTCCGCGCACGCCTGCAGCACCATCGTGCGGCACGGATTACCGGGGGAGGGCATGATCCAGCCCTCCTCGATGAGCTGGGTGAGCCCGATGCCCTCCTCGCCGGCCAGCGGGTGCGCCTGGGGGAGGACGACCTTGAACCGCTCGATGTAGAGCGGGAACTTCACGATGTCGGGGGAGTCGCGCTCGGGGTCGGACTCGTACTCCATGCTGACGGTCACGTCGATGTCGCCGCGCATCAGCATGCGGTGGCTCATGTGCGCCTCCGCGTCGACGACGGTGACGTCGACGCCCGGGGCCTGGCGGCGCAGCTCGACGATGGCGGGTGCCACCAGCCAGCTGATCGCCGTGGGGAAGGCGCCGATCCGGAGCTGCCCGAGGACACCGCCGGCGTGCGCGGCCAGGTCGGCCTCGGCGATCTTCAGCCGGGAGCTGATCTCCTCGGCGTGCCCGGCGAGGATGCGCCCGGCCGGCGTGAGCACCAGCTTGCGCCCCGAGCGTATGACGAGCGCGTGACCGACCTCGCGCTCGAGCGCCGCGAGCTGCTGCGACACCGCGGACGGCGTCAGGTGCAGCGCCGCCGCGGTCGCGGTGACAGAGTCGGACAGCACGAAGGCACGGAGGATGAGGAGACGTCGGGGGTCGATCGTGGGCACGCGGGCTCCGTGGCGGGTCGGCCGGGCGTCCGTCGCAGTGGGGCATCCGCGAGGCGGGACCGGGGGACCCCGATGTTAGCGGGCCCTTCCGGACGCGGGCGCTCCGGCATGGGTACGCCGCCCGTGGGCGCCGAGATGAGCACCGTCCTATCTCAGTTCTACGAAGGTGGGATTGGTGTAGCACCAGAGGTCGTGCCAGGGGTTCTCGTTGCGGCCCGTGTCCGCCGCCGGCTCCATCCCGCCGGGAGCGCTGCGCCTGCCGTCGGTGCCACGCAGCCGGAAGTAGAACGGCTCGCGCACGTCGCGGAACTTGTAGTGGAACTGGGCGACCCGGCCCTTGCCCTTCGGCATGAACGACTCGACCACACTCACGTCCGGTGCGGTGAAGACGTCGAGGTCGGCGGCCGGCCCGGTGATCGCACCGCGGATCAGATCCAGGCGGGCGAGCCGGGGGATCTCTTCATTGGCGTTGGGACGGCCGGCGAGATCGACGGAAATGGTGATGGTGACGTCGTCGCCGCGCCGCACCGACAGCCGTCCGCCGAATGTGGCCGGGGCGTTGCCGGGGGCGTGCGCGTCGACGTGCAGCCCGTCGATGAGGCCGCCCATCGACACCCAGGATCGCCCGGCCTTGATCGCCTCCATGACCGCGCCGTAGCTGCGTGAGGTCGCCCCCACAACCGTGCGGCTGAACTGACCGGGCCAGAAGTCGGCGTGCCGCAGCGGGACGCCGCCGTCGACGGGATCGGGGTATCTACCGTGCTGGTCGTACCAGTCAGCAGGTCGGGAGGGTTCGACGGTCGTGTCACCGTTGTAGAAGTGGCCGTCTGAGTTGGCAGTGATCCACCAGCCCTTGCCCTCGGCGAGCATCGAGTCCCACATGCCGCCCAGGATGCCGGTCATGGAGTCGAAGCCGCCGTACGTCGGGTAGTGTTCCGGCCGCCAGCCGGCCCAGGAGTTGGCGTCGGCGGTGTTGTTGAAGTCGCCGCGGGCCCTGGGCTCGTTCTGGGCGCCAGGCGCGCCCTCCATGCCGACTGCGATGTTCGGCGCCTTGTCGCGATAGGTGCGCAGGTCACGCGGGGAGTATCTGCCGCGTCGCATCACGTGGTTGATCAGGAACAGCGCGGAACTCGCCGAACCCGTGCGCAGCGCGGTCTCCAGCCAGGCGAGCGCCTCCAGCGCCTTGGCCTCGTTCGCCGGGTTGCCGGCGCCGGTGCCGTTGATCCTGGAGTCGAAGAGCCGCTCGAACGCGCGCAGCAGTTGGATCTCATCGCGAGCACCGTCGAAGAACACCGTGGCGTGCTCGCCCCCGGGAACGTTCCATTCCAGCCCCTGCCACAACAGCAGCTCAGGGTGCTTGGCCCGGGAGGTGACGATGTCGGCATAGGTGGACTCGACCGCGAACTTCTCGTGCGCGGCGTGCCCGTGGTCGGTGATGACCAGCCAGTCCAGGCCATGCTTGAGAGCGCCCGCAGCCTGCTGCTCAATGGTGTACATGCCGTCGTAGCTGTACTGCGTATGAACGTGATGGTCGCCGGCCAGCCAGTGGAGCGCGCGGGAGCCTCCGCTGGTTGCGGCGGCGGGACGCGTGGTCAGCCCTCCCAGAGCGGTGACGCCGAGACTGCTGATGCCGAGCAGCCCACTGTTCAGCAGAAAACGGCGCCTGCCGAGGTCGGCGGGCGACAGTTCGGTCTCTGAGACGGACAGGTCGGCGAACGCGGCCGTTCCTTCCGGTGCGCTGTGGGAGTGTGCATGGGTGCGGCACATGGGACATACCTTTCATCTGGAATACCTGGTGCGTCGTTCTCGGGTGGCCCATGAGCTTGCGCACGAAGTGGGGCGGAGCAGGTGAACCTGCGGCCCTTGGTCACGCTCGCAGAGGAGCATGACGGCTTGCGTGGGGAGAAAGCGAATGCTGGGCGACTTCTTGCCGAACGGCGGAAGGCTCCGGCGAGCCATCTGCGGCGCTGTCCGGGGCGCCTCCGCGCTGCCAGGGCTCCCCGGCGTCTCCAAGGTCGGTCTGTCCGGCATCCGTGCGTGACGTGCGGCGATTCGCGCAATGGTCACCCGCGCTTGATCGCGGTGATATTCGCAGGACGGTCTGCGCAATGATCCGATAGAGAGGATCCATGTCGATTCGTGTGCGCCTTGACGACCTGTGCCAGGAGACCTGGGAAGCGGTGGCCGAGCTGAGGGTGGCTGACGACCAGGCTGATCTCATCGCGTCGAACCTGTACTCGATTGCGGAGAGTCGGTTCTTGCCGGGCTTCGTGACCCGTGCGGTGATGCACGATGAGCGCGCCGTGGGCTTCGCGATGTACGGCCCCGATCCCGATGACGGCCAGATCTGGCTCTATCGCTTGATGATCGACAAGGATCACCAGGGGAAGGGGCTGGGCCGAGCGGCCCTCCAACAGGTCATCGCCCATGTGCGGGACGCGTTCGACGCACCGGTGCTGCGGTTGGGAGTGCGTGGCGACAACATCGCGGCCAGGGCGCTCTACACCTCTGCCGGGTTCGTTCCCACCGGGCAGGTCTTCGGCCGGGAGGACGTCCTGGAGCTCCGTCTGCGAACGGGGCACGAGACGGGGCCGGTCCAGTCGCCGTAGGGCGACATCTGTCACGCGGGTGTGGTGCGGCCCCGCCGCCGTGGTGGGCGGAGGGGCCATCAGCCGCTGGGAACCGATCTATCCGAGCACCGGGTAGTTCGCGCGGAACACGTTGTGCGGGTCACGGGCCCGCTTGATCTTTCGCAGCCGCGTGAGCGCGCTGCCGGAGAAGGACTGCGCCGCCGTGTCACCGGGGGACAGCAGGGTGTACGGCTTGCGGCCGCTGATGTACGCCTCCAGGTCGGCCACGACCTCGGCCTGCTTGGCGCGCGTCGCGTCGGCCGCGTGCGGCAGGCCGAGACCCACCAGTCCGAGCAGGTACGGCTCAGCCACCGCGCCGCTCGCACCGGCCCCGCCGCCCGGCTCGGCGAGCGCCCCGCCCAGGTGCCTGATCTGCACGTTGATGAGCGGTTCGATCGGCTTGGCCAGCAGGAGCTCCACGGTGTCCGCGTTCAGGCCGGTGAGCAGCTCCGCACGAGCGATGGACGGGACCGGATCGGTGGGCTCGGCGGCGATCCTGCCCAGATCAGCGATCGGGACGACGCCGCGGCTGTCGGAGATCGCGCCCTCGATCTTGTCGATGCGTGCCAGCAGGTCCTCGCCCTGCGCCGCCTCACCCAGATAGGCCAGGTCCAGCGTCACCATCGGCGGCGCGCCGGGGGGCTGGAGCCGGTTGATCCAGACACTGAGCTCACGCGGCGCCTCGGCGGTGATCTCCAGGAACGCGTCGTACACCTCCCGGGTCCGGTGCTCCGGCCAGATCACGCGCCCGCCGTACAGGACCGGAGCGGGATACAGGTCGAGTTCGAGGGCGGTCACCACCGCGAAGTCCCCGCCACCGCCGCGCAGCGCCCAGAACAGGTCGGGGTCGGACTCGGCGGTCACCCGGCCCGGCTCGCCGTCGGCGTCCACGATGTCGATGGCCCGCACGCTGTCGGAGGCCAAGCCGTGCTTGCGGCTGAACCAGCCGACGCCGCCGCCCAGGGTGTAACCGGTCACGCTGACCCCCGGCGCGCTGCCGGACAGGCCGGTCAGCCCCAGCGGACCGGCCGCCGCCAGCACCTGCCCCCACTTCGCGCCCGCGCCCACCCGGACCACGCGCTCCCGCGGGCGGATCTCCACGTCGTTCAGCAGGCCGGTACGCAACAGGATCAGGCCGTCCACATCACCCGAGGCGCCATGCCCGCTCGGCTGCGCGGTCACCGTCATGCCCGCCCGCCGCGCGTAACGCACGAGCGCCGCCACGTCATCGGCGTCCGCGGCCTCCGCCACGGCCGCCACCGGCTGCCTGACGGTCAGATTCCACGCGGTGGCCGCCTGTTCGAAGCCGTCGTCACCGGGCAGGAGCACGCGCCCCTTCAGGACACCGCGCAAATCGTTGGTCGTCATTGTCGTCTCCCTTGTCGAGTTGTCAGAAAATGCGGACGTCAGGCGGACTGCGCGGCGGTCGCCGGGGTGGTCGCCGGGGTGGCGCCGGCCTCGCGGAGGATCAGCCACCCCGTGATCGCGATCAGCGCCGCGGTCAGGCCGTGGACGCCGAGCGCGGCGGCCGTGGATCCGTGGTGGGCCAGGACGTTGACCATGTCGCCGAACGGGGCGATGGCCACCATCAGCAGGACCCAGCCCAACGGGCGGCGGTGGCCCGTCACCAGCAGGACGCCCATGGCCAGGCCCATCGCGATCTCGCGGCTGCTCTTCACGATGGGGAAGCCGCTGTCGCCAGAAGGCCAGTTCGGCAGGCCCGGGAAGGACGGCTCGAGGGGCAGGACGAAGGACAACCCGAGGTAGAGGGTGAACAGGACGACAGCGGTGGCCAGGACGGTGTTGAGCTTCTTCAGCGACATGGTCGTTCTCCTTGTATGTACGGACGGGCAGGGTTCAGCCGCGGACACGGCGGATGTGGCGGGCGTAGCGGGGGCGGCCGATGACGTGCCAGATGACGCGGACCGGGGCGGGCAGCCCGCTGAGGACGAGGGCGCGCTCGGCCGGGTTCGCGTCCTCCAGGACGGCGCCGAAGAGCGTGAACAGGGTGAGCTTGGGCGTGTTGTGCACCAGGTGGTCGCCCAGGGAGGCCCACTCCTGTCGGGTGATGTGCTTGGCGGCGAGCGGGAGGAGGGTGGCCTCCTCGTCATGAAGGTGTTCCAGCAGGACCGCGCGGTGCTCGCAGAGGGCGGCCGCCAGGGTGTCGCGTTCGTCGGCGCCCGCGGTGGCCTCCCAGGCGGGGAACGCGGCGTCCAGCCTGGTCAGGGTGGCCGCGACGCGTTCGTGCTGGGCCTGCATGCGCAGGACGACGTCGGCCTCCAGATCCACCCGGGACAGCAAGGGCGGCCACAGCAGCTCGTCCTCGCCCTCGTGATGGTTGTGCAGGCCCAGCCGGTAGACGCGGAAGTGGCCGGCGATCACCCTGGCGCGAGCGGTGTCACCGGGGGCGACGGCCGCGACGAGCTCCACCAGCAGCCGCGACTCACGGCGGAGCACGCGGTGGACGATCTCCATGTCCTGGGTGTTGACGCTCATCTGTTCCCGCTCCTTCATCGGTTGCGATGTGTTCAGGCTGCTCCTGGGTGTTTGGAAGGCATTTGGAAGCGATTTGGAACGTCCACGAAAGATGTGCGGATCATGGTCTTCATCCGGGTGCTGGGCTCGTTCGGGGCCCAGGTTTGCGGCGGGCCCCCGGCCCCGGACGCTGATCACCGCTAGAATGGGTGATCATGACGACTGGACGATGGGCGTTGGGCGGCGACCTGAGCGTCGCCAGGGTCGGGTACGGCGCGATGAAGCTGACCGGCTGGCCGAAAGGCGACCGCCCCAGCAGGGACACCGCGCTCGCCGTCCTGCGCCGGGCCGTCGACCTGGGCGTGAACCACATCGACACCTCGCACTACTACGCTCGCGACGGCGTGGCGGCCAACGAGCTGATCCGGGAGGCGCTGCATCCCTACCCGGACGACCTGGTGATCGTGACGAAGGTGGGCGCGCTGGTCGAGGGCTCTGACCTCGCCTTGCCCGCCGAGGGCAAGACCGGCCTCACCCCCGACGGCCTGCGCCGCGGCGTCGAGGCGAACCTGCGCTCGCTCGGCGTGGACCGCCTCGATGTCGTCAATCTGCGCATGGGCGACCTCGACCGCGCCGGGACGCCGCTCGCCGGTCCGCTGGAGACGTTGCTCGCGCTGCGCGAGGAGGGGCTGATCCGCCACCTCGGCGTCTCGAACGTGACACCCGCCGAGTTCGCCGAGGCCCAGAAGATCGCGCCGATCGTCTGCGTCCAGAACCTCTACAACCTGGCCAGGCGCGAGGACGACCCGCTGGTGGACGCCTGCGCCGAGGCGGGCATCGCGTACGTGCCGTTCTTCCCGGTCGGTGGGTTCCGGCCGCTCACGGCCGAGCGCCTGGACGCCGTCGCCGCCCGCCACGGCGCGACCGTGCCGCAGGTGGCGTTGGCCTGGCTGCTGGCCCGGTCGCCGAACATCCTGCTCATCCCCGGCACCGGCTCGCTCGCCCACCTGGAGGAGAACGTCGTCGCCACGTCCCTGCAGCTGACCGACGAGGACCTGGCCGACCTCGCCGACCAGGCGCACTGACCACGGAGTCCGAGGGACCACGACAGGTGCCGGCCGATGACTCCTGGCCGACTCGGCAGCGTCTCGTCGTGCCGACCTGGTCGATCGGATGACCAAGGAGATCGACCGGGGCCGGGCACGCGCCGCCGGCGAGCGCATGGGCAAGTTCACCTGCTGACGAGGGCGGCGCGCTGCTCGACGGCAGGGCGGTGGGCGCCAGGCGGCCGTTGACCGAGAGCGACACACGCGTGCTCGCCGTGGTCGCTGGAGGACGGCCCAGGCCGGAGCGATCGCGTGTGGGCTGGGACGAAGCCGGTTCGATTGATGGTGGGAGCGTGCCAGTCGGGCCAGGGTCCGGTCCGCACGGGGAACTGGTCGCCGTGGCGCCGGCGGGTGAGGCGGCCGGGAGAGGCGTGCCCGCGAGAACCGTCGCCATGGAAAGGCTGTGGGTTCGGCGGAATGCCTGCATGTGAGCCGGGGCGGCCGCGTGCGGGGCGGGGCGGGTGCCGGTCAGCGCGGGATGGTGTCCCGGTGGGTGGCCAGCCACGCGTCGAACGTCTGCAGCCGCGGATTGAGTGCACGCAGCAGCTCGAAGTCGATGAGCTCGGCGATGTCGGGGGCGGCCGCGACCAGGTACTGGAGCATGTTGCCGACCTCGCCCGCGCCCGGGAAGCCCGCGGCCCGGATCATGTCGGGGCTGACCGCCTGGTACGTGACGGGCTCGCCGAGCGCCTGGCTCAGCGCGGCGGCGTACTGCGCGCCGGTGAGCACGGCCCCGGCGACGCTCACCCGCCTGCCGGCCATCCCGTTCCCCTGGCGGAAGATCCCCAGCGCGGTCCTGCCGACGTCCTCCGCGGCCTGCGCGGCCACCCTCGCCTCGCCGAACCCGAGCGGCAGCACCAGTGCGCCCGTCTCGTCACGCCGGGGCGCGAACATGTCCCGGAATGCCTCGTAGTAGACGTTCGCCTGCAGGAAGGTGGTGGGCACGCCCGACTCCAGGAAGAACCGGTCGGCCTCGGCCTTGCCGTCGGCGTGCGGCACCTTGTACGTGCCCCCGAAGCTCGGCGTCCCGTCGTCCGGACGGAAGTAGCCGCGGGTGTCGGACAGCGTGGACCAGACGAAATGCCGGACGCCGGCCTCCCGGCCCGCCCGCGCGGCGTTGCCGGCCTGCTCCCGCTCCTTGGTGGTCGCGGGCCGTGCCCGCTCCTCCTCGGGCGTGCGCGGCTCCCAGAAGTTCGTCACCACGAAGGCGCCGTGCGCGCCGTCGAAGGCCCTGCGCAGGCTGCCCGCGTCGTCGAGATCGGCCTCCACGACCTCGGCCCCCAGGGCGGCCAGCTCCCTGGCCCGCGCCGAACCCGGGTCCCGGGTCAGGGCTCGCGCGGCGAACCGCCCGCCGCGATCGTCGAGGATCGCGCGGACCAGCCCGCCTCCTTGCGCCCCGGTCGCGCCCACCACGGCGATGATCTGCTGCTCGCTCACGGAAACGGTCCCCTCATGTGTTCAGGTTGATGTATCAACCCGGTCTACCATACAGCGCCAGGTTGATACGTCAAGCAACCGGTAGAGTGGGCGTCATGGGATGGGAGCAGGACATCGGCGAGGCCGACCGGATGTGGCGCACGTACATCGAAATGGCCAAGCACCTCGGCTCACACCTGCAGCAGCACCTGCAGCGCGAGTGCGACCTGTCCGCGGCCGACTTCGAGGTCCTGGTCCGGCTCGCGGAGTCGGAGCGGCGGGTGATGCCCGTCGCGGAGGTGGCCGCCGCGACCCAGTGGGAGAAGAGCCGCCTGTCCCACCAGCTCACCCGGATGGCGCAGCGCGGGCTGGTCGAGCGGGTGGACGCCGACGACCGCCGCTATCCCGACGTGCGGCTCACCGACAAGGGCTCCGCGGCGATCGACAAGGCCGTCTCCGAGCACACCGAGCTGGTGCACGCCCTGTTCATCGACGTGCTCGGCCCAGAGCGGCTGGCCGGTTTCGCGCAGGCGTGCGCCGACGTGCTCCGCGCGCTCGACGAGCACCGGGAGCGGGACTGCTCGTTGTGATCACGCTCCCGCCGGCAGCCACGAGGCTGCCGGTGGAACGCCGCCGGCGGTCAGCCTGCGATGGCTTTCCAATTCCAGGTGAGCCCGTAGGACGCGCTCAGCGCCAGCAGACCCGGGCCGGCGGTGCCGAGGTTGAGGAAGCGGCCCCGCGCGTCGTACTGGCCCACCGCCGTCAGTTGCGAGGCGTGCCTGTCGGCCGGTGGGGTGCAGAACATGTAGCCGCCGTCATTGGGACGGAATTCGTTCAGCGTGAGCAGGTTGCCGTCGCCGACCGCGGGGTTGGTGGCCGTTGAATTGACATACAGTCCCTTGTGGACCAGGTAGTAGCAGTAATATCCCTCGGTCTTGTCGGCGTATACGGGCATGAATTCTTCCGCGGAATCGTCGCTGTCGGGTTCGAGCGCCACCGGCGTGCCCGGTTCCGGGTCGGAGTCCTGTACGGTCATGGCCGATCCCGCGCCGGTGACGATCTCATCGACGTCCAGCGCCTCGTTCTCGGCGTCCTGGAGGAACCAGCGCTGGTCGGGATCGAATTCGTCGGCGAGGTCACGACCCACCAGTTCTTCGCCGTCAGCGCGATCCAGGGCGGTCAACGCCTGGCCGGTGGCCTTGTTCAGCAATATCCAGGTGCCGTCTCCCATGTCGAGCAATCGCCACAGCTGGGAGTCGCCGTCGTCGGAGCCCTGGAGAATCACCGGCGCGTCGGCGAGTCCGGATTCCTGGCCCAGATAGGTACGCGTGAAGCTGTGCAGCACGCGATAGTGTCCCGGGTCGTCACCGGCGGCCAGGAACCGGAAATTGTGCGCGCTCTGCTCGGATCGGGCGAACGTCCTGGTCTTGAGGCGGCTGCTGCCGGGCCGCGTCCCCGCACCCGAAGGGTAGGGGGAGCGGGTGCTGGAGGCGCTTCGGAGATTCTGCGTCGTTCGCGGAACGGCCTTCGCCTGCCGCGCCGGTTGGGACGTCGTGCACCGCTGGTCCTCGGTGAGATAGGAGAAGTCGTATTCGACGGGAAGGTGGTCCGACATCTCGAAGTCGGTCATCGGCGTCCCGAACCCGTACCCCCTGTAGAGCGCCGGGGTGACGCCGTTCTGGGTGACGGCGTAGTCGATGGTGCGTCCCGTGACGGGCCGGGTGGGCCCGCTGGAGGGCAGTACGTCGAACTGACGGGAGTCGTCGCCGAGGGCGGTCAACAATCCTGTCTGCCCATAAGCCTCCATATTGAAGTCGCCGAGGACCACCCAGGGCAGCGGTTGCCCGTTCGGGCCGGCGGTCTGCATATGACTCCTGATGTTCCGCAGCATCGTGACGTTGTCCGTGCCGCCTGCCGCGGCCCCGTGCCAGGTGAAGTAGACGACCCCGCAATAGTTGACGCCGAGCGCGGGACGGGACTTGCCCTCGTGAACGCCGTTCCGGGTCGCTCCGGGGACGACGAATATCTCGTCCCTCCGGACACTTCGCCGCGTCCAGACGGCCAGATTGATCTTCTCCGGGTTGCCGGAACCGGTGTCGACGTTCGTGTTCAGCCAATAGAGGTAACCTCCGCCGCGGCCTCCACTGGTTCGGCTGAGCCAGATCTCCTCGACGGGAGGCGCGTTCGTGCTGCCGTCGCGCATCCTCTTGACGTAGTCGGTCTGAGCGATCGTGTCCTTGCCCCAATAGTGCCGGTCGGCGGGATAGCCGGTCTCCTGCAGGGCCAGGAGGTCGTTCTCCCTGGGAGGACTCTCCCGGGTGTGCAGAGCGGGCAGCGCGGTCGCGTACCTGTCGCCCTGTTGCGGCGAGGACGCGCCGGCCATGTTCCAGGTGGCCGCCTTGATCTCGACGAGCTTCGGGTCGCGTGGGGGAAGCTCGCCGCCGGTGTCGCGGAGGAACAGCGACCGCCGGTGTCCCACGTCGAGGGCGGCCACTCCGTTGCCCTGGTAGTTCAGGGTCTCCCGTCCGGTCCAGTCCGTGATCGCCTGCCCGTTCTGGCTCAGGGGCAGGAACGCGCGTGGGTCGGAGCCGTCCGAGCCGAACTGGAAGGCGGTGCCGGCCTGGGCGCCGTACGGCCGGTACGGCTCGAACGGCCCGCCGGCGGTGGTCTGCTTGCTCAGCGTGTTGTCGAAGAAGACGTTCTGCGGCCCGGAGGAGCCGGCCCACTTGCCCGCCTTGGGCCCGGCCGCCCACCAGATCGGATACCAGGTGCCCGCGTCCATCTCACCGCCCTCGCCACCGCAGTTGGCGGAGCAACTGGCCGAGCGGTGCTCGTAGGGGACTCGCACCGTGTTCTGCTCGAACAGGTTGTCGTGCTCCCAGCCGCCGTGCAGGTTCAGGTCGGAGTCGAGGTCGTTGCGGAAGGCGACGTTGCCGCCCGCCGACCACTGGAAGGTGAAGTGGCGCAGGTCGCGGCTGAGGTTGTGCGCCCACAACGAGTCCCACACGCGGCTGCCACGCAGGTAGCCGTTGCCGCCCTTGCCCTTGTTCCAGGCGCCGTCGAAGCTGTTGCGCTCGATCTGCAGGTTGCGCGCCACCTCGGTGACGATCGGGTGTGAGCCGGTCATCGTGGCCTTGAGCCCGCGCGCCCAGCTGTTCGCCGCCCACTTGAACACGATGCCGTGCATGGCGTACTCGGGCGCCAGGTTGCCGTAGTTGTGCACGGCCTGCTCGGGAGTGAGCGCGTACGTCTCCTGGCCGCCGATCTTCGGCAGGCCGTTCATGTCCTGGGTGAAGGAGAAGTCCTCGAACCCGACGCCTTCGACCACCTTCAGCGGCGTGACCTTGCTGGCGTACGGGCCGCCGCCGTTCAGCGGTTCGGAGCCGTCCGATTCGGAGTTCACCGGCAGGTCCCACCTCAGCGGCCGGTCCAGCGTGATCGTCTTGGCCGTGGCGTCCATGCGGCTGAGCCGGAACATCTCCTGCCGCATGTGGAGCGCCTCGATCATGCTCTGCTCGGTGATGCCCTGCTGCGCGTAGAACTTCCTGCTGTTGGCCGCGCCCACCCAGACATAGCCGCCGGGCCTGAACCTGGTCATGTCGGCCTTCGCGTCCAGCCGCACGACCGTGCCTCCCGCTCGTGCCGAGAAGCCCGGGTCATCGGCCGCGGCGGCCACCTTGAAGCCGGCGGCCCAGTGCTGGTTGACGCTGCCCTCGTACAGATCCTTGCGCATGGGCAGGCTGGAGGCCAGCTCCCAGTCGTCCTTGTACCGGGTCGCCACCTCCCGGGTCTGGACGCGGAACATGCCACGCCCGGGCCAGATCCAGCCGCCGTTGCCGACGTCGGGGGCGGTGCCGGCGATCATGCTCTCCTGGTCCCACCGGCCGTTGATCACCTGGTCGTAGCGGGTCTGGAGGCCGGGCCTGAACACCAGCCGGGTGCCGCCGTCGCCGGAGCCCTTGCCCCGTACGATCAGAAATCCGGCATCTACGTAGATCTGCTGGGTGATGTCGATCCGGCCTGCCGGTAGCTCGATGAGCGAGAGCCGGTTGAAGTTGGCGTTCGGCGAGCAGTCGTCCTTGATGTGGTCGATCGCCTTCTGCAGTCCGGCGGTGTCGTCGGTCCCGTCGTCCGCCGTCACCCTGTAGGAGGAGGCGAGCTCTTCGGGCGAGATGCGGCAGGAGGCGTCGTCGGTCAGATCCGCATCGCCCTCAGGCAGCTCCTGGCCGCCTCGGTATCCGGCGCGGGACCAGTCCGGCAGTCCGGCCGGCGGGGTTGTGCGGTTGCCGTGACTCAGGTCAGGGCCGGACGCTCCAGGCCCGGCCCACGGCGGGTCCTCCGCCGTGGCGGGTGCGGTCACGGACGTCGGGGAGGCGGACGCCCCCCACGCCGCCGGGGTGCTGCCCGGCGACGACAACGAGAGCAGCAGGACGGACATCATGGCCGCCGCTGGTCGGACCATTCTCACGTGATCTCTCCGAGAAGGACGCGGACGCCGGGAGCCGGCGTCGGTGACGATGACGTCGTCCGGCTGCGTGTTCGCCGGCTTCACCACTGCGGGGCCGACGGCGTGGGCATCGCCGCGAAGTCGTAGACCTTCTTCCACAGCACGCCGCTCCTGCCGCCGGCCGAACCGTTGATGACGTAGTAGAGATCGGTTCCGGCCACCACGGCCAGCGGGGTTCTGCCGGGGGAGAGCGCGAAGCTGTTCTCCTCGTAGTAGCCGCTCCACCCGCCGTCGCGCGAGATCAGGTAACTGCCGATGGTGTTGTCACGGTCCTCGGTGATGGTGATGACGCCGTAGCCGCTTCGGGAGAGCGCGACGGACGGGCCGTTCCTCGTGTAGCCCGGGGTGCCTGTCGCGTAGACCCGGAACGGATTCGTCCAGTTGCCGGTCCCGTACCGCTGCCGCGACATGTACACGTAGTTGTCGGTGCCCGTGAAGGCGAGCACGACCTGGTTCCAGGGAGCGGGGTCGCCGTTGGCGCCCACCTGGGCGGCCAGTCCCGGCGCGTCCTTGCTCCGCGCGCCCGGCACGACGCTGGGCGAGCTGTAGGTGCCGGTGTCGCCGTTGTAGTACATCGTCCAGATGTCGTCGGTGGACTGGCTGTTCCAGGCGAGCATGAAGGAGTTGCCGGGGAGCGCGGCAGCCGCCACGGGCTCGGTGTCGGTGGTGCGCGTGTCGTTGGGGATCCTGGTCCAGCTGGGCAGGGTGGCGGGTAGCTGGTAGCTCGGGCTGAGCTGGACGCGGTGCTGGTAGACGTGGCCCTCGGTGCCGGTGTGGAAGATCCGGAAGTTGCCGCGGCCCCCGTCGTCCGTCCAGATCACCCGCGGCGGCGTCCAGGTCTGGGCGTTGGGCAGCGAGTACGCGGGGCCGTTGTTCAACGAGATCCAGATGGAGTCGTTGTCCGCGCCGCGCCAGGCGTGCAGGATGTTGCCGCGGTCGTCGCGCGCCTCTCCAGGAGTGGACCTGCTGGTGATCTGCCCGCCGGCGTAGGTCACCGGCTGCCAGTCGGACCCCTCACCGGGGAAGCCCCAGGAGCTGATCGAGGCGCCGCCGTCGTCGGCCGAGGCCGGCGCCGTCATTCCACCGGCGGAGGCGATCAGCGACACGGCCGCGATGAACAACCTCTTCTTGACGAACATCTCTTCTCCCGCATCGTCTCTCGAATCGACGACCATCACGCCGTTGGCCCGGCGGTGACTCATGGACCGTCGTTACAGAGACAAAGTGCGGGAGGCCGCCCGTGACATGACGCTCGTCACATCACCGTCCCGCTCGCGGACGACGGCGGGGCCGCGGATCCTCAGGCCGTGAGCGCCGCGCCTTCGAGCAGCGTGGTGCGGATCTGCTTGCGTGAGGAGATGCCGAGCTTCGCGAAGACCTTGCGCAGGTGCCATTCGACGGTGTGCGGGCTGATGAAGAGCTGAGCGCCGATCTCGGGGTTCGTCAGCCCGTCGCCGGCCAGGCGCGCTATCTGCGCCTCCTGGGCGGTGAGAGTCGCGCGTGCCTCGACGGTGCGCCTGCGTACCGTCTCACCGGTGGCCTGGAGCTCGCGCCGGGCGCGTTCCGCGAACGCCTCGGCCCCCATGTCGCCGAGCAGCTCGTATGCGATGCCCAGCTGCTCGCGCGCGTCGAGGCGGCGGTTCTCCCGGCGCAGCCACTCGCCGTAGAGCAGCCGGGTGCGGGCGAGCGTCGTCCGGACCTCGGTGCGGCCGAGCCGCTCGATCGCCTCGCGGTAGAGAACGTCGGCGTCCGCTCCGTCGCTCACCTGGGCCCGTACGCACGCCGAGGTCCCGAGGGCCCAGTCGGTGCCGCTGGCTCGGGCCATCTCGTCGAGTCGCCAGGCGACCTCGGCCGCCCGGGCGGGCCTTCCGCTCCGGACGGCGGCCTCGACGAGTTCGACCGTGGACCTGATGGCCGTCCCGCCGAGCTCCTGCGGGTGCTCGAAGGCTCGCTCGGCGGCGACGTACGCCTCCTCGTAGCGGCCGAGGCCGTTGCAGAGCACCGCGCTCGCCCATTGGGTGGCGGTCACCACCTTGCCTTCCCCCTGAAGGGCCGGGTCCCGCGTGATCGCTGCGCTCACCTGACGGGTCGCGGCCTCTCGTCCTCTCCACGGTTCGAGGATCAGGGCCGCGTACTGGGCCAGGTAGCGGCTGCCCGTCACCTCGCCGATCGTCACCGCCTCGGCGACCAGCGCGTCGGCCAGGGCGAACTCACCGGCGAGGACCCTGTTCGACACGAGCATGTGGAGGGCTGAGGGCAGCACCGACAGTGCGCCCGCCTCGCGTGCCAGATCGACCAGTCTCGCGGAGAGCACCGACCAACTGTCGAAGTCCCAGACGTTATGGGCCATCCGGGACGCGAACGGCAGCCAGCCAAGGCCCTGTTCCCTGGAGACCCCTTCGGCGCGGAAGGACTCCAGGGCCCGCAGCACCATCGGCACGCCCGCGGCGGACCCCTCGGTGAGCGCCACGCCCACGCCGTTCAGGAGCAGGTCGTTGCGCTCCGGCGGCGGCCCCGGCGGTGCGGCGAGCAGCGCCTCGGCGATGTCCGCCACCTGGGCGCCGCTCGGCAGCCGGCCCGCGTTCATGGCCGCGTTCAACGTGTCGCGGTAGGTCTCGCGGGCCAGCCCGGCGTCCAGCGGCGCCAGGCGCTCACCGGCTCTGAGCAGCAGCGGGAAGGCGGAACCTGCGCTCCTGGAGGCGAACGCGATCTGACCGCGCAGCAGGTCTGCCTGGGCGCGTTCGCGTTCGTCCAGAGTGCTGAGCTCGGCTGCGTCCAGCAGTTCGAGCGCGGCGTCGTACCCGCCGGCCTGGTACTTGGCCCGTGCCGCCGCCAAGGCCCTGGCGCCGCGGCGCGCGGGGTCGGGGGTCAGCTCGGCTGCCCGCTCGTGGAACGCCGCCGCCGCGGCGACTCCGCCGCGCGCCTGCGCCCGATCGGCCGAGCGCGCCAACTCGGCGGCCACCGTCTCGTCGGGGCCGGCCGTCGCGTTGGCGAGGTGCCACGCCCGGCGATCGGGGTCCGCCCGGGGATCGGTCGCGTCGGCCAGCGCCCGGTGGACGTCCTGCCGGTCCTGCGGGGACGCGACGCGGTAGGCCGCCGATCGCATGAGGGGATGACGGAAACGCACCCGCGTACCGATGGCGATCAGCCCCGCCGCCTCGGCCGGCGACGCGGCGGACACCTCGATGCCCAGCAACTCCGCCGCGCGAGTCAGCAGGGTCACGTCCCCGACCGGCTCGGCCGCCGCGATGAGCAGCAGCCGCTGCGTCTCGGCCGGCAACGACCGGACCCGCCGCAGGAAGCCCTGTTCGATCTGGCCGGCCAGCGGTCGCGCGTCGGGCCGCCCGAATCCACCCGCCAGCTCCGCCGGCGCCAGCCCCCGGGGCAGTTCGAGCAGGGCCAGCGGGTTTCCCTGCGTCTCGACGACGATCCGGTCCCGGACCTGCTCGTCGAGTCGTCCAGGAGTCACGGAGTCCAGCAGGGCGCGGGCGTCGCTGTCGCTCAGCCGTCCCACGTCGAGCTGGGGCAGCCCCTTCAGCTCCGGTCCGAGGTGGTGCTCGCGCACCGCGAACACCAGCCCGATCGGCTCGGCGAGCAGGCGCCGCGCGACGAAGGCGAGGGTCTGCGCGGAGACCTGGTCGAGCCACTGCGCGTCATCGACCAGGCAGACCAGCGGCCCTTTCTCGGCCACGTCGGCGAGCAGGCTGAGCACCGCGAGCCCGACCAGGAAGCGGTCCGGAGGAGTTCCCGCGCTCAGGCCGAACGCCGTCCCGAGCGCGTCGCGTTGCGGGCCCGGCAGGCGACCCAGATGCTCCAGCAACGGGGAGCACAGCTGATGCAGCCCGCCGAAGGCCAGCTCCATCTCGGATTCCACGCCGGTCGCCTTGATGATCCGGCAGCCGGACGCGCTGTCCCGCGCGTACTCCAGCAGCGCCGTCTTGCCGATGCCGGCCTCGCCGCGCAGAACCAGGACCGAGCTGTGGCCGTCCTGCACCGTCGCCACGAGCTGATCCAGCGTCTCGCACTCCAGCTGCCGCCCGAGAAGTCGCGACCCGGGACCTCCGCTTGCCATGGCACTGCCCCCGACGATCATCTGTGCGTTGCCCCATGACCGCTGAACATGGGGAGAAACCGGCGCTACATCCTAGATGGAGACGTAACCTACCGTTCTCCCGTCAAGCCCAGCAATCTGCTGGTGACACCGGCCGCAGGGTGAGCCGGGTGGTCGCGGAGCGTCCCACTGCCCGAGGCGCCTCCGCTGCCCCGACGCCCGCCACGGTGCGGGCCAGGGTACCGACCACGGTGTTCCCGGGGCGCGATGGAGCAGCCCGGGCAGCGACCGTGATCGCAGTGGCATCACCGGATGCCAGCTGTCGAACGGAGCCGCCATCGTGACCATGAGCCTGTTGGAGTCGTACGAAGACCACGCGGAGCAGACCCATGACCGGTCGAGCACCCATGGGGACGGAGACGATCCGGCGTTCGTCAGCGCCGCGCCCCGGCTTCTCACGATCGGTCTGCGCGTCCTGCAGGACGTGGGCGAAGCCGAGGACGTGGTGCAGGAGACGTGGCTGCGTTGGGCCCGTGCCGATCGCTCGGTCGTCATCAGCCCGCCGGCGTTCCTCGCGCTGACCACCGCGAGGCTCGCCATCAACGTCGCCCGGTCCGCCCGCAGGCGCCGAGAGACCTCCGCCGGCTCCTGGCTCCCCGAGACGGCGGACCTCGCCGCCGGACCCGAGACGGCAGCCGAACGACGAGAGGCGGTCGACACGGCGATCCGGCTGCTGCTGGAGAGGCTGACACCCGCCGAACGAGCCGTCTATCTCCTGCGCACGGCCTTCGACTACCCCTACCGCCAGATCTCCGAGCTCCTCCACCTCGGCGAAGACCACGCGCGGCAACTCCTGCGACGCGCGCGCAACCACCTCGCCACCGAGCGACGCCACCAGGTGAGCACCACCGCGCACCGGCGCCTCGTGCGGACGTTCGTCGCCGCCGCCCAGTCCGGCGACCTCGCCGCGCTGGAAGACGTGCTCACCGCCGACATCGTCCGCTGAGTTCGATCGCTGGTGCGGCGATCTGTCACAGATCACGACGCCGTCCGGTCTTTCCGGTGAATCGGACACCGAAAGAGCGACAGGAGCGTGAGCGTGCCCTCGACCATGACCACCATCCGGATCCGGGTCAGGATGAGCTCCCGGCCCGTCGACGAGCCGCATCGCGCGTCGAGCCAGCTCGAGCTGCTCTTCGATCTCACCTTCGTGGTCGCGGTCGCGGCCGTCACGGCGCAGTTCGCGCACGTCATCGCCGAAGGTCATGGCCTGACCGGGCTGGTCCCGTTCCTCCAGGTGTTCTTCGCCATCTGGTGGGCGTGGATGAACTTCACCTGGTTCGCCTCGTCCTACGACACCGACGACGTTCCCTACCGGCTGCTGACCATGGTGCAGATGGCGGGGGTGCTGGTCCTGGCCGTCGGCGTGCCCGCCGCGGCCGGCCATTCCGACTACGGGATCATCACCCTGGGCTACCTCATCATGAGGATCGGGCTCGTCGCCCAATGGCTCAGGGCCGCCTTCGAAGACCCGGCGAGCCGCCGTACGGGGCTCCGCTACGCCGCCGGCATAGGTCTGGTCGAGCTGGGCTGGTTGCTCCGGCTCGCCCTCCTGGACGCCGGCCTCCTGCCGGCGTCGCTCCAGCTGCCGTTCTTCGCCTGCCTGGTCGTCCTGGAGCTGGCGGTGCCGTGGTGGGCGGAGCGGGCCAGGGCGACCACCTGGCACCCGCGGCACATCGCCGAGCGCTACGGCCTGTTCACGATCATTTTGCTGGGCGAGAGCGTCCTGGCCGCGAGCAGAGGGGTTGAAGGGGCGCTCGAAGCGGCTCCCCTCGTCGTCATCGCCGGATCCGGTCTCGTCCTGCTGTTCGCCCTGTGGTGGCTGTACTTCCTGGTCGAGGCGGGGGAGGGGCTCAGCGAGCGGCGTCACCGGTCGTACTGGTGGGGGTACGGCCACTTCGGCGTCTTCGCCGCGCTGGCGGCCCTCGGCGCCGGGCTCGAGGTCGCGGTGGAGCAGAGCGGGCGCCAGGTGCTGGCATCGCCGACGGCGATCGGCTACGCGGTCGCCGTCCCGGTCGGGGTGTATCTCATCCTGCTCCGGGCGGTGCATGCGCTGGTCGACGCGGACTCCGTCGTCCCCCGCGCCGCCGTGGCGGGGTGCGTCGGCGCCGTCGTGTCGTCGCCGCTCGCGGCGCCGTGGATCGGGGTGGCCGCCGTGGTCGCGCTGATCGCGGCCGCCTGCGTCGCGCTGGTCGCCGTCGCCATCTGGGCGGCACGTAGCTGAAGGAGCATCATGTACGCGTCAGAGAACAGAATCGCCACGTCCGTCCTGGTCATCGGGACCGGAGGGGCCGGGCTGCGGGCGGCCGTCGAACTCGCCGAGCGCGGGGTGGACGTCCTCGCGGTCGGCAAACGGCCGAAGGCGGACGCACACACCGCGCTCGCGGCAGGCGGCATCAACGCGGCCCTCGCCACGATGGACCCCGAGGACACCTGGCAGCAGCACGCGGCCGACACTCTCAAGGAGAGCTACCTGCTGGCCAACCCCGAGACGGTGCGCATCGTCACCGAGGGGGCCGCGCGTGGCATCGAGGACCTCGTGCGGTACGGCATGCCGTTCGCACGCGAGCGGGACGGGCGGATCTCCCAGCGCTTCTTCGGCGCCCACACCTTCCGGCGCACCTCGTACGCGGGGGACTACACCGGACTGGAGATCCAGCGCACGCTGATCAACCGGGCGGCCCAGCTCGACGTCCGCGTCCTCGACACGGTGTACATCACGCGGATTCTCGTGCGCGACAACGCGGTCTTCGGCGCGTACGGGTTCGACCTGACCGACGGCAGCCGCTACGTCATCCATGCCGATGTGGTGATCCTGGCCGCGGGCGGCCACACCAGGATCTGGCGGCGCACCTCCTCCCGGCGCGACGAGAACACCGGCGACTCCTTCCGCCTGGCCGTCCTGGCCGGCTGCCGCCTCCGCGACCCCGAGCTGGTGCAGTTCCACCCCTCCGGTCTCATCGCACCGGAGAACGCGGCGGGCACGCTCGTCTCCGAGGCGGCACGGGGGGAGGGAGGGGTCCTGCGCAACAGGCTCGGCGAGCGGTTCATGTCCCGGTATGACCCGGAGCGGATGGAGTTGTCCACGCGCGATCGGGTCGCGCTGGCCGCGTACACAGAGATCAAGGAAGGTCGCGGCACCCCGGACGGCGGCGTGTGGCTGGACGTGTCGCATCTGCCGCGCGAGACGATCATGACGCGGCTGCCTCGCGTCTACCGGACGCTCCTGGAACTGCAGATGCTCGACATCACCAAGGAGCCGATCGAGGTCGCGCCGACCGCGCACTACTCGATGGGCGGCGTCCGGGTGCGCCCCGAGGACCACGGCACGGACGTCGCCGGCCTGTACGCGATCGGGGAGGCGGCCAGCGGCCTGCACGGCGCCAACCGCCTGGGCGGCAACTCCCTCATCGAGCTCCTCGTCCTCGGCCGCGTCGTCGGCCGGGCGGCGGCGGAGTACTCCGCGGGTCTCGGCGCGCAGCGCCGCTCCGCCGAGGCGCTCGCCGCGGCGCGGCAGGAAGTGGACGAGCTCCTGTCCGCCGACGGCCCGGAGAACGTGCGGTCGTTGCAGCGAGCGCTGCGCGACATCATGACGGAGCACGCCGGAGTGGTACGCGACGAGGGCGGCCTGCGAAAGGGCCTCGCCGAACTGGCCGCGGTCGAGGCGCGCATCAGCGGGATGGGCGTGCACCCGGACATCGCCGGCTTCCAGGACCTGGCCCATGCCTTCGACCTGAAGTCCGCCGCGCTCGCCGCGCGCGCGACCATCGAAACCGCGATCGAGCGCCGCGAGACCCGCGGCTGCCACAACCGCTCCGACTACCCGGAACTCGACCCCGCATTGCAGGTCAACCTCGTGTGGTCCGGCCCCGGATCGGTGGAGCGGGAGAGCATCCCGCCGATTCCCGCCGAGATCGCGGCGCTCATGCGCGACGTCTCAACCGTGGGAAAGCTCGCCGAATAGCCGGATCTTGTCACAAATGCCGAGGCTGCCCTGTCTTAGCTGGCGATCGGACCACATGGGCGCGGGAGTCGGCGGGCTGAGGCCAGATCGCCGGCCGACTGCAGATCGCTTGGAGGAGACATGAGCACCCCGAACGGTGAGAACGAGTTCCTGTACGAGCTCCACGTCGAGATCGAGGAGGAGCTGATCATCGCCGAGGCCAGCCACCCGGAGGAGGAGGTGGGGCAGCCGGTCACCGAGTGGCTGTACGACCCGACGGACGTCGAGCGCGAGAAGATCGCTCTGCGGGGGCTGCGCGACGCGGTCGAGGTGCTGGAGGACGGCTGGCGGCCGGGTGACGACGTTGCCTGAGCCGCGGATCGGCACGCTCGGCAGCCTGCGTGAGCATCTGCAGTGGGCGATCGAGCTGGAGCACGCGACGTTGCCGCCGTACTTGACGGCGCTGTACTCGTTGGATCCGGAGCGCAATCCGGTGGCTGTGGAGGTGGTGAGCGGCGTCTTCGTGGAGGAGATGCTGCATCTGGCGCTGGCGGCGAACCTGCTCAACGCGGTCGGTGGCACGCCGCGTCTGGACGTGCCGGGGATGCTGCCGCCGTATCCGCGCAAGCTGCCTCATGGCGATCTGGAGGTGTCGCTGGTGCCGTTCGGCGCGCAGGCGCTGGAGATGTTCCTGCGCCTGGAACGGCCGGCGCCGTCCGGCGCGCCGCCGGAGGACGACGACTACGAGACGATCGGGCAGTTCTACGCCGCGATCGAGCAGGGGTTGCGCCATCTGTGCGAAACGCTCGGTGAGAAGGAGGTGTTCTGCGGCGACCCGGCCCGGCAGGTGAGCGGCGTCCACTTCCGGCACACCGGCGGCAGGCTCGTCGCCGTCACCGATCTGGCCTCCGCGCTGGACGCGCTTGAGGAGATCGTCGAGCAGGGGGAGGGCAGCGCCCGCGGCGAGGTCTGGGACGGTGACCAGGACGAGGTCGCCCACTACTACCGCTTCATGGAGCTGAAGCTCGGCCGCCGCTACCGGCGCGGGGACACCCCTGAGTCCGGGCCCACCGGTGAAAAGCTCTCGGTGGATCTCACCGGGGTGTTCCCCATGACGCCCGGCCCTGCCGACCGCGCCGCGCAGGAGGAGTTCGACCAGACCTACTGCGCGATCCTCCATCTGCTGGAGCTGGCCTTCAACGGCAGCCCGAGGATGCTCGCCGTCGCCACCGGGGAGATGTACGCGCTCAAGGCCCAGGCGCAGGACCTGATGCGGCGGGGCGGCCTCACCTTCGAGTACGTCCCGCCTGAGCTGCGCCGCTGGAGCGCGGGCGACCACCAGCGGATCGTCGTGCTCCGGGACGGGCCGTACGTCGTGTACGGTCGCGTCCCCCTGCGGCGCAAGCGGAAGATCGTCTCCGCCGAGCAGAAGAACGCGCTCACCTGGAAGACCGGCGAGCCGCTGGAGACCGAGGAGACCTACGCGCTGTGCCGCTGCGGCCGTTCGGGCGCCAAGCCGTTCTGCGACGGGACTCACGCCGTGATCGGCTTCGACGGCACGGAGGCCGCGCCGATGCGGCCCTACCAGGAGTTGCAGCACGTGCACGACGGCGTCGGCATCTCCGCGCGGCGGGTGGGCGAGCTGTGCGTGCACGCCGCCTTCTGCATCGGCCGGACCAGGCCCATCGCCAAGATGCTCGACGACACCGCCGACAGCGACGTGCGCTCGGACGTCATGGGCCGCATCGATCACTGCCCCTCCGGCTCCTACAGCTATGCCCTCGAACGCGGCGGCGAGACGATCGAGGCCGACCTCCCGCACGCCGTCTCGGTGCTGGAGGAGGACGGCCTCGCCGGCGCGCTGTGGGTGACCGGTGGAATCCCCGTCACCCGATCGGACGGCCTGCCGCTGGAGACCAGGAACCGGATGACGCTGTGCCGTTGCGGTCACTCCGGCAACAAACCGCTCTGCGACGGCACCCATCGCGAGATCGGCTTTCACGAGTGAACAACCAGAGAGGCAATCCCATGAACCAACCAGTCGTTCTCCTCGTCCACGGCGCCTTCGCCGAGTCGGCCAGGTGGAACCGCGTCATCCGGCGCCTGCGTGGCAACGAGCTCACCACGGTCGCCGTGGCCAACCCGCTGCGCGAGCGCGCGGACTCGCGCGGCACCCGCGAGGTCGCCGGCGCCTCCCACGCGCTCGCGGCCTCCCAGCCCGACGCCGTGACAGCGACTATCCTCGACGCCGCGGACCACGCGCGAGGCTGACGAACCCCTGTTCAGGCCGAGGGGCGAATCGATGTGGGGCACATGAACACGGAATCCCTGGAACAGGCGGACGCTCTCGATCAGGCGGCGTCCGCCTTCATCGAGCTGCGCCCGCGGCTGTTCGGCATCGCCTACCGGATGCTGGGCAGCGCGGCCGAGGCCGAGGACATCGTCCAGGAGGTGTGGCTGCGCTGGCAGGACACCGACCGCGAGACCATCGAGAACCCGCCGGCCTTCCTGGCGCTGGTCACCACCCGGCTGGCCATCAACCTGGCGCAGTCGGCGCGCGTGCGGCGGGAGTCCTACATCGGCCCCTGGCTGCCGGAGCCCGTGGACACCAGTCTTGACCCCACTGTCGGCGCCGAACGCGGCGAAGCGCTGGAGCTGGCCCTTCTGCTCCTGCTGGAGAGGCTCAATCCCACCGAGCGCGCCGCCTACGTCCTGCGCGAGGCCTTCGACTACCCCTATCCGCAGATAGCGGAGATCTTGCGGCTCACCCCGGTCAACGTCCGGCAGATCGTGAGCCGCGCCCGCAGGCGCGTGACCGCCGTCCGCCACGAGCCCGTCGACAGGCTCCAGCACCGGCGCCTCCTGGAGACGTTCCTCGACGCCGCCCGGACGGGAAATGTCGGCGCCCTGGAGAAGCTCTTCGCCGCCGACGTCGTCAGCTCCTCCGACGGCGACGGCATCAGGGGATCGGCCAGGTTCCCCGTGCTGGGCAACGAGCGGGTGGCCAGGTTCGTGGCCGCGTTCTCGCCGCGGTTCTGGCCGGGCACCGCCGTCACGTGGGTCGAGATGAACGGGCTGCCAGGCGTGCTCGTCACCCGGGACGGCGCCGGCGTCGCCCTGCTGGCCATGGAGGCCTCCAAGGAGGGGATCCACCACCTGTTGTGGATCCTCAACCCGGCCAAGATCGAGGCCTTCGAGCGGTCTCGCAGCCGCTCTGTCACAACGTAACGGGCTGTCCGGTCTTATCTGCCAACGATGAAGGAGGCGGCAGACCATGACCGAGGCGGGCGCCGAGTCGCTGGCGGAGATGCTCGACGAACGGCAGCACCTGCTCGGGATCGCTCTGTCCATGTTCGGCTCGGACACCACGGCCGACCACGTCGTCCAGGAGACCTATCGCCGCTGGTACGCCCTCGACGAGGAGGAGCGCGCCGCCATCGCGGTGCCGCGCGCCTGGCTGACGCGGACAGCGAGAAGCATCTGCCTGGAGCTCGTCGCCGACCCCGACCCCGCCCCCGACCCCGACCCTGACCACGTGCCCGGCGGCCGGGTGACGCGGGCCCAGCCCGTGCCGTACCCGGCCTCGCACCAGGCCGGGTACGGCCCGGAGATGCGCGCCGGGCACGAGCGGGTGGCCCGCCGGTTCGCCGCGGCCTGCCAGGCGGGCGACACCGAGGCGCTGCGGGAGGTCCTGGCCGCCGACGCGATCGTCGTCAGCGATGGCGGCGGCAAGGTGCGCGTCGCCGTACGGCCGACCCACGGTGCGGACGCGGTCGCGCGGGTCGTCACGGCGTTGCTGATCGACCAGCCAGGAACCGAGCCGGCCATCGGATCGGTGAACGGCAGGACGGGGCTCGTGCTGCGGCGGGCGGGCAAGGCCGTGGCGGTGGTCAGCGTGAGCGTGGCCGGAGCCGAGGTCACGGCGGTGTGGATCATCCTGAACCCCGACAAACTCCAGCGTTGGCGCTGAAGGGCATACCGGTGCACGAGCAGATCTCGCCGGGTACTTCTTCGAGTCGAGCATGGTCTGCGTGCTCTCGCCCTGGTCCAGGGGGCGGGATCAGCACGCTTCTCCTCGAACACGAGGCCGCCTGTCACAACCGAGGGGGGCTGCCTTGTCTTAGCTGACGACAAGGGCGCACCACAGCGCCCGGAAAGCCAGAAGGGTGCCAGCAATGAAAATCGTGGTGATCGGCGGGACCGGGCTCATCGGGTCGAAGCTGGTGAGGAAGCTGGGCGAGCACGGCCACGAGGCCGTGGCCGCGTCGCCGAACACCGGCGTCGACACGCTGACCGGGGAGGGCCTGGCCGAGGTGCTGAAGGGCGCCGAGGTCGTGATCGACGTGTCGAACTCGCCCTCGTTCGAGCGCGAGGCCGTCATGAAGTTCTTCCAGACCTCCACCGGCAACCTGCTGGCGGCCGAGGCGGCCGCCGGGGTGGGCCATCACGTGGCGGTGTCGATCGTGGGGACCGAGCGGATGCCGGAGAACGGCTACTTCGCGGCGAAGATCGCCCAGGAGCAGCTGATCGAGAAGTCCGGCATCCCGTTCTCGCTGGTGCACTCCACCCAGTTCTTCGAGTTCGCCCGCGGCATCGCCGACGAGGGCACCGTCGACGGCAAGGTGCACATCGCGCCGGTGCTGTTCCAGCCGATCGCGGGCGACGACGTGGCCCAGGCGGTCGGCAGGACCGCGGTGGGGACGCCGCTGAACGGCCGGATCGAGATCGCCGGACCGACCCGCTACAAGATGGACGAGTTCTTCCGCAAGGCGTTGGCCGCCTGGGGCGACACCCGCGAGGTCGTCACCGACCCGCAGGCGCGCTACTTCGGCAGCGTGCTCGGCGAGCGGTCGCTGGTGCCCGCTGACGGCGCGCAGCTCGGCACCGTCACCTACAAGGACTGGCTCGGCCAGTCCGACGCGAAGTAGGGCGGGGCGATGGACAAGCCGCGATCGACCGCGTGGCAGACGGCGCTGACCGTGCTGCAGGAGGCGCAGCCTCCGTTCATCCCCGAGGGTGCGCACGCGATGACCGTGGTCATCGAGTACCCGCCCGGAGACCCGGGCGCGCCGCCGCATCGCCACCCGGGTCCCGCCTTCGGCGTCGTCCTTGAGGGCGAGATGCTGATGGAGCTGGAAGGAGAGCCGGAGCGGGTGATCCGCGCCGGCGAGGCGTTCTGGGAGCCGGGTGGCGACGTCATCCACTACCAGGACGGCAACAATCGCGACGATGTCCCGGTACGGTTCACGGTCACCATGCTGTGCGAGCCGGGCAAGCCGATGTTCACGCTGGTGGAAGAGGCCGAGCTGGCCCGGCGCAAGGACCGCCGCGCGCCGCGGCCGTCCTGAACCCCGGCGAGCCATCGGCAGCGTGACGGCACCGGCTGCCGTCATCGCTGCCTGATCCCAGGATCGAACCAGGCCGCCGGCCCATCGGCCGGCGGTCCGATCCGCCATGCCGACAACCCGAGGTATGACACGAATGAACCACGAACGACCGGTCCGGATCGGCACGCTCGGCAGCCTGCGTGAGCATCTGCAGTGGGCGATCGAGCTGGAGCACGCGACGTTGCCGCCGTACTTGACGGCGCTGTACTCGTTGGATCCGGAGCGCAATCCGGTGGCTGTGGAGGTGGTGAGCGGCGTCTTCGTGGAGGAGATGCTGCATCTGGCGCTGGCGGCGAACCTGCTCAACGCGGTCGGTGGCACGCCGCGTCTGGACGTGCCGGGGATGCTGCCGCCGTATCCGCGCAAGCTGCCTCATGGCGATCTGGAGGTGTCGCTGGTGCCGTTCGGCGCGCAGGCGCTGGAGATGTTCCTGCGCCTGGAACGGCCGGCGCCGCCCGGCGCGCCGCCGGAGGACGACGACTACGAGACGATCGGGCAGTTCTACGCCGCGATCGAGCAGGGGTTGCGCCATCTGTGCGAAACGCTCGGCGAGGAGGAGGTGTTCTGCGGCGACCCGGCCCGGCAGGTGAGCGGCGCCCACTTCCGGCACACTGCCGGATCGCTGTTCGCCGTCGAGGATCTGGAGTCCGCGCTCGGCGCGCTGAAGGAGATCGTCGAGCAGGGGGAGGGCAACGCCCACGGCGAGGTCTGGGACGGTGACCAGGACGTCCTCCACCCCGAGCGGAAAGAGGTCGCCCACTACTACCGCTTTCAGGAGCTCAAGCTCGGCCGCCGCTACCAGCGGGGCGACACCCCGAAGACCGGCCCGACCGGCGAGAAGGTCGGCGTCGACCCGGACGGCGTGCTGCCGATGACACCCAACCCGCGGCCCGCCGAGCCGGGCAGTGCCGTACGGGCGGCGCAGGATCTGTTCGACACCACCTACAGCACCCTGCTGAACCTGCTGGAACAGGCGTTCAACGGCGACCCGAAGCGGCTCACGGACGCCACCCGCACCATGTTCGCGCTCAGGGCCCAGGCGCGGGCCCTGATGGCGCTGCCCGGCGGCGCCGGTCCCACCTTCGCCTACGTGCCGCCCGAAGCACGCAGCTGATCGATCCGCTTCTCGTCCACGTCCGGCTTGGCGATCGGGGCGGCCCGCGCGGGCGTGCCGCCGTGATCGAAGTCGTCCTCTCCGCCGCCGCGTGGGCGGCGGAGAGGACGGGAGTCACCGGGTCCGCGTCACCAGCTCGCCGATCTCGGGGAGGACGGCGTCCGCGACCGTGATCTTCCGCTCGATGAGCCCGTTGGCGTGGAACAGGTCGGCGGCGTGCTGCTGCTCGGCGACGAACTCCGGGCTGACCGGGTGCAGCCCCCACGGGCGGGTGCGCAGCGCGTGCTCCCACGCGTCGAGGTCGCCGTCGAACAGGGCCGCGGCCTCGCGCGGGTGCTCCTCCGTCCAGCTGTCCGCCCGCTGCAGCGCGGTGACGATCCTGGCCAGCTCCTCCGGCCGTTCCTGGGCGAAGTCGCGGCGGGTGAACCAGAGCGAGCGGTGGCTGAACAGGCCCTCGGTCTCCACCAGCGTCCGGGTGCGCGATTCGACCGGCGTCAGGTACGGGTAGGAGCCCACCCAGGCGTCCACGTCGCCGTTCACCAGCAGCTCGGCGGCGTTGCCGTAGGCGTCCACCGGGACGATGTCGCCCCACCCGAGCCCGGCCCGCTCCAGCGCCAGCAGCAGCAGGGTGGTCTGCCAGGAGCCGTGCCCGAGCGCCACCCGCCTGCCCTTCAGCTCCGCCACCGAGCCGATCGGGGAGTCGTCCCGCACCACCAGGCGGCCGTTCTCGACCCGCGGCCCCGAGATCGCCACGTACACGATGTCGTGCCCCTTGGCCTGGGCGGTGACCGGGGGCGTGGAGCCGGTGCCGATGAAGTCGTATCCGCCGTCGAACAGGTGGTCGCCGTGGGCGGACGGCAGGGCCCGGGTGGGATCGACGCGCCCGTCCCGGCCGAGGGCGTTCAGGTCCACCCATTCGACGCCGGGCAGCAGGTCGCGGTGGCGGGCCACCCAGAGCGTGTTGTTCTGCGGGAAGAAGCCGACCTTGGTGGTCATCAGGAGCGTCCTTTCAGTAGCGGCAGAACGTGACGGCCCACGCGGCGGGCCTCTTCGAGATGGGGGATCCCGGCCAGGATGAGGGCGTCCACCCCGAGATCCAGCAGCCGGTCGAGGCGGTCGGCGACCTGGTGGTAGTCGCCGACCAGGCCGAAGGCCGGGCCGTCGCGCAGTTGGCTGAACCCGCCCCACACGTGGGGGGCGACCTCCAGGGCACGGGGGTCGTCACCGGCTCCGGCGAGGAAGGCGCGGCTGCGGCGCACGCCGACGGAGTCGCCCTCGCCGGCGTCGCTCTCGCGCGGCCGGGCCCGCCAGCCGGCCTCGATCTCCGCCCACGCCTCCTCCTCGCTCTCCCGGGCCAGCAGGTCCACCCGCACGGCGAACCGGGGCGGCGTGGCACTGTGCGCGCGCACGGCGTCGAACTTCTCCTCCAGCGCCTCGAACGGCTCCAGCCAGGACAGGTAGTAGTCGGCGTGCCGGCCGGCGGCGTCGATGGCGGCGGGGGAGGAGCCGGAGAAGAAGATCTCGGGGAACGGCTGCCCGGTCAGCTCCTCCGGCAGTCCGGCGTTCTCCACCTGGTAGAAGCGGCCCCGGTGGGTGTGCCCGCCCTGCCAGACGCCCTTGAGCACGTCCAGGAACTCCGAGGTGCGCGCGTAGCGGTCGTCGTGGTCCACCTTGTCGCCCCACCACAGCTGCGCCGGGCCGCCGCCGCCGGAGATGACGTTGTAGACGATCCTGCCGCCGGTGGCCCGTTGCAGCGTGGCCGTCATCCGGGCGGCCTGGACGGGGTGCAGGAAGCCGGGCTGGAAGGCCACCATGAAGCGGTACGACGTGGTCTCGCGGGCCAGCGTCGCGGCGGCCGCCCACGGGTCGTCGGTGTGCGGGAAGTTCGGCAGCAGCCCGCCGGTGAAGCCGCTGTCCTCGGCGGCCCTGGCGACCTCGGCCATGTAGTCGGCGTGGCTGTAGCCGTCGTCCCGACCGTCCCTGGTGCCGGGGGCGGTGCCGCCGGGGGCGAAACCGCCTCGGCTGCGGACGCGGCGGCGCAGCGAGGGCTGGTCGCCCTCCATGTGGATGCGCCAGTAGATGTCAACGGTCAACAGACCGCTCCTTCACGTGCTCGCCGAGGCGGTAGACGTCCTCGGTCTGGAGGAAGAACTCGGTGACGCCGAGCGCGGCGTACTCGTCGGCGGCCTCGATCGAGGGCAGGTGCACGCCGTAGCGCAGGCCGGGCAGCTCGGGGATGAGGGCCGCCAGGTCGTCACCGGCGGCGAAGACGTGCACGTCGGCGTGGCGGCGCGACAGCTCCAGGGCCTCGGGCGAGGCGCCTGACAGGTGCACCTCGGGGAAGGGCGGGGACGACAGCGGCGCGCCGAAGCCGCCCTTGACCACCTCGTAGAAGTCCCCGGCGAAGTCGAACGGGCCGCCGCCCCAGACGCCCTTGGCCACGGTGAGGAACTCGTCGGCGCGGGCGAACCGGGCGGCGCCGGTCAGGAAGTCGCCCTGCGCCCTGGCCACGGCCGGGTCCAGATCCACCGCGAGCCGCCAGCCGAGCCGTCCGGCGGAGAAACGCTGTAGGGACGCCGAGAGCTTGGCCGCGTAGACCGGGGTGGCCACGGCCGGGTGGAACTCGGCCACGACCCGCAGGTGGCGGGTGCGGCGCAGGGCGTTGGCGGCTACGGCGAGAGATTCCTGGCCGGCGGGGTCGAAGGGCGAAAGGGCGCCCGCCCACCCGGACAGGTCCGCGGCCACGGCGGCCCGCCCGGCGGGGTCGGTGAGCGCCGGCCGCAGGTCGGTGACGAAGCCCGGCAACGGGGCGGGGTCGGGGCTCCGGGTGGGCAGGGCCAGGTGGAAGCGGCCGGTGCGGTGCGCCGTCATGCCGCCGCCCCCAGCGGGACCTCTTCCAGCAGGGCGTCGATGCGCGGGAGCAGCTCCCCGGCCAGCGGCTCGATCTGGCTGTCCAGCACGAACAGGCCGCGCGTGACGTGCCGCGCGCCGAGCACGCTCAGCACCGGGCGCAGGGCGTAGTCCACGGCCAGCAGGTGGGCCGTGGTGCCGCCGGTGGCGATCGGCACCACGGTCTTGCCGGCGAACGCGCCCTGCGGCAGGACGTCCAGGAACGCCTTCAGCAGCCCGGTGTAGGACGCCTTGTAGATCGGGGTGGCGACGACGATCGTGTCGGCCGCGGCCACCTGCGCGGTGGCGCGGGCCAACTCGGGACGGGCGGTGTCGCCGCGCAGCAGGGCCTCGGCGGGCAGGTCACGAAGGCGCAGCACGGTGGCGGGCCGGCCCAGCCGCCCGGCCAGGTGGTCGAGCAGGCGTACGGTGCGCGAGGCGGCCGATGGGCTGCCGGAGATGAGCAGGACGGACATGTCAGATCTTTCCTAGGGGTTCAGCGGAAACGGGCGGCGTCCGGGTCGGCCGCGGCGACTGGCCCGTCTCGTCGAGGAAGCCGAGCGGCGGCAGGTGGTACGGCGGCTCGGCGGCGGCCGGCAGGAGCGCGGGCTCCCGTTCGCGGGAGTCGAACTCCGCGCTGACCGCCGCCAGCGTCTCGGGCTGCTCGACCAGCGTGACCGCCGCCGTGGCCAGGTAGCGGGCGGCGGCCAGCAGCCCGGCGTGGGCGACCGGGGTGCCGGTCGCCGCGGTGGCCGCCCACGAGTGCAGGGGCACCCCGAGCGGCACCACGGCCGCGACCAGGCTGAGGTGCGGCGCCGTCCAGCTCACCTCGGAGGTGTCGCTGGACGGGCCGCCGAGGTCGGGACCGGCGGGCGGGCGCAGCGGCAGCACCTCGCCGGCCAGGCCGGCGGGCGGGCGGCCGATCGCCGCCTGCAGCCGCCGCGCGAACGCCTGGTCGGCGTCGGTGAACGCCGGCGGCCCCAGCTCGCTCATCGTGTGGTGCAGCAGCTCGGCGCCCGCCCGGTTGCCGAGCCCCTGCCTGATGGCGGTGACCAGGCGATGCTCCAGCCGGGTCCCGCTGCCGGCGGCGGCGGCGTGGGCGCAGGTCACGACCTGGTCGTAGAGGGTCCTGGCGGCGGCGGCCGTGGACTCGCGGACGTAGACCCAGACCGTCTGCAGGTCGGGGGTGACGTTGGGGGCGCCGCCGCCGCTGATCGTGTAGCTTACGCGGCCGGAGGGGGAGACGTGGCCGGCGCGCAGGCGCTCGACCATCTCCGTCAGCAGCAGCGCGCCGTCCAGGCCGCTGCGGGTGCCCAGCGGGTTCGAGCCGTGGCCGGGCGAGCCGAGGAAGGAGAACGTGGCCGAGTACAGGGCGCTGGTGACGTCCCAGCCGGTGCCGGTGACGGGGGCGGGGTGCCAGTCGAGGAAGGCGTCCAGCCCGTCGTAGACGCCGTCGCGCACCGCGTACGCCTTGCCGACCAGGTGCTCCTCGCCGGTGGACGCGAACACCTTGATCGTGGCGCGGCTCCCCAGTGCCGTGGCGGCGGCGATGGCCGCGCCTGCCGACGCCGCCGCCAGGGCGTTGTGGCCGCAGCCGTGGCCGGGGCCGTAGGCGGGGGCGTACTCGTCGCCCTCGAACGCGACCGGTTCGTGCCGGGCCGCGCCGGCCCGCTGGGACAGGCCGGGCAGGGCGTCGTACTCGACGTTGAAGCCCAGCACCGGCCCGCGGTCGCCGTGGGTGGCGACGAACGCGGCAGGCAGGCCGGCCGTGCCCCACGCGATCGTGAAGCCGTGCGCGCGCAGGAGCGCGGCGGTGGCCAGGGCCGAGCGCCATTCGCGCAGCGACGGCTCGGCGTAGGCCCAGATCCGGTCGGCGAGCCCGGTCAGCGCGGCGGCGTTCCCGGCGATCCAGCCCGCCGCCGTCATGGCCCTGCTCACGGCACTGCTTCCGGGCGCCGTCATGGCGCCGCTCCCGCGTGGGCGTCCACGCCGAGGTCGGCGAGGAGCCGGCGGCGCAACTCGACGAAGTCGGGGTCGGTGCGGTCGCGCGGCCGGTCGAGCTCGACCCGCACATCCGTGACGAACGTGCCCGCGCGCAGCACCGCGATCCGGTCGGCGAGCAGGATCGCCTCCTCCACGTCATGCGTGACCAGCACCACGGCCGGGCGGTGCCGGGCGCACAGCTCGGCGATCAGGTCCTGCATGTGCAGCCGGGTCAGGGCGTCCAGCGCGGCGAACGGCTCGTCGAGCAGCAGCAGCTCCGGCTCGCGTACCAGGGCCCTGGCCAGCGCGACCCGCTGGGCCTCGCCGCCGGACAGCGTCGCGGGCCAGGCGTCGGCATGGCTGCTCAGCCCCACCTCGGCCAGGGCCGCCAGGCCCTTGGCGCGGGCGGCGCGGCCCTGCCCGATGATCACGTTGGCGAGGGCGCGCTTGGACGGGACGAGCCGCGGCTCCTGGAAGACGACGGTGCGCACCGGCGGCACCAGCACACTCCCGCCGCCGGCCGCGTCCAGCCCGGCCAGGATGCGCAGGAGCGTGGTCTTGCCGGTGCCGCTCGCGCCGAGCAGCGCCAGGAACTCGCCGCGCCGCACGTCCAGGTCCACCCCGTCGAGCACGGCCCGCTCGCCGAAGACCTTGCGCAGCCCCCGGGTGCGTACGGCGAGGCTCATCGGATCGTCACCGCCCTGCGCCAGGGCATCGTGACCCGCTCGGCCAGCCGCAGGGCCAGGTCGGCGGCGAGCCCGATCACCGCGTACAGCAGCACGCACAGCGCGAGGATGTCGGTGCGCAGGTAGTCGGTGGCCCGGGCCATGAGGTAGCCGAGCCCGGCCGTCACGTTGATCTCCTCGGCGGCGATGAGCGCGATCACGCTGAGCGTGGTGGACAACCGCAGCCCGGCGAAGATCGACGGCAGCGCGCCCGGCAGCACGACCTCGCGGGCGACGGCCAGCCGGCCCAGTCCGAACGAGCGGGCCGCCTCGACGACCTTGCGGTCCACGTTGCGCACCCCGCTGGAGACGTTGATGTACATGGGGAACGTGCAGGCCACCCCGATCAGCAGGATCTTGGACGCCTCCTCGATCCCGAACCAGACGATGAACAGCGAGGTCAGCGCCAGGAACGGGATGGCCCGCAGGGCCTGCATCGAGGAGTCGACGAGCTCCTCGCCGAGCCGGGTGAAGCCGGAGACGACGCCCAGCGCCAGCCCCGTGGAGGCGCCCAGCAGCAGGCCGAGCCCGGCCCTGGTGACCGACACGCGCAGCGCCTCGGGCAGCTGGCCGTCGGCCCACAGCTCGCCGAAGGTGTTGACGACGTCCTGGGGGCCGGCGAGCACGTCCTGGGTGAGGGCGCCGGTGGCGGTGGCCGCGTACCAGGCGGCGAGCAGCAGGACCGGGCCGGTGGCGCGCAGCGCCAGCGTGACGGCCGGGTGGCGGCCGGACGAGCGCGGCGGCTGGGGCGCGACGAGCCCCTCGACGCCGGCCTCCGCGTGAGTGGCCACGCTCATGACCGCGCGCTCCCGAGCGTGTTCACGTTCACGACGTGCTGGGAGACGTCCAGCGGCGCGGTGAGCACCTTCTGGTCGAGAAAGAACCTCGCCACGTCTTGATATTTCGTGATTTCGGCGGCGGTGACCGCCTGGACGGGCCTGCCCTTCTTCTGGATGCCGGCCACGAGCTCCTTCTGCTCGCCCTGCACCGCCTGCGGGCCGGTCTGGGTGAAGACGTTCAGGTACGCCGCCGGATCGGCGATCTCCTTGGCGCTGCCCTCCTTGATGAACGCGAACAGCGCCTTGACCACCTCGGGATGCTCCTGCAGCAGCTTGTTGGCGGCCACGTAGATCACGTAGTTGTCCGACTTGATCGCCTCGCCGTCGGCCAGGACGCGCGCGTCCAGATCGGTGACGGCGGGGATGAGGAAGGTGGAGAAGGTGGACCAGGCGTCCACCTTGCCCGAGCCGAAGACCGGCGCGGTCTGCGGCGGCGGCAGATAGACCCGCTTGACCTTCTCGACCGGCACGTCGAACGTATGCAACGCCTTGAGCAGCAGGTACTCGCTGGTGCCGCCGTGCCCGACGGCCACGCTGCGCCCGGCCAGATCGGCCACGGACCTGATCGGCGAGTCCTTCTTCACCACGATGCCCTCCCCGGCCAGGTCGGGCGGGACGGTGGCGAAGATCTTGAAACTGGGCTTGACGGCCAGCGCGGTGACGCCGGAGGTGATCGAGCCGGTGGCGATGTCGAGCGAGCCCGCGTTGATGGCCTGGGCGGCCGGGGCGAACACGGAGAAGTCACCGGCCCACTTGACCTTGGCGTTGACCTTGGCCAGGGCCGCGTCCAGGCTGCCGTCCTTCTTGGCGACGGCCAGGAAGCCGCTGTTGCCGGGGTCGGAGATGCGCACGACGACCTGCTCCTGGCCGGCGGCGGTGGTGGTGGTGTCCGGGCCGCCGCAGGCCGTGGCCAGGAGGGCGAGCGGAAGGGCGAGCAGCAGCTTACGCATGGGTGACTCCTTGGAGCGGGGTGTGGTCGGCCCAGGCGGCGACGTCCACGGGTGATTCGAGGAAGCCGTGGCCGCGCAGGAAGCGCTCCTGCTCGGCCAGCAGGTCGAGGCGTTCGGCGGACAGGTCGAGGTGGAGCGAGGCGCCGGGGCGGTAGGCCGCGGCCACGCCGGTCGCGCCGGCGCCGGTCTCCGCGCCCAGGATCCTGGCCACCTCGGACGGGTGCGCGGCGGCCCAGTCCGCGGCGCGCAGCAGGACGGCCAGGAAGCGCGTGACCACCTGCGGATGCTCGTCCAGCAGGCGCTGGTGGACGGTGATCGGGCGGGGGGTGCCGTTGTTGATCCGCGCGCGCCGGTCCGGCACGGCGTCCAGGTCGATGCCCACCTCCGCGCCGTGGCGCAGGGCGGCCTCGACGGCGAGCGCGCCCTTGACGTAGACCGCGTCCACCCGGCCGGCGGCCAGCGCGGCCAGCTCCGCCTCCCACTGGCCGCCGCCCGGCTCGGCCTCGACGTCCACCAGTTCGGCGTCACCGAGCCCGAGCCCGGCCAGGGAGAGCGCGCCGTGGAAGCCGCGCAGGGCCATGGCCCGCCAGAAGTCGATGGCGATGCGATGCCGGGGCGCCGCCAGCCGCAGGCCCTTGAGCTGCTCGGGGCTCTCCAGGGCGGTGCCGCCGCGCACCAGCACGACCTGCCGCTCCTCGATCCAGGTGAGCCCGATGAGCCTGGTCGCCTCGCCGCGCGAGCGCGCCCACAGCGCCGGCACGTTGCCGCCCTCGCGGAACAGGCCGGTCAGAGCGTGGGTGTAGTGGGTCTCGCGGGGCACGCCGGGGTCGTCGTCCTGCAGCGAGCGGACCTCGATCCCGTCGCCGGCGAACTCTCCCGCCAGCCAGCCCTGGTCGGCCGCGATGCCTGTGGCGGTGGGGACGGGACAGCGGGTGAACCAGATGGCGTCGAGTGCGGCTGTGGTCATGGGCAGAGTTTGCTTGTAAATTGGTAGGGAATGCAAAGATTGTCCCGCGATGCGGGAAGCGTTCTCGGCCGGGCCGGCTCCTACCTGGTCCCCGATCTCCCTACTCGGAAGACGGAGTTTCCCGCATGGCAGCAGACGACAACGTCCAGTCGGTGCGCAGGGCGATCGGCCTGCTCGGCTGCTTCGGGGGCGGTGACGCCTCGCTCGGTCTGTCCGACCTGGCGCGCAGGATGGGGCTGTCCACCTCGACCACCCACCGCCTGGCCAGGACGCTGGCCGCCACGGGCTTCCTGGAGCAGGAGGCGCGCACCGGCCGCTACCGGCTGGGGCCGTCCATCACGGAGCTGGGGCAGCTCTCCTTCCACCGGCGCGGCCTGCACCGCATCGCCCCCGAACTGGCCGAACTGGCCCGCGTCACCTCCGCTACCGTGGACCTGGCCGTCCGCAACGACCGACACGCGGTCATCCTGAGCGGCGGCTCGCTCAACCCCGACAGCGGCGCCGGGCTGCGCCGCCCCCTGCACTCCACGGCGCTGGGCAAGGTGCTGCTGGCCTGGGACCCGGAGGGCAGCGCCGACCTGGCGGCGCTCGGCCCGCTGCCGGCGCTGACCGGCCGCACCATCGTGGACCACGCCGAACTGCGCGAGGAGCTGGTCCGCGTGCGCGAGTCCGGGTACGCGCTCAACGACGGGGAGTCGGGCGACGGCGTCCGCACCGTCGCGGTGCCGGTGCTCGACCGGCACAACCACGTCCGCTACGCGCTGGCCGTGCGCTCCACGCCGTTGGTCATCAGCGACGCGCGGATCGACTGGTTCGCCGCGCACGCGCGGGCCTGCGCCCGCGCGCTGGAGGTGCTGCTGATCCCACCGGCCGAGCGCCGCCTGCGCCCCTCCGCCTGAGTCACGACAGGCGCGGCCGAGCCGGTCGGCGAGCCCCTGGGTGATTCACGAGGAAAGCGTGACGGAGGTGAGGAGCGCCAGCTTCTCGGCGCTGCCGGTGCCGGGGTCCGGGTGCAGGACGATGAGCGTCTGGCCCGCCGCGCCGCTCACGCCCAGCCTCTCCCGGTTCAGCCACAGCTCACCGACCTGGGGATGGTCGAGGCGCTTGGGCGCGCCCTCGCACGTGTTCACGTCGTGGCGGGCCCAGAGCCTGCTGAACAGCGGGCTGGCGAGGGAGAGCTCGCCGACGAGTTCGACGAACCGGGGGTCGTCGATGCCGGCGCCGACGGACTTGCGGAAGCCGGCGACCATGCCCTGCGCGGCGTTCTCCCAGTCCGGGTAGAGAGCCTGCTCGGCGGCGTCGAGGAACACGTCCCGCAGGCGGTTGCGCCCCGCCACGAGCCGCGGCGACAGGGCGGTCGCCGGGGCGTTGGCGGCCAGGACGTCGAAGGAGCGGCCCTCCACGTACGCGGGCAGCGCGAGCGCGGCGACGAGCTTGGCGATGCCCGCGGGAACGCTCTCCTTGCGGGGCCGCCGCCGTCGCCGCCGGGGATCGCCCGCTCCGAGGCGCAGCAGATAGGCCGTCGCGTCGTCGTCGAGCCGCAGCACGCGCGCGAGGGACACCAGCACCTGCGCGGACGGGTTGCGGTCGCGGCCCTGCTCCAGGCGCAGGTAGTAGTCGGCGCTGATGCCGGCGAGCATCGCGACCTCCTCCCGGCGCAGGCCCGGCACCCGCCGTACGCCCACGGAGGGGATGCCGGCCTGCTCAGGAGTGACGAGCTCCCGGCGGGCGCGTACGTATTCGCCCAGAAGGTTGGATTCGCCGCTCATGCGCCCCACGGTAATGGCGCACCTCGGCGCGTGCCTGGCCCCCTCACCCCCAGGATCGCGAGGGCTCTGGCTGCGCCGGCGGACGAGCGGAAACCTCACTCGGGAACGAACACCCCTTTGATGAGCAAGGAGCCGCACATGTCAACGTACGTGCTGGTACACGGAGCCTGGCACAGCGGACGATGCTGGGAGCGCGTGGTCCCGCTCCTGACCTCGGCCGGGCATCAGGCGGCCGCGCCGTCGCTGACCGGCCACGGCGACAAGGCCCATCTGCTCGGCCCAGAGGTGGGACTGGACACCCACGCCGGCGACATCGTCGAGCTGATCACCGCGAACGACCTCACCGACGTGATCCTGGTCGGCCACAGCTACGCCGGGCTGGTCATCTCCTCCGCCGCCAACCGCGTCCCGGAACGCATCGCCCACCTGGTCTACCTCGACGCGATGGTCCCGGAGGACGGCGAGAGCGCGGCGGACGTGCAACCCGTCACCCAGGCCCTCATCGACCGCGCCGCGCAGTCCGGGACCGGCTGGCGGATCCCGCCGATGCCCGAGCTGCCGCCGCCCCTGGGCCTGTTCGGGGTCACCGACCCGGCGGACGTGGCCTGGCTGCGGGCGATGCTGTCGGACCAGCCGGCGCTCTGCCTCCAGCAGCCGGTCCGGCTGGACAACCCCGCCACGCACGCGATCCCGCGGACGCACATCCACTGCGTCGCGGGCGTGCCGGAGGGCGTCACGCGGCGGCCCGTTCCGGCGACGCAGCCCAACGGCAGCCCCGCACAGGTGTGGGAGCTGCCGACGGGCCACGACTGCATGATCACCATGCCGGCCGAGCTCACCGAACTGCTGCTCAAGCTCGCGTGACCCGGTGGCGGCAGCGCCGGCGCCGGGCCGGCTCGTTGCCACCCATCCCTTCGACCCACACGATGTGACGTCTCCGCGATCAGAGGCGTTGTTGGAGAGGACCCACTTCAGGTTGACGTGCTCCCGTCCTCCGGGCCTTCACCCGTGGACTTGACGGCGGGTGGACGACGCCGGCACGCCGGCATCGCCTCCTCGGCGGAGGCGTAAATCCGTGGTGGGGGCGGCGCGCGCCGTACTACAGTCGGGCACGCCTTCACCTCGCGGCTGCTGAACCACGAGGCCCGCGGCGGCGGCTCCGGTCCGTCGCCTTCTTCGGCGCGCTTTCGGTCGCGCCCGCCCCTTGCATCGCTTTTCAGCAGCCCGAAGGACTTCACCATCATGCGCATCCGTCAGGACCGCCGTCTCCTGCGCCGCGACGAGCAGTGGCTCACCCTGCCGAACCCTTGGGACATCCCCGTCGACATCTGCGCCGACGAACGTGTGCCTCTCGAACCGGCCGCCGTCGACGAAGTGCTGTCCGTCCTGGAGACCGCCGACACCCTCGACCGCCTCGCCGAGGCCGTACCCGGCCACGACGGTCCGCTGCCCCGCCTGGTCCGCCTCGTCCTCACCCCTGACTTCCACAAGGGCGCGGGCATCCCGATCGGCACGGTCATCGAGACCGAGGGCGCGCTGCTCCCGCAGGCGGTCGGCAACGACGTCAACTGCGGCATGCGGCTGGAGGTGACCTCACTCACCGTGGAGCAGGTACGGCCGCGCCTGGACGCCCTGGAACGGCGGCTGCGGCACCTGTTCTTCGAGGGCGGCCGCCGCATCGCCCTCACTCCCGCCCAGCGCGAGGCACTCCTGCGCGACGGGCTCCCGGGGCTCCTGCACACCGGCGACGCCCCCTGGCAAGGTCACCAGCCGACCGACACCGAGGACTGCCTGGATCGCATGCACGCTCCGGCGCACCCGACCGGTACCGCCGAGGCGTTCGCCGACTGGATCACCAGCGCGGGCGGCGCCGAGACAGCCAGCCACGACAGCCTCATCGGCAGCATCGGCGGCGGCAACCACTTCGCCGAACTGCAGTACGTGGCACGGGTCCACGATCCCGCCGCCGCGTACGCGTGGGGCCTGACGGCGGGCGCGGTCGTCCTGATGGTGCACAGCGGCTCACTGGCGCTGGGACACCAGGCCAACGCCACGGCGCTGGACCGGCTGCGCCAGACCTGGCCGCCGGGGCTGTCGCGACCCCGCAACCGGATCCTGCCGTTCCTGCTGAACGAGCGCACGGCCGCCGCCCGGCGCCGCTACCTGGACGCCTTCGGCAACGCCGCCAACTTCGCCTCGGGCAATCGGTTCTTCCTCGCCCTCACCATGCGTGCCGGGCTCGCCGCCGAATGCGGTCGGATGACGGCCCGCCTGGTCTACGACGCGCCGCACAACCTGTTCTGGCAGGAGGAGGACCGCGTCGTCCACCGCAAGGGCGCGACGCCGGCGGGTGGTCACGAGCAGTTGACCGGCGGCCCGTACGCGATCTGGGGTGAGCCCGTGATCGTGCCCGGGTCGATGGGGGCGTCCAGCTACCTGCTGCGGGGCCACGGCAACGCCCGCACGTTGGCCAGCGCCTGCCACGGCGCCGGACGGCGAGTCCCGCGCGGCGCCACCGCACGGGCCGGCGACCGCGACCTCGACGCGTTCCTCCGGGAGTTCCGCGTGGTCACGCCGCTGGACCACCGCGATCCGACCGTGGCGCGCCGCGCGGACGTGATGGCGGCCTGGCGGCGCGACCTCAAGCAGGAAGCTCCGTGGGCGTACAAGGACATCGGGCCCGTGGTGTCGAGCCTGCACGCGGGAGGTGTGGCGGACCCAGTGGCCGAGCTGCGCCCGCTCCTCACCGTCAAGGGCTGACCGCCTTCCCCGCGCACGGCATCGGCTGCCTGTGGGGCGCGAATGTCCGGTGACTGCGATGGCGAAGGCGGATGGAGCGCAGGTCGGCATTCGATCGGCCGACGCCATCCCGAAGGCGGCGAGGCAGCGTGGCCGCCTTCGCGGGAGCACGTGCCGAGCCGTTCGGGGGCCGGGTCGATGCCGTGTGCTTCGAGGATTCCCCAGACCGTGGACGCGCCGGTAGCCCCAGGAGGCGTTCTCCCGTGCTCCTTTCCCCGCCGCGAGCCCGGCTGATCGTCAAGCAATCGGGCAAGGTGCTGGCCATCGAGAACGCCAGCCTCAATCAGGGTGCCAGCGTGAACCAGTACGATGCGGCGTGACGAGCACATACGCGACGGCCTGTCCGCTCGGCCGAGCTCGCATCGCGACCTGAGCCGGTGGTCTCGTAGACGTCAGCGAAGTCTCGCGGACGCCAGTGGCACCGGCGTCTCCTGACCTGGCCAGGCGCCACGTAGCACCACGTCCGCGAGCTCGACGCCGACGTCGAGCCGGCGGACGACGACCAGCTCGACCGTATCTGTCACGATCACCGTCGGGTCGTCCTCGGTGACGCGCTCGATCTCTCCCACGGCCGGCATCACCGCTGCCTCACCTCCACCACCGAGGACGCTCATGTCAGGCTCGCGACGCACCAAACGGCCATCGACCTGCACCAGTTTCTCGGCCTGGCCCGTGCCGCAGATGATCGCCCTCGCCAGTGCCGCAGCGTAGACAGGATCACCGACCGCGTCATAAACCCAGCGCATCCCCAGCACCGAGTGCTCGGCGGTGCCCAGCAGCCACGCGTCGCCACCGGGCAACGGCGCCTCCCGGTAGGTGAGCGGCATCTGATGAACCGGGCCGTCACCGGCCCGTACCAGGATCGTCTCCATCCCGACCGCGCCGTCCGGGTCATCGAACCGGAAGGAGGCCGTCTGCTGCGTCTCGCCGGCCGACCCGGTGTACCAGGGGCGGCCGGGCAACCAGTCGCTCAGCAGCTCAAGCTTCGTAGGCCGAAGCGTTGCCTGGTAGAGCAATGCCATGGGGCCATCGTAGCGTGATCGAGAATACGCAATCGGGAGAATTTCCGCCGCGACCAGCGCCGACCGGTAAGACGCCGTCTCGCGGATCGTTCGGTCGCCGAACTCCACGAGCGCGAGATCTGTGCCAGGCACTGGACCTGGCGGGGCCGCTGGTACGCCGGCGCACTGTGCAGGGTCAGCGCGGACCTGCTCCCAACGCCCACCCGCCGCCAAGCGGCGGCCGGCGTGGTCGGCCTCGTCCGCCCCGAACCGGGATCAGCCGAACAGGATCGTCACGTCCAAGCCGCCATCGGCGCGTGGAAGGGCCGTCAGCCGTGCGCCGTGCGCCTGGGCGACGGCCCGGACGATCGCCAGGCCCAGTCCGTGACCGTCGGTCGTGTGGGTGCGTGGGGCGCCGAGCCGCTGGAACGGCTGGAAGAGCCGCCGCAGGTCCTGCGGCCGGATGGGCGGGCCGGTGTTGCCGATCGTCAGGCGGGCGCCCTCGCCGGTGAGGCCGGTGGCGATGGTGACGTGTCCGTCGGGAACGTTGTGGTGGAGCGCGTTGTCGACCAGATTGCCGATCATGCTGGCGATCAGGTCGGGGTCACCGCTGACGGGCGCGGGGTCCAGCGACGTACGAACCGTGACCGTTCGCCCGGCGGCCTCCGAGCGGCGCGACGACACCACCTGCTCGGTGACCTCGGCCAGGTCGACCGGCTCCCGGTGCTCGATGCCCTTCTCTCCTTCGGCCAGCGTGAGGAGAGCGCCGATCAGGCGTTCCTGCCGCGCTCCGAGAGCGAGTGCCTCCTCACACGCGGCCCGCAGGCTCGCCTCACCCGCCTCGGGGTCGGCGAGCGCGACCTGGAGCACGGCGCGCTGACCGGCCAGCGGGGTGCGCAGCTCGTGGGAGGCGTTGGCCACGAAGTGGCGCTGCGCCGCGAACGAGGAGTCCAGCCGCTCGAACAGGTCGTCGAGGGTGCGCCCCAGCCTGGTGAGCTCGTCGTCCGGGCCGCGCAGGCCGAGCCGACGGTTGAGGTTGGTGGCCGAGATCTCCCGGGCGGTCACGGTCATCGCGCGCAGCGGGCGGAGGAAGCGTCCGGCCAGCCACCACGCGGCCGGCACGGTCAGGACCACGACGACGATCCCGGTGACCGTGAGCACGGCGTCGACCTGCTGGGCGGAGCTGTCGGGCGGTGGAGCGGCGTCCCCCGCCCGGAGGCGGACCTGGTCCCTGCCGAACAGGAATCCGGCGACCAGCATCATCGGGACGACGACGGCCAGAACCAGTCCGGCGTACAGCGTCGTGAGCTGCGCGCGCAGGGACGGCCGTCGCAAGTGGCGCCGAGCGCGGCCGGTCACCGTCAGGTTCATCGCGGGACCCCGATGCGGTAGCCGCCCTCACGGACGGTGCCGATCACCGGTGGTTCGCCGAGTTTGGCCCGTAACCGGCGCACGGTCGTCTTGACGGCCGTGGTGAACGGGTCGGCGGCCTCGTCCCAGACCCGTTCCAGCAGCTCCTCCGTGGACACCACCCGGTCACCGGCGGCGAGCAGGCACTCCAGCAGGGCGAACTCCTTCGGGGTCAGCTCCAGGCGCCGCGCGCCGCGAAAGGCCACCCGCCTGCTCGGGTCCAGGATCAGGTCCTCCGCCCGGAGGATCGGCGGCACGGCGGGCGCCGAGCGGCGTCCCAGCGCGCGCACGCGGGCCACGAGTTCGGCGAAGTCGAACGGCTTGGGCAGGTAGTCGTCCGCGCCCAGCCCCAGACCCTCGACCCTGTCCCGTACGGTGCCCGCGGCGGTGAGCATCAGCACCCGCGACCCCGCGTCACCGGCGGCGATCTCGCGGCACACCTCGTCGCCGGGCGTGCCCGGCAGATCGCGGTCCAGCACCACCACGTCGTACCGGGTGGCGGCCAGGCGGGCCAGAGCGTCGTCGCCGTCGAGGACGATGTCCACCGCCATGCCCTCGCGCCGCAACCCGGTCCCGATCGCCCGCGCCAGGACCTCGAAGTCCTCGACGACCAGCACTCGCACGACCGTCCTCCTCACCCCGGTGGTGGCGCCGTTCCGTCCACCGCGTCCGTCACCGGACACGATGCCAGGGATCGGGTGTCGGGCGGGTGTCAGCGGCTGACACCCGGCCGACACCGGCCGTGCCGTACAACCGTCCGTGATTCCCCTTCGAAAGGACGAGACGTGACAGATCCGCGGTTGACCCGGCGCAGGTTCCTCGCCGTCACCGGGGCCGGTACGGCAGCCGGCGGACTGCTGACGGCCGGCTCGACGGCCGGCTCGACGGCCGGCTCGACGGCCGGCTTGAAGGCCCGCCCGAGGGGCACGGGCGAGGTGTCCGCACGGGGCCTCACCCAGGCCGTCCTGTCGGCCTTCGAACGCCACCGGCTCGTCGCCGTCGGCGAGTCGCACGGGCAGCAGGAACACGGTGACGCGCAGCAGATGCTGCTCACGGACCCGCGGCTGCCGGACGTGGTCGACGACATCGTCGTCGAATTCGGCAACGCGCTCTACCAGCCGGTCATCGACCGGTTCGTCGCCGGCGCGGCGGTCGAGGACCACGTGTTGCGGCAGGTCTGGCGGAACACCACGCAATCGCCCGGGGGCACCGGCGACCAGCCGATCCGTGAGCAGTTCTTCCGTACGGTCCGCGCCGTCAACTGGACGCTGCCCGCCGCGCGGAGGATCCGGGTGCTCCTCGGGGACCCGCCCATCGACTGGTCACGCATCACCACCCAGGACCAGGTGGACGGCTTCCTCGCCCAGCGTGACACCCACATGGCGTCCCTGGTGCGGCGGGAGGTGCTCGCCAGGAACCGCCGGGCGCTGATCTGCTACGGCAGCGGGCACGTGACGCACTCGCCGGAGCGGGGCCAGAACGCCGACCACGCGGTCCCGCTGATCGAGGAGCAGACCGGCCGGCGCGTGTACGTGATCGTGGCCGGCAGCCATCCCCGCCTGGCGGCCTGCCCACGGCGTACGGTGATCGCGTGCTCCGGCAACTGGCTGGAGTCGGCCGACGCGGGACAGTTCATGGACGCGCCCCGGCTGTGCGGCTTCCCGCTGGGGAAGCTGGCCGACGCCGTCCTGTACCTGGGGCAGCTGAAGGACCTGACGCAGCCGCTGTGGAACCCCGCGATCTTCCTCGATCCGGCGTACTGGGCGGAGCTCCAGAGACGCAACGCGATCAACGGCAACCTCGTCGACCTGGAGGCGTACCGGCGGCAGCAGCCGATCTCCCTGCCCTCGTCACCGCCCGTGAACTGCGCCTGACAGCGCCGGCCAGGACGCCTCCGGCCCCGCACCCGTGCCGTTCGTCTCGATTCCGCAGGTGCAACGTGCAACTTGGCGTCCGGAGAGTTTCGTCAGCTGCTGTCGCGGGAGGCTGATGAAAGTTTCACGGCGACGCTCTCGCCGGCCCGCCTCGATAAGTCAAGGTGAGCGCGCTCGGCGGCCGCCTCCTCCGGCCGCCGCGCGCCACGGCGCTCTTGACAGCGCCTTTACGGCTCGTATTTGCTCCCTCCGTCCCTTCCATCGGCCCGGAAGAGCTCGACCGGTGAGCGCTTTGTTAGCGCTAACATACGAGAGGTGGATGCATGAAGCCAGGCGAATCGCGCAGCACGAGGCGCGCGGGCATCGGAGCCGCTCTGGCGGCTGTGATCACGGCGGCGGTCACCGGTCTGTCCATGCTGCTGGTGGGCGCGCCGCAGGCGTCGGCCGCGGTCCTGACCGAGGTGACGAACTTCGGGGCCAACCCGGGCGGGCTGCGGATGTACCTCTACGTCCCCGACAGGGTGGCGGCCAGGCCGGGCGTCCTGGTGGCGATGCACGGCTGCAACGGCTGGGCTCCCGGCTTCCACCAGGGCACCGAGTTCGCCTCGCTGGCCGACCGGTACGGCTTCATCGTCATCTACCCGCAGGCGAACAAGAGCGCCAACGGCCTGTCGAACTGCTTCGACGTCTGGTCGAACGAGGCCCTGCGGCACGGCGGCGGCAGCGACCCGGTGTCGATCGTCTCCATGACCGACTACGTGCTGCAACGCTACGGGGGCGACCCGCAGCGGGTGTTCGCGACCGGTTTCTCCTCCGGGGCGATGGAGACCGGCAACCTGCTCGCCACCTACCCCGACGTGTTCAAGGCGGGAGCGCCGTTCTCGGGCGTCCCCTACGGCTGCCTCGGGCCCGCCGGATGCGGGGACAAGACGCCGCGGCAGTGGGGCGACCTGGCCAGGAACGCCTACCCCGGCTACACCGGGCCCCGGCCGCGCGTGATGGCCTGGCACGGCACCGCCGACTCCGTCCTGCCGTACACCATGTTGCAGGAGGAGGTCGACCAGTGGACCGACGTGCACGGCCTGAGCCAGACCCCCGCCTCCACCGACAGCCCGCAGCCCGGCTGGACCCGGCGGGTGTTCGGCTCCGGGCAGGTCGAGGCGTACACCGTCACCGGCGCCGGACACGACCTGCCCCACCCGGGGATGGCGGCGTACGCCATCCACTTCTTCGGCCTGGACGGCGGCTCGTCCACCACGACGCCGACCCCGCCACCCGCAGGTCAGATCAGGGGAGTGGCCTCCGGCCGCTGCGTGGACGTCCCGGGCTCCGCCACCGCCGACGGCACCGCCGTACAGCTGTGGGACTGCAACGGCCGCACCAACCAGCAGTGGACGCGGACCTCGGCCGGAGAGCTGAGGGTGTACGGCGACAAATGCCTGGACGCCGGAGGCACCGGAAACGGCGCCAGGATCCAGATCTACTCCTGCTGGGGCGGCGACAACCAGAAGTGGCGCGTCAACTCCGACGGCACCGTCACCGGCGTCCAGTCCGGGCTGTGCCTCGACGCCGTCGGCGCAGGCACCGGCAACGGCACCGGGCTCCAGCTCTACACCTGTCATGGCGGCACCAACCAGAAGTGGACCTGGACGTGATGCCCCTGGCCCGCCGCGCCGACCGCGGCCCCGCGACGACCCGGGCATCGCGTGCCGCACTCGCGACCGCCGCCGTCCTCCTGATGGCCGCCGCCGTGCTGCTGGGCGTCAGCCCCGCCGCGGCCGCGTCGCTGACCCGGGTGACCGGCTTCGGCAACAACCCGACCAACCTGAACATGTACATCTATGTCCCGGATCGGGTGGCGGCGAGGCCGGCGCTGCTGGTCATGGTGCACTACTGCACCGGCTCGGCCGCCGGGGTGTTCAACGGCGTCGGGCACGACTACGTCACCGCCGCCGACCGGTACGGATACATCATCGTGGTCCCGGAGGCCACCCGCAGCGGCCAGTGCTTCGACGTGTCCACTCCGGCCGCGCTGAGACGTGACGGCGGCGGGGACTCCACCGGGATCATGTCGATGGTCGGCTATGCCCGGCAGCGCCACAATGTGGACCCCGCCAAGATCGTGGTCAGCGGCTTCTCCTCGGGCGCGATGATGACCAACGTACTCGCCGCGCAGTACCCCGACGTGTTCTCGGCCGCCGCGGCGTTCTCCGGCGTCCCGGCCGGATGCTTCGCCACCGCCAACGGGTCCTTGTGGAACAGCGAGTGCTCCGGCGGCCGGATCGTCAAGACCGCCCAGCAGTGGGGCGACCAGGCCCGCGCCATGTTCCCCGGCTACACCGGCGCCTACCCGCGCATGCAGCTCTGGCACGGCACCGTCGACACCACACTGGCCTACGCCAACTTCGGCGAGGAGATCAAGCAGTGGTCCGGCCTGAACGGGGTGAGCCAGACCCCTGCGTACACCGACAGCCCGCGCTCGGGCGTCACCCGCACCCGGTACGGCGGCACCGGTGCCCAGCCGCGGGTCGAGGGGCTCAGCTTCGCGGGGGACGGCCACTCCCTGCCGTTGACGGGCATGTTCCCCCACGCCCTCTCCTTCCTCGGGCTCGACGGCACCTCGCCTGGCCCGGCGCCCGGCGGTCAGGTCAAGAACGCGGGGTCGGGCAGGTGTCTCGACGTCGCGGGCGCCTCCCAGACCAACGGCGCCCAGGCGCAGATCTGGGACTGCCACGGGCAGCCCAACCAGCAGTGGACGTCCACCGCCTCCGGTGAGCTGCGCGTGTACGGCGGCAAGTGCCTGGACGTGGCCAACCGGAGCACCGCCGACGGCGCCGGCGTGATCATCTGGGACTGCGGCGGCCAGAGCAATCAGCAGTGGCGCTTCAACGCCGACGGCTCCATCACCGCCGTCGGTGCGAACAAGTGCCTGGACGTGCCGAGCAACAGCACCGCCAACGGCGTCAAGCTGCAGATCTGGTCCTGCAGCGGCGCCGCCAACCAGCGCTGGGCCCGCGCCGGCTCATGACGACACCCAGGAGGTGGAGAAGCGAAATGCGTAGAATTCTGGGCCTGACGACGGCCGCGTTGCTGGCAGCCGGCTCCCTCGTCGCGATCGGCGGTGCGACGTCCCCGGCCGTCGCGCTGGAGAACGGCCTCGCCCGTACCCCGCAGATGGGCTGGAACGACTGGAACAGCTTCGGCTGCAACGTCAACGACGGCCTCATCCGCCAGACGGCCGACGCCATGGTCTCCAGTGGCATGGCGGCGGCGGGCTACACCTACGTCAACATCGACGACTGCTGGTCCACCAAGAGCCGGAACGCGAGCGGAGACCTGGTGCCGGATCCGCAGAAGTTCCCCAACGGCATCAAGGCCCTGGCCGACTACGTGCACTCCAAGGGGCTCAAGCTCGGCATCTACTCCTCGGCGGGCACCACGACGTGCGCGGGCTACCCGGCCAGCCTGGGCTACGAGCGGCGGGACGCGGCCCTGTGGGCGTCGTGGGGGATCGACTATCTGAAATACGACAACTGCGGCGACCACCGTGGCATGAACGGGCAGCAGCGGTACACGGCCATGCGGGACGCGCTGGCCGCCACCGGCCGCCCGATCGTGTACAGCCTGTGCAACTGGGGTCAGGAGAACGTGTGGACCTGGGGGGCGCCGGTGGGCAACTCCTGGCGTGACACCGGCGACATCGCGGCCAACTGGAGCTCCATCATGGGCATCCTGGACCAGCAGGTCGGGCTGGAGTCGTACTCGGGCCCGGGGGGCTGGAACGACCCGGACATGCTGGAGGTCGGCGTCGGTTCGGTGACGGGCACCGAGGGGCGCGCGCACTTCAGCCTGTGGTCACTGCTGAACGCGCCCCTCATCGCCGGCAACGACCTGCGCACGATGAGCGCCGACACGCGCACCATCCTCACCAACACCGAGGTCATCGCGGTCAACCAGGACTGGGGTGGCCGGCAGGGCCACAAGATCAGCGACAACGGCAACCTGGAGGTCTGGCGCAAGCCGATGAAGAACGGCTCGGTCGCGGTCGTCCTGCTCAACCGGGGCACCTCGACCGCGACCGTCTCCACCACCGCCGCGGCCCTGGGGCTGGGCTCGGCGTCCTCCTACTCCGTGCGTGACCTGTGGGCGCACGCGACGTCCTCCTCGCCGGGGACGATCAGCGCGCAGGTCCCCGGGCACGGGGCGGCCATGTACGTCGTGACGGGAGGCGGCATCGTCCCGCCCACCGCGGTCGCGATCAAGGGAGTGGGCTCGGGAAGGTGCCTCGACGTCGCCGGCGCCTCGCAGGCCAACGGCTCACAGGCGCAGATCTGGGACTGCCACGGCCAGGCCAACCAGCAGTGGACGCCCACCGCGAGCGGCGAACTGCGCGTCTACGGCGGCAAGTGCCTGGACGTGTACGACGGTGGAACCACCGACGGCACCAACGTCATCATCTGGGACTGCAACGGCCAGAGCAATCAGCAGTGGCGCTTCAACGCCGACGGCGCCATCACCGCCGTCGGTGCGAACAAGTGCCTGGACGTGCCGAACAACGCCACCGCCAACGGCACCAAGCTGACCATCTGGTCGTGCAACGGCGGCGCCAATCAGCGCTGGACCCGTAACTGACCCGTCATCCGGGAGCGATCGTGAGAATGGCATTACGGTTGCCGGCCACTACAAGAGCCGGACGCGGAATCGTAGGGGTGCTGGTCCTGCTCGGCCTCGTGGCGTTCCTGCCCGCCCACCCGGCCAGGGCGGACAATCCGATCATCCAGACCGTCTACACCGCGGACCCGGCGCCGCTGGTGCACAACGGACGGGTGTACCTCTACACCGGCCATGACGAGGACGGCTCGACCTGGTTCACCATGAAGGAGTGGCGGGTCTGGTCCTCCGCCGACATGGTGAACTGGACCGACCACGGATCCCCGCTGAGCCTGACCACCTTCAGCTGGGCGAAGTCCGACGCCTGGGCGGGACAGACCATCTACCGGAACGGCCTGTTCTACTGGTACGTGCCCACGACCAACCGGGCGACCGGCCGGATGGCCATCGGGGTGGCCGTCTCCGACAGTCCGACTGGGCCGTTCAGGGACGCACTCGGACGGCCGCTGATCGAGAACGGCGAGATCGACCCGACGGTCTTCATCGACGACGACGGGCAGGCCTACCTCTACTGGGGCAATCCGCACCTCTGGTACGTGAAGCTGAACGCCGACATGACGTCGTACTCGGGAAGCGCGACGCAGATCCCGCTCACCACGGCGGGATTCGGCACCAGGACGGGTGACGCCAACCGCCCGACGCTGTTCGAGGAGGGGCCCTGGGTCTACAAGCGGAACGGCCTGTACTACCTCGTGTTCGCGGCCAAGTGCTGCTCGGAGTTCATCGCCTACTCCACGGCCCCCGGCCCCACCGGGCCCTGGACCTACCGAGGGACGATCATGCCCACCCAGGGCGGCAGCTTCACCAACCACGCGGGCATCGTCGACTACCAGGGCGGCTCGTACTTCTTCTACCACAACGGCGCACTGCCGGGCGGCGGCGGCTTCACCCGTTCGGTGGCCGTGGAGAAGTTCGCCTACGGCTCCGGCGGCACGATCCCGACGATCAACATGACCGCGTCCGGGGCGCCCCAGGTGGGCACCCTCAACCCGTACGTCCGCCAGGAGGCCGAGACGATCGCCTGGGAGTCCGGGGTCGAGACCGAGCCCTCCAGCGAAGGCGGGATGAACGTCGGCTGGATCGAGAACGGCGACTACATCAAGGTCAAGGGCGTCGCGTTCGGCGCCGGCGCCAGGACCTTCACCGCGCGGGTCGCCTCGGCGGCCGGCGGCGGCAGGCTCGAACTCCGCCTGGACGGCGTCAACGGCCCGTCGGCCGGGACCTGCACCGTGCCGGGCACGGGCGGCTGGCAGACCTGGACCACCGTGTCCTGTCCGGTCAGCGGCGCGACCGGCACCCGCGACCTGTACCTGAAGTTCACCGGCGGAAGCGGCTACCTGTTCAACATGAACTGGTGGCAGTTCAGCTGACGTCGCATCTCCCGCGCGTCATCGGCGCCACCGCCACCCGCCTCCTGCCCCGCCGGCGAGAGGGGGGCGGGAGTGCCGTCGGACCGGGGTGTAGCGGGTGGTCCAGCCGAACACGGCCAGGCGGGTGGTGCGGGCTTCGGGCCAGCAGGGCGCCCTGCAGCGTCTCGCGTTTCAGACGAGCGTTGAAGGACTCGGCCGCCGCGTTGCCGGCGCTGGTGCCGGCCGTGCCTGGAATGACTCAGCCGCAGGCCGGGGCGGCCGTCCCGGCCCGGGCCGGGCGCTCAGTGCGGGCGTGCTCCACCGATCGGCTGATCGGCTCCACCGCCTGAACGGTCACCCGAATCCACCGCCCACTCGGAGGATCGGGCGATCCGCGCGGGGCGCCTGCGTTGCGACGCTGGACCCCGTCGGTGAGCACCGAGGACGGAGATGGTCGAGATGCGCAATGTGGTGTGGCTGGTCAGAGGGTACGTCCTGGTCAGCGTGCTGACGCTGGTCACGATGGTCGTGTTCCGGAACGACGCGGCGATGGTCCCCGACTCGGTGTGGATCCGCGGCACGCTCGTCGCCGTCGCTTCGCTGGTCACATGGTTCTTCGCGGTACGGGCGGCCAGGGGTGAGCGGAAGATGCTGCTGCGGCTGCGAATCGTCACCTCGATCATGCTCGTCGCGATCGTGGTGATCATCGCGTTGCCCGGTCTGTTCCCGCTCTGGTTCAAGCTGGAGCAGGGTGTCTGCGGCCTGCTCCTGCTGCCCGTGGTCGTCCAGCTCAACCGGCGGCCGGCGGACCGGCGCTGAGCGCGTCGATCGACGAGGCGGCGCAGGAGCGCGCCGACCCGAGGGCGCCGGACGGCGCTTCCAGCGGCGCGGGAGTCTCGACGGCGGCGGACGGCGCTTCCAGCGGCGCGGGGGTCTCGACGGCGGCGGCTAGATTGTTCTGGGAGCAGGTGAGCGATGGACAATTGGCGGATGGCCGCGCCGGCGGGCTGGGAGCGACGGCTCCTTCCCATGATCACCGTGGTTCCGTACGTGCTGCTGGCCGTCATGGCCGCCCTGACGATCGTCGTCAAGCACGACCAGCCGGGCTCGCTCGCCCTCGACCTCGCGCTCTGCGCGGCAGCCGCGGTGTGGAAGCTCGTGCTCTTCACGCTGCACCCGCAGTGGCGCGGGCGAGTCGGCGTGATGAGCGTGTTCATCGCGGGCCTGATCCTGTTCGGGCTGGTCATGGTCGTACGCGATCCGTGGTTCGGCGTCTACACGCCCGCGCTGTACTTCTACGCCTTCCGGATCATCGGCTGGCCGCGTGAGCTGTACTTCATCGCGGGCGTCGCGGTGGTGGCGGGCACGGCGCAGTCGGCCGGCCTGGACGTCGGCACCTGGATGGGCCTGCTGGAGTATCTGGGGGTGCTGGCCGTCAACGTCGTGCCGATGTGCCTGCTGGCCTGGCTCAGCGAGGTCGGCGCACGCTACTACGCGGCACGGGAGACGGCGCTGCGCGAGAGCAGGGAGGCCAACGCCCGGCTGGCCGCGGCCCTGGCCGAGAACGCGGCACTCCAGGAACGGCTGGTCGAGCAGGCTCACGAGACCGGCGTCCTGGACGAGCGGGCCCGGATGGCGCGGGAGATCCACGACATCCTGGCCCAGGGCCTGACCGGCATCGTCACGCAGTTGCAGGCGGCCGAGCAGGCGGCCGACGACCCCGCCGCGTGGCGGCGGCACCACGCGGCGGCGACCGCGCTGGCCCGGGAGAGCCTCACCGAGGCGCGGCGCTCGGTGAATGAGCTGCGCCCCGAACCCCTGGAGTCCGGCCGTCTGGCCGACGCCGTCAGCGAGGTCGCGGCCAAGTGGTCGGCACGCCACGGCCTTCCGGTCCAGGTGGCCGTCACCGGCGAGACCCGGACGATGCCCCCGCAGGCCGAGGTCGCCCTGTTACGGGTCGCGCAGGAGGCGCTGGCCAACGTCTTCAAGCACGCGTCCACCGCCACCCGCGTCGGCCTCACCCTCTCCTACATGGATCGGCAGGTGGTGCTCGACGTCCGCGACGACGGCCCCGGCTTCGACCCGGACGTGCGCGCCGGTCACGACGGGGGCTTCGGGCTGGTGGCGATGCGGCAGCGGATCGAGGCGCTGTCGGGCGCGTTGCGAATCGAATCAGAGGTGGGCGGCGGGACCGGGATCTCGGCCTGTCTGCCCGCGGACACGCCGGAGGCAGGCACATGAGTGACGCCATCAGGCTGCTCGTGGTCGACGACCACCCCGTCGTGCGTGACGGGCTCAGCAGCATGTTCGCCCGCGATCCCGAGTTCATCGTGGTGGGGGAGGCGTCGGACGGAGCCGAGGCTGTCCGGCTGGCCGAGGCCCTCGCGCCGGACGTGATCCTGATGGACCTGCGGATGGCGGGCATGGACGGCGTCACCGCGATCGGCGAGCTGGCCAGGCGCGGCGTGCCGGCCCGGGTGCTGGTGCTGACGACGTACGACACCGACAGCCACGTGCTGCCCGCGATCGAGGCGGGCGCCACCGGTTACCTGCTCAAGGACGCGCCGCGCGAGGAGCTCGTCCGTGCCGTACGCTCGGCCGCGCGCGGCGAGGTCGCGCTCTCGCCGTCGGTGGCCGCCCGCCTGGTGAGCCGGCTCCGCACCCCGGCCCCCTCGACCGGGCCGTTGAGCCGGCGCGAACTGGAGGTGCTACGGCTGGTCGCGGCCGGCCACAGCAACCGCAAGGCCGCCGTCCGGCTGTTCATCACCGAGGCCACGGTCAAGACGCACCTGCTCAACATCTACGCGAAACTCGACGTCAACGACCGCGCGTCCGCGGTGGCGGAGGCGTACAACCGCGGCCTGCTGGGGACGCCCGAGCGCCCGTAGCCCTCGCCGCCCGGCCCGCTCCGGCGAGCCCGATCGGCGGGTGCCGGCCCGGGATGGCCGGCGAGCGCCGCCGTGAACCGGGAGAACGCGCGTCAACAAGGCCCCTCCGGCACGGACCCGCGCAACCGTGACTTCGACCCCGCCATCGCCACGGTGATGCTGACGCAGGGCCGGTGTTCAGTGCCTGTCCCCGTCCTGACGTGCGTCGTAGGGGACCTCGTCCGGGCCCTGCGCGAGGGCGCGGCCTGGATCCCGCAACTCCGGTCGATCCCGCCGGACGGCCTCGGAGCGTCACACTCCCGCGCCTGGACCGGCGGAAGCCGCCGCGACACCTCTTCTTGAGACGGCGAGCACGGCCGCCGGTGTCATTTCTCCACCCCGGTGCTCATGATGCCGCGCACGAACGTGCGCTGGAAACAGACGAAAAGGATCACCGGGACGGCGATCGTCATCATGGCCCCGGCCTGGATGTAGGCCGGTTTCGTCGAGTGCAGGCCGTTGAAGACGGCCAGACCTACCTGCAGCGGCTGGAGCTCGGGCCCTCTTGACGACCTGCCAGTCGACCTTGTTGGTGAACTGCCCGGCCGGCTCGGCGAAGAAGGTCTCCTGGTCGGCGGTACGGGCGGGCATCGCGTCGTACGCGGAGAGCAGTTCCTGCGAGGCCGGGCCGACCAGGTACTTCAGGAACTCGAAGGCCGCGGCGGGATGCTTGCTGCCGGCCAGGATCCGGAAGGTGTCCGCGCTGGTGGGGGAGGTGGTCCTGCCGTCGTGCGAGGGCATCGCGGCCTCCGGCGCGTTCCGTACCGCCGGAATGATCTCCGAACGGGTGTCTCCCACGGACGCGGAATCCACCTACGCACGCCTGCGGGACGGCGGCGCACCGCCCGGAGCCCTCTGCTTCGACTGGACCGACACGACGGGGAACGGTGACCGCCGAGATCGCGGTCGCTGCCTGCGGGTCGGTGTCCACGATGAGCCTGCGCTGCCCATGGTGGTCACTTTGAGTGGTCACCGGCGGCGTAGCGGCTCCGAGGGCATGGCCGCCGCGCCGGCGGCGGGTCAGGCGGGATGTCGGCGGCTGCCTTCCGGAGGGCGTCGCCGGCGTCCGTGACGGGGTCGCCGTGGCCCACGCAGGCCGTCCGGATGTCCAGTTCGGCCAGCCGCCGGAACGAGCGGAGCATCTCGTCACGGTCCATGTTGAACACTCCGGGCATGACCAGCCCGGACACGTGCGCCACGGTGTCGCCCGTGAAGAGGACTCCGTGCTCCGGCAGGTGGAGGGCGATGCTGCCGGCGGTGTGCCCGGGGGTGGCGATCACGCGGGCCCCGCCCCCGAAGGCGATCACGTCGCCGTCCTCAAGCTCGCGGTCCACCCGGCACGGCGGCGCGGGCGGCAGCAGGTGGGCGCCCAGACTGCGATGCAGGGCCCGCTCCTCGTCGGTGAAGTTCGGCGGCGGGGCGGGCGCGTCCCCTCGGATCATCGGGGCCTCCAGGCGATGGGCCATCACCGTGACCTCGCCCCACGCCGTCACGTCCGCCGCACTGCCGCAGTGGTCCTCGTGGTAGTGGGTGAGGACGACCCGCCGTACGGCGTCGGTGCGCAGCCCGAGCCGGCCGATCGCCTCGGCGATCTCCCCGGCCGAGGTGGCGATGCCCGTGTCCACCAGGGTGAGCACACCGTCGTCGTTCCACAGGTACGCCTGCCCGAACGTCAGCCGCAGCAGGTGCAGGCGCCGGTCGACCTCCACGACCTCCATCGCGGGACCCCCTCTCATCAGCACGGATGTCAGGGAACAGGTAACCGGTCCGCTCATGGCACTGTCCAACATCCATGGGACCGCGGATTGACAACCGATGGTTGTCGATGCAGGGTCTGGGCGTGGAAGCAGACGTTTCCGGCGTACGCGCCTTCATCGCGACCGCCGAAGAACTGCACTTCGGCAGGGCCGCAGCGCGCATGTTCATCACCCAGCAGGCGTTGTCGAAACGCGTCCGCAGGCTGGAGGACGCCCTCGGCACGCCGCTGTTCGATCGGACCACCCGGTCCATCGAGCTGACCGCCGCCGGAAGGCGGTTCCTGCCCCTGGCCGTGGCGGCGGTGGCGGCGTTCGACGAGGCCGTGGGGGCGGTCCGCGTGGTGGACAGCCCCGTCCGCGTGGACGTCTACGACGAGCGCTTCACGCCCCTGCGCATGGTCAGGGAGGCGAGCGAGCGCGACCCGCGGCTGCGCGTGGAGGTGAGCATGCGGCAGGGGCTCGCGGTGGCGCTGCCGGCGCTGCGCCGCCAGGAGATCGACGCAGCCTTCGGACGGGCGCGCGACCTGCCGTGGCCGGAAGAGCTGGCCCAGCGGCTGGTCCACCTGGAGCCCCTGGCCGCGTTCGTCCCGGAGGATCACGCGCTCGCGCACCTGAGAGAGCTGCGGCCCGCCGACCTGCGGGCGGGCGGCATCGCCATGCCCGACCCGGCGGGCGCCGCCGAATGGCGCGCCTACCTGAGACGCCTCGCCGACCGTCTCGGCGTCCCCTTGCGCTTCACCGAGCCCGCCATCGGCCAGGGGCACCTGGTCCAGCAGTTCCTGCGCGAGAAGAGCGCCGTCGGCCTGGGGGAGTGGAGCATCGGCGCGACGGGGAGCGGGCTGCGCCGCATCCCCATCGTGGACCCGGTCCCCCTCCTGCCGTGGTGGGTGGTCTGGCACCGCCGCAACCCGCACCCGCTGCTCCGTACGCTGCTCGGCCGGCTCCCACGCGTGCGCCCGCCGGACCCGTCGGACGGGCGGCACTGGATCCCCGACGCCGACCGTGCCCTCCCGTAGGGTCGCCCGGCGTGACCGGCGTGGCCTGACCGGCGGGGTGCGGGCCTTTCACGCGCGCGTCCTTCGTGGCCGGCGGGAGGTGGTGCGGAGCAGGGCGTACCCGATCAGGAGCGAGACGACCAGCACCACGCCGGCGTCCACGGCGGCGGCCAGCCGGACACCGCTCAGCAGAGCCGGGGCCGCGGCCTGACCGGCGGCCTGGAGGGCGGACACCTGCGCCATGCAGATGGCGCTGAGGATCGGGGTGCCGACGGTGATGCCGATCTGCTGGGCGCTCGTCACCAGCCCGGTCGCGACCCCTTGAGCCGTGTCGGGCAGCCCGGACGTCACGGTGACGCCGTAGGAGACCACGACCGACATGTGGCCCACGGAGGCCAGGCAGATCACGGCCAAGGCCGGCCAGGCACCCTCGGTCACGGTCATCGCGGCGGTGCAGACACCCTGCAGGGCCAGCCCCGCGACCAGCGTCCGCCCCGCGCCCAGCACCCGGATCACCGAGGAGGAGACCATGCCCGTCACGGCCAGGACGACGCCCTGGCCGCCGAAGAACAGACCTGTCCACAGGGGTGACAGCGCCACGACGTCCTGCAGGTAGAGAGTCAGCAGGAAGATGAACGAGCTCATCATGGAGAAGGTGATCAGGCCGCCCAGGCTGCCGAAGGCGACCGTGGGCCTGCGCAACATCGTCAGCGAAACCAGCGGCTGCGCGGCTCGCGACTCGATGACCACGAACCCGCCCAGCAACAGCACGGCCGCCGCCATGGCCACCACCCTCACCGCTCCCGCCGCCGACAGGGCGAAGATGAGGCAGACCAGGCCGCCGCTGACTGTGGCGGCTCCGGGCAGATCCAGCCGGGGAGAGCGGGCGCCCCGGCTCTCGCTCAGCAGTCCGGGCGCCGCCACGGCGAGGACGCCGCCCGCGACGGCCAGCAGCGCCATCGTCGAACGCCAACCCAGCGTGTCGGTCATGGTGCCGCCGACCAGCATGCCGACGGTGAATCCGAGCGAGAGCACCGACCCGCTGGCGCCGAGCGCCCGGTTGCGCTGCGGCCCTTCGGCAAAGGTCGTCGTCAGCAGCGACATGCCGGTGGGAATGACGGCGGCGGCCCCCAGCCCCTGCAGGACCCGCCCCGCGACGAACACCCCCGGGTTCCACGCGAGTGCGGCCACCACGGAGGCCACGGTGAACAGCAGGACGCCGCCCAGGAAGAGCCTGCGCCTGCCGTACAGGTCCGCCATGCGGCCGAACAGCAACAGGCAGCCGCCCGAGGGCAGCGCGAAGGCGGTGATCGCCCATTGCAGGTCGGCCTGTTCCATCCCGAGCTCCCTGCCGAGATCGGGCAAGGCCACATTTAGAATCGAAAAATCCAAAGAAATAATGAATTGCGCGGCACACAGGATGGCAAGGATGAGTTTGGCACGCGTGGTGAACCGAGCGCCGTGCTCCCCGGAGGAGGTTCCGGCACCGGCCTCGGCGTCCCTGGACAAGGGGTCGATCGTCATGACGTCCACGCTCGGCCATCACCGGTCCGCGCGGGGAGAGCGTGGTGACACCGGTGGTGGCACCACCAGTCGAAGCGGTGCGCGGTGAGGTCGGGAGAGGAACGTCGCCGGGACCTGCGTGACTTCCTGGTGAGCAGACGTGCCCGCGTCAGCCCTGCCTCCGCCGGCCTGCCGGCGGGCGGGCGCCGGCGCACGCCGGGGCTGCGCCGTGAGGAAGTCGCGGTGCTGGCCGGGGTGAGCCCGGGGTGGTACCAGTGGCTGGAGCAGGGACGCGACATCAACGTCTCCGCGCAGGTGCTGGACGCGGTGGCGCGGGTCCTGCAACTGGACGAGGTCGAACGGCGGCACCTGTACACACTGGCCGGGCACAATCCGCCGTCTCCGGCCGGACACCCGCACGCCTACTGCGAAGGACTGCAACGACTGATCGAAGCCTGGGACCCCAAGCCGGCGACCATGCTGGACGCCTCCTGGAACCACGTGGCCTGGAACGAGTCGGCCAGGCTCGCGCTGGACCTGGCGCAGGCCGAGCGCAACTGCCTGGTGGGCTTCTTCCACGACCCGCGGTACCGACGCCGGGAGCGGGCCTGGCAGGACCTGGCGCCGACCGTGGTGGCGGCCTTCCGCGCCACGGCGGCTGAGCAGCCCCGCGATCACGACATCCACGACGTGGTCCGCGCACTGGAGGCGACCAGTCCCGAGTTCGCCCGGCTGTGGGCACGACAGGACGTCCAGGCGGCAGGAATCTGGATCAACGAGGTCGACCATCCCGTCGTGGGCACGCTGACCTTCGAGAGCAGCCAGATGAGGCTGCCCGCCAGGCCCGACCTGACCATGGTGCTGTACAACCCGCTGCCCTGCACCGACACCGCGGACAAGCTCGCCTGGCTGCGCTCCGTCACCGCGCCCGTCTGAGGCCGGCGGCCGTGAAGGGAGACGGGCGCATCGGCGGACACGGCGCCCTGCTCGCCCCCGGGACCAGGGACGGGTCCCTCCGGCTGTGGAACACAGCCGACGGCAAGACCACTGAACCCGTCCTCGCAGGCAAGGGCGGTGCGATCACCGCGATCGCCTTCGGCGGCGGCGTGCTCACCACCGCCCGCGAAGACGGTGACCTGCTGCTGTAGACCGTCAGGAACGGGCGGCCGAGACGGCTTCGCGGCGCGTCATCTCCTCGCTCGACGCGGCGACGTCGGTCGCGGTGAGCGCCGACGGCACCATGCTCGCCGAGGCGACGAAGGCAGAGGTGCGCCTCTGGGACGTGGCCAGCGGCAGGCGACTCAGGGAGTGGCACGCCCGAACAACCTCCCTGGCCTTCAGCCCCGACAACGGTGGGCTCGCGGCGGGCGCCGGGGACGACGGCCCAGGCCGTCCAGAAGGTGCTGCGCTCGCAGCAGCTGGGCCAGGCCGGCCTGGTCGCCACCGCCTACGCCTCGACGGTCCGGGCCCTGGTCGCGGTCATCACCACACTCAACACCGAGATCAAGACCCTCGCAGACGAGGTCGAGGCGCATTTTGGCTGGCAGCCGGACGCTGAGGTCATCCTCAGCCAGCCCGGTCGTGGGGTCGTTCTCGGCGCCCGGGTGCTCGCCGAGTTCGGGGACGCCCCCGGCCGCAATGCCAGTGCCAAAGCGCGCAAGAACTGCGCCGGAACCAGCCCGATCACCCGCCGATCCGGCAGGCCAACCATGGCAGCCGCCATCAGCATCAAGCGGTACGCCGTCACCTTCTTAGCCATAATATGACTAGTTAGAGTATGACTATGGCGCAACGTTCCGTCCTTGGACTCATCGTGCTGGGGCTGCTCACCGAGGAACCCATGCACGTCTACCGCATGCAGAAGCTCATCGAGCGGTACGGCAAGGACCGTGTCGTGAACGTCAGGCGCCGGGCGAGTCTGTACCAGACCATCGACCGGCTGACCCGCCTCGGCCTGGTGGAGGTGCTGCAGCGGGAGAGCACCGAGAGCCACCCGGACCGCACCGTCTACGCCATCACCGACCTGGGGCGCGAAACCGCCGAACGCTGGCTGCGCGAGATGCTGCGCACCACGGGCGGCGAGTTCCCGGAGTTCGTCGCGGCCGTTTCGATACTGGTCGGGCTCCCACCGGAAACAGCGCGCAAGGAGCTGGAGACACGCGCTCACGCGCTGGCCGGGGCCCTGGCGGAGGTCGAGTCGACGCTGAAGTCCTCCGGTGAGGTGCCACGGCTGTTCCTGCTGGAGGAGGAGTACCGCCGCGCGGTGCTCACCGCCGAACTGGAGTGGGTCCGCGGTGTGGTCGAGGACCTGCGGCAGGGACGGCTGACCTGGGACGAACCATGGCGGCGCGCGATCGCGGCCGCCCTCGAATCACCGGAGGAAGAGGCATGAGCAAGGAGTTGTACTACGAAGTGACCGGCGCGGGCCCGTTACTGCTGCTGATCGCCGGCGGCACCGACGACGCCAGGGACTTCACCGGGATGACGCCGCTGCTGTCCGACAGCTACACGGTGGTCTCCTACGACTGCCGCGGCATCTCCCGCAGCCGGTCCGACGGCCCGCCTCCGGACGTGTCGATGGAGACGCAGGTGGAGGACGCCCATTGGGTCCTGAAAGCCGCCGGCGGCGGACCGGCGCACGTCTTCGGCAACAGCAGCGGCGGCCTGATCGCCCTGGCCCTCGCCGCCCGCCATCCCGACCTGGTACGTACGCTGGTCACCCACGAACCGCCCGCCGTCTCCCTCCTCCCCGCCGACGATCCCCGCAGGAAGCTGGGCCACGAGGTGAACGAGGCGTACCGAAGCGGCGGGGTGGAGGCGGCGATGGCGCTCTTCGCGGCCGGCGCCGGTCTCGACAAGTGGGACCCGGACCCGCCCGGCGGAATCGCGGAGTCGCCGCAAGCGATGGCGCAGATGCAGGCCAAGCTCGCCCGGATGCAGACCAACCTGGAGTTCTTCTTCGGGCATGCGGCACTGCCGTACATGTCGTACAAGCCCGTCGTGGACCCCTCGATCCACGTCGTGGTGGCAGTCGGTGAGCAGTCGCGCGGGCAACTGCCCCACGACACGGCACTGGCGCTGGCCGAACGACTGGGCGTCAAGCCGATCATGGTCCCGGGTGGGCATTCAGGCTTCGTCACCCACCCAACCGCATTCGCCCACGAACTCCGCCAGATCCTGGCCTGACCCGGCCTACTGAAACCCACTCCATCCTGGCGCGGCCTGCTCAGGGCGGACCTTACGTCACAGCGTGACCGCGTCGGTTCGGGCCGACTGCCGGGGATCGGTGGCAGCCGGCGAAGGTGGAGCCGCTCAAGCAGTTCCCCAAGGCAGTGTTGGCGGCCGATGTATGACGGGCGCCGCTTGCCGGCCCGCTGGGCGGCTCGGCGTTCATCGCTGTGGGCGTTCACCAGCCGTCATCGACATCGTCGAGGTCTATTGCCGGATCGTCGCCCTCGTCGGCCCCGTTGTTCTCGCCCGAAGAGGACGGCTCTTGCCAGTTGCCGGCCCGGAGGTCGTCCACCAGGCTGATGGTGGCAAAGATTCCGAGAGCCGCGGTGAAGAGCCCCATCAGCACATTCCAAGGGGTGGAGAGGTCCTCGCCCGCACCGTTGATTCCGTGGATCACTCCAGCGATCATCAGCAGTCCCTCGACGGTCACTGCTGCCGCGAAGATCAGACACACTGTTGCGATGCAGCGTTGCTCGGTCGTGGGGCGTGTGCTGGGTGTTTCGTCCCCACGCTGCTTCATGTCGCTCAAAATATGGGTAGGCCGGCGGCCCGCCTAGTGGCTGAAAGGGTGTGAATCGCTGCTGTCGCCTTCCCGTGCGCCCGCGCGCAGTGCACCCGCGTCAGGCCCTGTACCCACGCCGCCACCAGCGCCTGCTCCTGCGACGGATGAGTACGCGCAACTCCTACAGCCGACATGGCGGGCCGGGCAACCCTGATGAGAACGCCCTACGCAGCCAGCGCGGAGGATCCGCTCGTCCGCGCCCGTGCCCGCACCGGCTGCGCCACTGAGCCGCCACTTTCTGCAGCTGGCCGATGTTCCCCGTTGGCCTTCGGCCTGGCCGCTCGCGGTGTGCTGCCACCGGTCGACGTCCGCAAGCTGCAGGTCGGCTTCACGAACGTGTCCCCAGCTCTGAACCAAGCTGATCTGCGCAGGTCGACCGGTTTCCGGGAAGATCGTGTTCCCGGGAGCGGAGATCGTCGTGTTCGGGCGCGCGGCGGCAGGATGGTGGCGCTCATGCGTCTCCAGGGTTGAGGTCGGGACGCCCTGGCGGCCGAGATCAGGCGGCGGCCGGCGACGGCCACCCACCCAGGGAGTACGTCGCCCTTCAGTACCCTGAGACAGGGCAAGCTGAACCCGCCGGACGACGACCGCTACCCGGCCGTCCGTCCGGCCCGCGTCGGCGAGTTCGTGAGCATGCTGCGCCTCTGACCCCGGTCAGCCGCGCAGCAGGGCGGTGAGGTCGTCCCAGCGGGACATGAGCAGCCCGGCGATGGCGCCGAAGACGCCGACGACGGCGGCGAGCGCGAGGTCGGCGGGCTGGGGGGCCGACGCGCCGGCCAGCCCGAGCAGGGCGACCGCGAGGAGAACGAGGTTGCGCACCACGTGCTGCACCCCCATGGGCGTGGTCGAGGCGCCGAAACAGCGGCACGACACGGCGGCCCCGCGCCGGACGACGCGCACGACGGCGACCGTGAGGCAGGCCAGCAACCCGGCCGCCAGCACGAACGCCGCCGTCCCCGCCCACGGCAGCGGGATCGCGGCCAGGACGACCACGAGGGCCTCCGCCACGGCGGCCGCGACGGCGACCGGCCGGGCCGCCGCGCCTCGGGCGACCCCCATCGCCCTGACGGACACGACGAACTCTCTCCAGGCCGTACGGCTGGTCACCTTGCTCGCCAGCGCGAGCGCGAACGTGGTGAGCAGCAACAGCCGGCACGCCACGTCGACGTACTGCATGATCGCAACCTCACGAATCGGGCAATGGGGATGACGGGCCGGAGTGCGGCCGGGACACGTCGGTCGTGGAGTCGCCGGCCCGCGCCGGGCTCGCCGAGGCCGGTGGGACGGATTCTTTCGGCTGATCCCTTACCGCCCGCATGTTGGCAGGTGATTCCCGTCCGGCGCAACACCCCGATCGGCCGGCAGGGCCGCGCCGTCCGGAGAACCGGCGCTCTGCCTGGGCCGATGGGAGGTCGTTGAGAAACCATTGAGAAATCGTTCAGGAGGCTGACGCATGCTGCGGCCACCAGCCCACCGACCGAAAGGAAGGCTTCATGCGTGCCATGACCAAATTGGCCGATCGGCTGCTGGAGATGGTCGCCCCGCACACCGTCGCCCGGGCGACCGACTGCGACTACCAGTGTTGCAGGGCGGACTACTGGAAGTACTGCTGCTACTACCCGAACGGCACCTCGCACTGCGGCTCCTGCATCACCAACTCGAGCGCCAAGCAGTGGTGCTGAGACCGACCGGTGCCCGGCCGCCGTCCGGCGGCCGGGCGCCTCGTTCGTGCCCCTCTCCGGGAGTTGGACAGTGTCCTACGCAATCGCCGTGCCGGCTCTCGCCGGCGTTCTGTTCCTGATGAACCTGGTGCTGGCGCTCGCGGTGCTGCGGCGCCTGCGCAGGCACACCGCCCGCATCGACCACCTGTACGAGGTCGTCGCCGGCACCCCCGACCTCGACGGCCCCGCCGCGGGCGACCTGGTCGGAGACTTCTCCGCGACGGACCTGGACGCGGCCCCCGTCACGCGGGACTCGCTGCCGGAGGGCGGCGTGGTGGCCTTCCTGTCGCCCGACTGCGAGGGCTGCCGGGCGGAGCTGACCGAGCTGACCGCCTGGGCGGCCGGGCAGGACCGGTCGCGAGTCCTGGCGGTCGTGGACGCCCGCGCCGGGGACCCCGCCCGGATGGTCGCGGCGCTCTCCCCTGTGGCGCGGGTGGTGGTGGAGCGCGACCACGCGCACGTCGCCGAGGCCTTCGGGGCGCGGACCGTGCCGACCGTCTTCCGCGTCGCCGCGGGCGGGACGGTCCTGTCCCGCGTCCGCAGCGTCACGCGGCTCCCCGAGACCGCCGGGAGCCGCGGGGCCGAGCGGGCGGCGAGCAACCCGTCGTGAACGTCGAACCGGAGGTGAACCCGTGACCCCACTGCTGATCGTCTCGAGTCTGTTGTGCGTGTTGTGCCTGGCGGGCCTGGTGCTGATGCTGGGGTTGGCCCGGCGGCTGCAGGAGCACGGCAAGCTGCTCGACGCCCTGGACGAGGTCGTCGAGCAGCGCGGCGGGCCCGGCGCGAAGGGGCTGGCGGCCGGTGAGGTGGCCGGCACGTTCGACGTGCGGACGGTCGACGGCGACCGCGTCGCCCGCGACCTGCTGCCCGAGGGCGCCGTGGTCGCCTTCCTGTCCTCCGACTGCGGCCGGTGCCGGACCGAGCTGCCCGAGCTGGCCTCCTGGGCGGCCCGGCAGGACCGCTCGCGGGTGCTCGTGGTCGTGGACGCCGAGCCGCTGGCCCGCACGCTCTCGCCGGTGGCCCAGGTGGTCGTCGAGCCGGACGGCGGGCCGGTGACCGGCGCGTTCCAGGTGGACTCCTTCCCCAGCTTCTTCCAGGTCGCCGCGGGAGGCGGGGTCCTGGCGCGCATCCGCGGCGTCGCCCAGCTGCCGGCCGGCTCGGCGGCATGACGGACGGGCCGGGCCCGCGCGTCCTGGCCGCCTGCGCGGCGCGGGGCGTCGGGCTGGTGTGGCGGGCCGCGCCGCTGTACGTCCTGGGGTACGTCACGGTCACGCTGGTGAGCGGTGTCACCCCGGTCGTGCTCGCGTGGCTGACCAAGGCGGTGCTCGACGGCGTCGCCACTGGGCGGGTCGCCTCGCTGCTCTGGCAGGCGGTGGCCGTCGCGGCCGTCACGACGCTGGCGGCCGGCGCCGCGCAGGCGGCCCAGTACCTGCGGGCCGAGGTCGACCGGCAGGTGTCGGTGCGGGCCAAGGCCGAGCTGTTCGCCGCGGTGTGCGGGTTCACCGGGCTGGCCAGGTTCGAGAGCCCGACCTTCCTGAACCGGCTGCGCATGGCCCAGCAGAGCGCCAGCAACCCGGGCAGGCTCGTGGACACCGCGCTCTCGACGACCAGCAGCGTGATCACCGTCGCCGGGTTCGTCGGGTCGCTGGTGGTGATCAGCCCGGCCTTCACCGGGCTGGTGCTGCTGTCGGCGGTCCCGGCGCTGCTGATCGAGCTGCGGCTGGCCCGCCAGCGGGTGGACATGATGTGGCGCATCGGGCCGGCCGAGCGCCGGGAGATGTTCTACGCCCACCTGATGTCCACGACCGACGCGGCCAAGGAGATCCGGCTGTTCGACCTCGGGTCGTTCCTGCGGCTGCGCATGCTGGGCGAGGCGTGGACCGCCATCAGGGCCCGCCGGACGATGGACCGGCGCGAGTTCGGCATGCAGGCGGGCCTGGCGGGCGCGTCGGCGCTGGTCGCCGGGGCCGGCATGGTGTGGGCGATCCTGGCGGCCGGCCAGGGGCGGCTGAGCGTGGGCGACGTGGCGATGTTCGTGGCGGCCGTCGCGGGCGTGCAGGCGGCGCTGAACGTCACCGTCTCGGCCGGGACGATGGCCCACGAGCAGTTGCTGACCTTCCACCACCACGTCACGATCCTGGACTCGGGCCCGGGGCTGCCCTCGCCCGCGCGGCCCGTCCCGCTGCCGGCGCTGCGCCGCGGCGTCGAGCTGCGCGACGTGTGGTTCCGCTACAGCGACGAGCACCCGTGGGTGCTGCGTGGCGTCGACCTGTTCATCCCGTACGGGCACACGGTCGCGCTGGTCGGGCGGAACGGCGCGGGCAAGAGCACGCTGGTCAAGCTGCTGTGCCGGTTCTACGACCCGACCCGCGGCTCGATCCTGTGGGACGGCGTGGACATCCGGGACGTGGCCCCCGAGACGTTGCGCGCCCGCATGGGGGCGGTGTTCCAGGACTTCGTCTCCTACGAGCTGACCGCGGCCGACAACATCGCCGTGGGCGACCTCACCGCGGAGGGCGATCGCGACCGCCTGGAGCGCGCCGCCCGCGAGGCCGGCGTCCACGACGCCCTCTCCGCCCTGCCGCACGGCTACGACACGATGCTGAGCCGCGAGTTCGCGCCGGAGCAGGACGAGGAGGAGGACGGCGTGCTGCTGTCCGGCGGGCAATGGCAGCGGCTGGCGCTGGCCAGGGCCTTCCTGCGGCGCGACGCCGACCTGATGATCCTGGACGAGCCGAGCGCCGGCCTCGACGCCGAGGCCGAGCACGAGGTCCACCGGCAGCTCGCCCGCCTGCGGGCCGGACGGACCAGCGTCGTCGTCTCCCACCGGCTCGGCGCGATCCGCGACGCCGACGACATCGTGGTGCTCGGCGACGGCGTGGTCACCGAGCTGGGCACGCACGGCGAGCTGATGGCCCTGGACGGCACGTACGCCCGGCTGTTCACCCGGCAGGCCAGCGGCTACCGGGACGACGTGGAGGTGCCCGGATGATCGTCACCGGCCTGGTCGCCGGGCTCGTGGTGATCATGCTCGGGCTCGCCTGGCTGCGGCGCGCGTACGTGGTGGTGACCGTGGAGGGGGAGAGCATGCTGCCCACCTACCGGCCCGGGGAGCGCGTGCTGGTGCGCAGGACCGGGCCGCGACGGCTGCGCACCGGCCAGGTCGTCGTCCTGGCCCGGCTCGTGGAGGCGGCCGAGGACGGGCAGGCGCGCTGGATGATCAAGCGGCTCGCGGCCGTCCCCGGCGACCCCATTCCCCGCGCGACCGTGCCCGCCCTTCGCGCCGCGCCGGGAACGCGCGTCCCGGACGGCCACCTCGTCGTGCTGGGCGACAACCCGCGGCGCTCGCTCGACTCCCGCCGCACCGGCTACCTGACCGCCGACCGGCTGCTCGGCGTGGTGCTGCGCAAGGTCGAGAGCACGGACGCCCCTCCGGTCCCGCGCACACCATGATCGGACGAGCGCGGCTCCGGGCGCGGAGCCGGCGCGCGTCACCGGACCGGGCGGACGCCTTTCGCGATCTTCCTCAACTCACTCATGGCGTCGATCTCCTTGGCGTAGTCAGGGCCGATGAGCACCTTGACGGCCAGGTCCTTGCGGAGCTTCCAGGTGACCGTGGGCGTGACCGGGCCGCCGGCGGCTCCCGAGTCGCCGTCCCTGGACAGCCGCGCGGGCCTGCCGCCGAGGTCCACCGTCTCGGTCCGCGGTTCCGGCCGGAAGTCGTACAGGGCGTCCGCGGACGCGCCGTGGGCCACGATCACCTGGACGGCGTAGCCGTCCTGCTGGAGGCCCGGCTTCCGGAAGCTGGTGGTGTAGCTCTTGCCGGGGCCGACCACGTCGTCCTTCGACCATTTGCCCCATTCGAGCCCGTCCGGCAGGTAGGTGAGCTGGATGCCGCCGAACTTCCGCCCGTCGCCGAGGTCACCCAGGGCCTGCGGCGTCGGCGCGGGCGGCAACCGGACATGGAGTGTGACCGTACTGCCCCGCGCGACGACCTTGCCGGCAGCCGGTTCCTGCGTGCCCACCAGGCCGTTGTCGCTCCGCATCCCGGCGAGCGCGACCTTCAGCCCGGCGTCGTGGAGCGCCTTCGCCGCCTCGGCGGCGCGCCGGCCCGTCACGTCGGGCACGGTCACGTCGTCGCGCATCACGACCTGGTTCGGGCCGTTGTCGGCGGGTTCGCCGGGATTCAGCAACACCGGCACGGTCACGGCCACGGCCGCCGTGACGATCGCCGCCCCCGCCACGCGGAGCCTGGTCACGCGGGCGCGGTGCCCCCGGCGTACGGCACTGCCCAGTCCGGGCCCGGCCTGAACCTCGGCTACGTGCGCCGCCATGGCGTCGGCGAGGTCGTCCTCGATCGTCATCTCGTCACTTCCCTTGCGACATCCATGTTCTGGCGGATCCTGGCGAGCCCGCGCGCGGCCTGGCTCTTGACCGTCCCGGCCGAGCAGCCGAGCAGGGCCGCGGTGGCCTGCTCGGACTGGTCCTCCCAGTAGCGCAGGACGAGCACGGCGCGCATCCTGGGCGGCAGCCTGCGCAGCTCACCGATGAGCGTGTCGCGCAGGTCGAGGTCGGGAGAGTCGGCGGCGGTCTCGGGCGGCCGGGCGAACATGATCTCCTGGACGACCCTGCGCCGCCGCGCCCTGCTGATCGCCGCGTTCACGACGACCTTCCTCGCGTACGCCTCGGGGTTGTCGTGCCTGATCCGAGGCCAGTTCCGGTAGACCTTCTCCAGCGCGTGCTGGACCAGGTCCTCGGCGTCGTGCCGCGTCGCCCCGCACACCAGGATCGCGGTACGCAGCAACGAGGTGCTTCTCGTGGCGAGGAAGTCGTCGAAGGCAGCCTCGTCGTCATCTGTCATCAGTGAAGGTCCCCTTTCGCCCTCCCCAACGCGCGAGCCCGCCCGGAGGTTGAGTGCCTTCCCGAAGAGTCGAGGTCAGACGACGACGCCGTCCGCGCGCAGGGACGCCGGCTCCGGCGGGACCTGGCAGCCGTCCATGAGCACAGCGGGCCGCCCGGCCGAGCCTCCGCGCTCTCGTAAGCCACAACATCGTTTCGTTGCGGACAGTAACTAATCAAGTACTCACCGTTCATAGTGGGTGAGCGGCGCTTGCTGCCTTCGCCATCGACCACGTCGAATGCCGGGGCGGCGAGAACTTCCTGAAGATCTGGTCACACTCCGGCGGACGCCAGAGCGTTGACTGCTACGCCAACAGGGGCAGGACGGACTTCGGCGGATGGTGGGTCGACCGGATCTCCACCGGCAACAACGATCTGATCTACTACGACGCCAACGGCGACTCGGTGAGGATCGATCGCTGGACCGAGATCAGCTTCCCGAATCGCCCTCCGAAGGTAGCCTCCATCGAGATCCTGTGAGACGTCGCCGTCCGGGGCGGCCGCCGGACGGCAGGCCGCTGATCGCCCGCCACGGCACCGAGCACGGCTCCGACCTGGGCAAACAACGCTGAATCGTCGAGTCGACCGTCGCCCTGCGGCACGCCTTCCGACGCTTGCGAACCCGCTGGAAAGTCCGAGCCGACATCCACGAGGCCGTCCTCAAGCTCGCCTGCGCGCTGGGACTCGCCCGCCGGCCCGGTGACCACGGTGATCGTCATCGGGCCGCTGGAGTCGACCCTCCAGCTCGTCTCCGGTCAGTCGGTACGTGCCGCGGGTGGTCTCCGAAGCGGGCACAACCGGCTCGCGGCTGTTGCGGGATCTTGTCAGGAGAGGAAGATCGCGCCCATGAACACCGACAACTTCAGCGCACTGTCTGTTCGAGCCGGCGGAGCGGTCGATGCCGAGGCCCTCGTGATCCTGGATTCCGTCGCGAGATCCGATGGTGGCGAGCGGCGCGGCAGCATCGAACGTTGGTGTCGCGACGGGTCCGTCCTTGTCGTGACGATGCTCATGGTGGCTGAGCCGGCCCGGGGGCATGGCGTCGGCGAGAGGCTACTGCGCGCTGCAGCAGCCTCATGCCGGACCGTGAAGCTGTTCACCTCAACGAACCTGTCCAACCATCCCATGCAGCGACTGCTCCAGCGGGTCGGCTGGCAGCCGGTAGGGATGGTGCACGGCCTCGATGAAGGTGATCCTGAGGTCTTCTACCTCTGCACTTCTCAGAGCACCGAAAGCGCAGAGTAATTCCGGACAGTGCACGGATGTGCTGGGCGTTGGCGGGCGCACACCTTTGAGCGGGGCGTCCTGACGGCCTCGGATGACAGGTGGGACGTGGCGGTGCACCAGGCGAGGTGATCGGCCGCCGGGCCCCGGATGGGATTGACGCCGCGGACGCGGCGGCGCTGAACTGAGGATCTCGCGGCGTCAGGTGCATGTGCTGCTGCGTCAGTGTCGCGCGGGCGATGGCGTCGTCTCAGGCCTGCTCCCCGGCGCGCCAACGGCGGCTGGAAGATATGCTCCTGATGCCGTACGGGCTACCGGCCGCCCATGTGCCGCATGCCGCCCGTGGAACGGACGCCGCCGCCCACGCTCGCGGCCCAACCGCCCGTGTCGCTGCGTCTCGTCATGATGGCGAGCCTGCCAGCGCCCCTTGGCCGACCACAAGCCTGGCGGCCTCAGAGCTCGTTCTGCATCCAGTACTCGATGGTGTGCTTGCGTCCCTTGAGGTCGAAGATGACCGTGTAGTTCGCGCCCTTCTTGGCTTTGATCTTCAGGTAGTGCTTCCGGCCGTTGCCGCAGGGGTAGGGGCCCGCGCCCTTCACCCGCCAGCCCACGTACGAGTTGATGATCCGGTCCACCCCGACCGAAATCTTGGTTCTGTCACCGCCGTCCCAGCAGCGGAAGACAACCTGCAGAGTCTTCGACCGGGACTTGAACTGCCGCTTGACCGACCAGACCTTGGTAGGAGTATGAGAGTCGTGCCCAATGGTGATCCACCGGCCCAGGGCCTGGGCCGGTGCGAGCCGACCGGCCGTGGCGGCGGCGTCGACGGAATGGGCGCCTGCTGTTGCTTGGGCCGCGCTCGCGGGCGTCGGGAAGGATACGAGACCCAGCGTAAGTGCTGCCGCACAGGCCAGGCCGGTCAGCGGGACCTTGATCGCGTGGGTGATGCGCATGGCCGCTCTCCTCAGTGGATCGAAGTTGTGACGCGTCGAACGTCGCACCGAGTCTGAGACCCGCCATGTTGAGGATTCGTTGAAGGCTTGTTGATCGGGTGGACGTGCGCCCCGTTCGGCCTTCGGGCCTAGTGAAGATCGATGGTGAACCGGTTCGCGTTGTCGGCAGGCGGGCCATGAGGGGATGCCGAGCCCGAAGCGGTCGGATCACACACCATTCGCCCGTATTGCGGCTTTTGTTCTTTGCTTCGCCATCACCCTCGAACCCCGAAACGCCCACAGACAGTGATAAGAAGGTCGCGTTTGCCGCCTTCAGTAAGGCGATGTGTGGCGCACTCAAGACGGGACTCGGCCCGAAGGCGCCCTTCACCTGCAAGAAGGGCACCTCTACCAAGACCACGATCACCTCTCACCTCACCGGGACCGCCAGTCCGGCCGAGATGCGCAAGGTGTTCACGTCACTCGCCTCCGGCAAGCAGGCCGAAACCCTCGCCAAGTCACTGACCGCCATCGGCGCCGAAACCTGGATCATCGACTACGAGGGCGTGCAGATCGCGAAGATCCGCGCAGCCAAAGAGGACCAGCGATGCTCGAAGCCTGGCAGGCACGGCGTCCCGGCCGCAGGCTGGATGACGTCGACCAGGTCGGCGGGCAGCACCGGGAACTGCGGCGGCGCGGTCACCCGCGCCCATGCCTGTGGGCGGGGGAGTCGGTCATGAGGGCTCTCATCTCGTCAGGGCCGGGAGGCGGCGGTGACGCGACGGGGGCGGTGGACCGGCCCGCCCGGCGAGCGCCGGCCCCCCTACCTCCAGTCCCGTCAGCCTTCCGCGCCGATGGCGCGGTCGCGGCCCACGAGTTCGTGTCCCCGTTCAGACGCCGGGCGCCAGCCTGAGGACGGCGGCCGGCAGCCCGCGCAACGCCTCGGGGACGACGACCCCGCCGGAACGGTCCACCGCGGCCGGGCCGTCACCCCAGGTGGCTCCGGCCCGCGCCCGTTCGACCAGGTCGCCGGCGAGCGTCAGCCGTCCCGCGGCCGGGTCCAGGGCGATCACGTGGAGGGCGCCGTCGGGGGCGGCGGTGTAGCGGACCGGGTCGCCGACGGGCTCGGCATGCCGGACCCACGGCCGGGTGCCGTAGATCGCCTCGCCGTGGGCCGCCAGCCAGGCGCCCAGGTGGCGCAGCCGTTCGACCTGGGACTCCGGCAGTGAGCCGTCGGCCCGCGGCCCGATGTTGAGCAGCAGGTTGCCGTTCTTGGCGACGGTGTCGACCAGCAGGTGGACGAGCTCGTCCGGCCGGACGAGATGGCGCTCGTCCTCGGCCCGGTTGAAGCCGAACGACTGGCCGAGCCCGCGCGTGGCCTCCCACACCCACGGGGAGGTCTGCTGCTCGGAGACGTACTCGCGGGTGCGTGAGCCCAGGTGCGGCACGCCCCAGCGATCGTTCACGATGCCCTCGGGCACCCGCTCGTAGTAGTGCTCGAACAGCGCCTGCAGGCTGTGCGGCCCGGCCGCCTTGCCCGAGTCGGGCCAGTCGATGTCGTTCCACAGCACGTCGGGGGAGTGCCGGTCGATCAGCTCCATGGCCTGCTCGAAGCAGTAGCGCGCGAACGCCTCGTCGTTGCGGCGCAGCGTGAACAGGTCCGTCATCGACTGGATCGGCGGGAAATCGGACACGTGCCAGTCCAGCGCCCCGGAGTAGTACAGGCCGAACCGCAGGCCCGCCGCCCGGGCGGCGCGGTCCAGCTCGGCGATCAGGTCGCGGCGGGGGCCGCGGCGCGCGCTGCTGAAGGCCGTGGTGGCGGTGTCCCACAGGCAGAACCCGTCGTGGTGCTTGGCCGTGGGCACGACGTAGCGCGCGCCGGACCCCGCGATCAGCCGCATCCAGGCCGCCGGGTCGAACGCCTCCGCCCGCCAGAAGTCGGCCAGGTCCTCGTACGGGGTGCCGACCCCGTACTCCCGCTCGTGGAAGGCGCGGGCGGGCGAGCCGGGGATGCGGACGGTGTTGGCGTGCCATTCGGCGTACTGGTGGTGGCTGAACTCCAGCTCCACGGGCACGTGCTCGCCGGGCAGGCGGGCGGTCGCCCACGCGGGCACCGAGTACAGCCCCCAGTGGACGAAGACGCCGAACTTGGCGTCCCTGTACCAGTCGGGCACGTCCCTCGCCGGGTAGTCGGCACCCAGGTCGGGGCCTACACGGCGGTCGAAAAACAGCACTTTGGTCCTTTCAGCGGCCGGCGAGACCGGCGGTGGCGATGCCCTTGACCAGATGCTTCTGAAGGGCGAGGAGGAGCAACAGCGTCGGCAGGATGGACACGATGGAGGCGGCCATCACCAGATGCCACTGGTTGCCGTTCTGGCCGAAGAACAACTGCAGGCCGAGCGGCACGGTGCCGCGCTCGGTCACGTCGTTGACCATGATGAGCGGCCACAGGAAACTGTTCCAGTAGTTGATGAAGGTGAACACGGCCAGCACCCCGAGCGCGGGCCTGGCCAGCGGCAGCATGATGGACAGGAAGATCCGCGCCTCGCTCGCGCTGTCGATGCGCGCCGCCTCCTGCATCTCGCGCGGCACCGAGCGGAAGAACTGCCGCAGCAGGAACGTCCCGAACGCGGTGAAGGCCCACGGGAAGATCAGCGACTGGTAGCTGTCCACCCAGCCGAACTTCTGCATGAGGATGAACATGGGCACGACCAGCACCTCCTGCGGCACCATCAGCGTGGCCAGGAACAGCAGGAAGACGCCGTCCCGGCCGCGCCAGCGCAGCGAGGCGAAGGCGTAGGCGGACAGGGCGGAGGCGGCCAGCACGACCAGCGTGCCCACGCCCGCCACCAGCACGCCGTTGAGGATGTAGCGCTGGAACGGCACGTACGTGAACACGTCGCCGAAGTTCTGCCACCGGATCCGCGAGCCGACCAGCGACCCGGGATCGCTGAACGTCTCGCCCGCCGGCTTCAGCGCGGTGGCCACCGCGAAGATCAGCGGATAGAGGAAGGCCAGCGTCACCGCCGCCAGCAGCACGTGGGAGACGACGGATCTAACTCTCATAGTGCACCCACCGCCTCTGCCCGAGGAACTGCGCGGCGGTCACGAGCAGGATGATCGCGAACAGCACCCACGCGCCCGCCGCCGCCAGCCCGAGCTCGCGCGACTGGAACCCGGCCTGGTAGACGGTCATGACGAGCGTCTCCGTGGCGTTGCCCGGCCCGCCGGCCGTGAGGATGTACGGCTGCGTGAACACCTGCAACGAGTTGATCACCGTCATCGTCGTGGCGAAGAACAGCGCCGGCGAGATCAGCGGGAGCTGCACGCTGACCAGCTTGCGCAGCCCCGTGGCCCCGTCGAGCGAGGCCGCCTCCAGGACCGACGGCGACATCTCGTTGATCGCCGCGGAGAAGACGATCAGGTTGTACCCGAACCCCTGCCAGACGCTCATGGCCACCACCGACACCAGTGCGGTGCGCCCGTCGGCCAGCAGGTTCGGCTCGGTGCCGACCATCTGGAACAGCAGCTTCCAGATGACCGCGTTGGCCACCATCGGCGTGATCGCCGGGATGAAGAACAGCACCCGCCACAGGTTCTGCCACCGCGACCTGCTGATCCAGAACGCCAGCGCCAGCGCCAGGACGATGTTGAGCGGCACGTACAGGCCGGTGAAGACGAACGTGTTGCGCAGCGCGGACAGGAAGGCCGGGTCCTCGCCGAACAGGTAGCGGAAGTTCTCCAGGCCGATGAAGCTGCTCCCGCCCAGCATCGGCCAGTCGAAGAAGCTCATCACCACGGCCATGCCGACCGGGAACAGGGTGAACAACCCGAGGCCGAGCACGCTGGGCGTGGCGAACCCCAGCGCGCTCCACTGCTCTCGTGACCTCACTGCCCGCGCGCCCCCTGCTGCTGGATGGTGGCGAGCGCCTCCTTGGCGCCGCTCGCGCCGGTGTAGACCTGGAGCAGGTGCTGGGCCATGAGCTTGGTGACGTCGTCCCAGTTCTTGGTGGTGAACAGCGGCACGCCGCCGGCCACCGCCTCCTTGACCGCCGACACCGCCGCCCGCACGTCGTCGGCCTTGTCCTGGTTCTTACCGACCAGGAAGTTCTCGTACGCCGGCTGCTCGGAGGTCATCGCCGGGAAGCCGCGCCCCTCGCCCGCCAGGTACGCCTGCGCCTGCTTGCCGCTGAGCACGGAGACCGCCTTGACCGCCTGCTCCTTGTACGGGCAGCCCTTGGCCACCCCGAACCCGGAGTTGGCCACGTACGTCTTCGCACCCCCGGACCCGGCGGGAAGCTGCGCGATGCCCACCCGGAACTTGGCGCTCTTGATCGTGGATCCGATGTTCCAGGAGCCGTCGACCGCCATCATGGCGTTGCCGTTGACGAACTGCGTCTCGCCCCAGCCCAGCTCCGCCGACCCGGCCGGCACGCTGGCCGCCTTGTTCCCGGCCAGGCCCGCGTACCAGGTGGTGGCCGCGACCATGGGCTCGCTGTCGAGCTGCAGCTTCACGTCGTCGGTGACCGGCTTGGCGCCGTTGTAGGACAGCAGCATCGACAGCAGGTGCAGGTCGGAGAAGGACATGCCGAACCCGTACTTGCCGCCGGTGGTCAGCTTCCTGGCGGCCTGCTCGAAGTCGGCGGTGGTCCAGCCGGGCTTGGGCTCGGCCAGGCCGGCCTTGGCGAAGGCGTCCTTGTTGTAGTAGAGGAGCATCGGGCCCAGGTCGTAGGGGAGGGCCAGTTGCCGGCCGTTCATCTTCAGCGCGTCCAGCGCCGCGGGGGCGAAGCCTTCGGGAGCGGTGAGGGGTTCGAGGAGATCGGCGTAGGCGCCCAGGCGCAGGCTCTGCATGGAGACCAGGCACGGCTGCTCGCCCGCGGCGAACTCGGTCTGCAGCTTGGTGAAGTAGGCGTTGAAGGGCGCGGTCCGCAGGTTGATCCTGATCTTCGGGTCCTGCTGGGTGACCATCTTGGCCAGGTGGTCGAGCTGGGCCTTCTCCTCCTCGCTGCCCGCCCACATCTCCCAGTCGAGGGTGACCGTACCGTCGTCCTGTTCGGCGCCGCCCGCCGTGCCCGCCCCGCCGCCGCCGCACGCGGTGACGCCGGCGAGGAGTACGAGCCCCGCGGCCAGGAGTGCCTTCATGGGGGGACCTCCGTCAAGGTATATTTTTCGGGGTCGAATTTATTATTGATGCGGAACCCTAGGCTTGTTCCGGAACACACGTCAAGAGGGAGGACCGCGGATGCGCGAGGACCTGGCCAGGACGGAGATCCTGACGACGCTCGGGTCCGGGCCGCTCGACCGCACCCAGCTCGCCCTCAGGCTGGGGCTCGGCGCGGCGACCGTGACCGAGCACAGCCGGCGCCTCATCCAGCTCGGCTACGTGCGCGAGCTGGCGCCGCAGGCGGCCGGGCGTGGTCGCCCGAAAGTGCCCCTTGAGCTGGTGCCGGACGCCGCCTACACGCTCGGCCTGCGGGTGCACCACACGCACGTGGTCGGCGTGCTCATGCGGCTCAACGGCAGCGAGGCGCGCCGCTTCACGGTGCCCTTCGACCCCCGCGCCGACCCCGTCGGGCAGCTCGCCGCCGTGTGCGCCCGCGAGCTGGCCGACCCCGCCGCCGGCGGCCGGGTGCGCGGCATCGGCCTGGCCGTCCCCGGCGTGATCGACCAGGCCAGGGGGATCGTGCGCATCTCGCCGCACCTGGGCTGGTCGGACCTGCCGCTGCGGCCCCTGCTGGCCGAACGCCTGCCGGTCCCCGTCCTCATCGACAACGACACCCGCGCCAGCACCAGCGCCGAGCTGCTGTTCGGCGCCGGGTGCGACCACGACGACTTCCTGGTGCTGGCCGTCGGCGGCGGCATCGGCATGGGCATCGTGCTCGGGCGGCGGATCCATCGCGGGCCCGACGGCGTCGCGGGCGAGTTCGGGCACGTGCCGATCGACCCGCAGGGGCCGCCCTGCGTGTGCGGGCGGCGCGGCTGCCTGGAGTCCTACGCGGCCGACTACGCCCTGGCCGCCCGCGCGTACGAGCGCGGGCTGACGCCGGTGCCGGTGCCGGTGGCCGAGCTGCCCCGGCTGGCCGCCGAGGACGTGCCGGGCGTGCGCGACCTGATGGCCGAGGCGGGGGCGGCGCTCGGGAGGGCGGCCGCGGGCGTGGTGAACGTCCTGGCCGTACGGGCGCTGGCGGTGATCGGCGAGAGCCACGTGCTGTGGCCGTATCTGGAGCCCGGGTTCCGGCCGGCGGTGGAGAGCGGCGTGCTGTCGGGAGTGGAGATCATGGTCCGCCCCTGGGACGACAGCGGCCACGCCCGCGGCGCCGCCACCCTGGCCCTGTCGGCCACGGTCGCCGCCCGCTGACCGGCCATGATGGCGGTCGGCCTTGACGACCAAGCGGCCCTGGGCAGGTCTCAGGCTCTGACGGCGCGCCCGGGCAGGGCGGTCGGCAGCAGCTGCTCCTCGCGGACCACGAACTGGCCACCAACCAGGACGTGAACGAAACCGGAGGAGTGCCGGACCGTCTCGGTGTAGTCGGCCTGGTCGCTGACGGTCTCGGGGTCGAAAACGGTCAGGTCGGCGTCGCAGCCCGGCTGAACGCGACCTTTGCGCCGCATCGCCGGGACGCCTGAGCCCACGACGTCGGCGGGGACGAGTGTGCACCGGCGCACAGCCTCAGGCAGCGACAGGACGCCGTCCTCACGGACGAGCCTGCGTAGCGTCCGGCCATAGGTGCCGGCGGTACGGGGGTGGGTGACGGCGTCGGGACGGAGCGGCCATGAGAGCGGGTCAGGCGCTCCAGAGCGCCAAAGGAGGGGGACGGCGTCGGTGGCGACGGCGGCGTCGGTGAAGGTGATGGCCCGCCGGATGTAGTCGAACTGGGCGGGGTCGTCCTCGTCGAGCAGGTGGACGAAGGCGGCCGAGCCGGGTGCGCTCTCGCGGACCCGGCGCAGGGCGTCGGCGTCGGGGATGCGCCCATGGGCGCCGAGCAGGCCGATGGAGTGCGGGGTCAGTCCGCGCCGGTGGAGGAGTTCCGGGGCGAGGAAGGCCGCGCCGATGCCGGTCATGCCCGCGCCGTAGGGGTAGGCCTCGGTGGTGACGCGCGAGCCTTCGGCGCGGACCTTCTCCACCAGTCCGAGCACGCGGTCGACATGGCGTATGGAGGTGCTGTTGACGTGGCAGTAGTGCATGTGCGCGCCGGTCTCGGCGGCGGCGCGGACGATTTCTTCAGCGCCGTCGACGGGAGTGGTGGGGTCCATCTCGACAAGTTCGCGGGCGTGGGTGTACGTGGGCAGCCCGGCGCGGGCGGCGAGGGCGGCCACGGCGAGGTACTCGGAGGGGTCGATGCGAGGCGCGTAGCCGACGAGGATTCCGATGCCGAGCGCGCCGTCGCCGAGGTCACGCTCCAACATGCCGGTGATGCGGTCGACGGTCTGCCGCGGGGCGGCACGCTGCCATTCCTCGCGACCGATGTTGGCGAGGAAGTCGGTCGTCAGGTCGCCGTCGGTGTCGAGGCCGAGGAGGACGGCCATGCGGGCCACGGCCCAGGAGGTGGCGAAGCCGTAGTTGAGCGGCCTGCCCTCGGTCTCGGCTCTGCGGTAGGCGGCGGCGACCGGGTAGGCGCCGGCTTCGAGTTCCAGGACGGTGGTGACGCCGTCGAGTGCCTGCAGGCGGTGGCCGGCGACGTCCGTGCTGTGGCTGTGCAGGTCGATGAAGCCTGGGCTGACGACCAGGCCGGTCGCGTCGACCCGGGTGACGCCGTCGAGCGGCTGGTCGGAGACGGCCTGGATGACCCCGCCGTTGACGCCGACGTCGCGCACGGCATCCAGACCGGTCTCGGGGTCGATGACCCTGCCGCGGGCCAGGACCAGATCGTATGTCGTCACGCGAGCTCCTTCGTTGCGAGGCTGAACTGCTCAGGGCGCTGGGGCACGATCAACGCGATCAGCGCGCCGAGGACAGTGGTGGCGATGAGCAGGCCGAAAGCGGCGGTGTAGGAGAACTTGTCGACCAGGAAGCCCATGAGGACGGGGGCGAGGACGCCGGCGATCTGACCGCCGACGTTGACGATGCCCATGCCGGATCCGATGACGGCGGGCGGCAGGGCGCGCACGGGCATGCCGAGGATGCCCATCGAGGAAAGGCCCGCCACCCCCATGGCGAGGGTCTGGTAGACGGTGAACCCCACAGCGGAGTCGGCCATCAGCATGAGCACCAGGAGCACGGCGGTGACCAGCAGCAGGGGGATGACGTAGAGCCGGGCTCTGTCATGGAAGAAGCGGTCGAACAGCCAGCCGCCGAGGAAGACGGTCGCGCACATGACCAGGCCGGGGATGGCGGACATGACGCCGGTGTTGATGAGGGAGATTCCGCGTTCCTCCAGCAGGTAACTCGGCACCCATGTGATCAAGCCGTAGCCGAGCATGTTGGTGGCGCAGAAGAGGGCGGCGAACTTCCAGACCGACGCCGAGCGCATCACGGCGCCGAGCCCGAACCCCTTGTCCTGAACGGTGTCGGAGCCGTTGAGGTGGGCGGGCAGCGCCTTGGGCAGCAGCTTCCAGAGCAGAACCCCGATGGCGACGCCGGCTGCGGCGGTGACCCAGAAGGTGTGACGCCAGCCGAGGACGAGGATGAGCGGCGCGACGATGAGCGGGGCGACGCCGGCACCGAGTTGGTTGGAGGCGAGCATGGCACCGGCGGCGGTGGCGCGGACGGCGGGGGTGGTGCGTTCGGCGATGGCCTTGAAGGACGCGCCGGGGAACAGGCCCTGGCCGACGCCGAAGAGGGCACGGATGACCAGGAGAGATGCCAGGCCCCAGGCGATGCCGGTGAGGGCGGTGAAGACCGACCAGAGCAGCAGGGAGACCATGAGCTGGCGTCGGGCGCCGAACCGGTCGGCGAGGATGCCGCCCGGTATCTGGCACAGCAGATAGACCAGGGAAAAGGCGGTGATCAGCCAGCCTTGCTCGGTTTTGGTGAGTGCGAAGTCCTCGCCGATGAACGGCAATGCGACGGCCATCATCACCCGATCGACGTAGTCGATCACCCAGACACCCATGAGCAGCCCTACGGTGACGGTCGCCGTCCTGCGTATCTGCGCAGGGGCCAGGGGGCGAGTGTCTTCGGCGAGTCCCATTCACAGACCTCCGGAGCTTTCACGTCAGTGTTCCAGCAACCCTCCATCACGTGACCCGGGAGTGCTTCGTGCAGGGACATGAAGTCGGAGCCGCCAGCGGTGCAATTGCACCAAGCTCGGTCCGCCGACGTTGAAACGCCTGCGAGATCGTCAGCCGGCCTCGCCCGGAGGCCCGCCGTGATTCTCACCGGCACAGCCGGCCAGTTCCTCGCCGACGTCCGCACCTAATTCGACAAGGGCGCCCTCGGTTTCGTGATCAGATGACTCCTTGTCCAGCTTGACGCCAAAGGTCATCTATGGATTGATCATTACTGTCATTCGAACTTGTGACCTAAAAGGGCTGTGATGTCAGAACGTTCGTCGTCGACTCGCGCGACGTTGTCCCGATTAACCCACCGGCTCCTCACCTGCGGCGCTGCCGTCGCCTTGGCGGCCGGCCCGCTCGTGGCCCAGGCCCCCGCGGCCATGGCCACCGATCTCATGACCGACCTCGGCGAGCACCTCACCTGGGCCTCCGACGTGGCCACCGCGAACGACAAGGTCTTCGTCTCCGGCAGCGACCGGATCGTTGTCGCCGACGCGCGGGGCTCGCTCACCGGTGTCATCACCGACCTGCCCGGTGTGATCGGCCTCGCCGCGGCGCCCGACGGTGCCCGGCTGTATGCGGCGCTGAGCGAGGCGAACCAGGTCGCCGAGATCGACACCGCCTCCCTCGCCGTCACCCGGCGCATCGACCTGAAGGCGTTCGCCTGCCCCTCGCCCTGGTATCTGTCGCTGTCCGGCAGCCGGCTCTACGTCGGCCACGGGTGTTACGCCCAGTCCGGCTCCGGCGGCGTCGTGGGCATCGACGTGGCGGCGCCGCAGCCGGAGCAGACCCAACTGGTGATGGGGGCCTACAGCGTCCCCATCGTGGGCGCCGCGGGGACGACCCTGGTGGTCGGCAGCCAGGGGCTGTATCCCGGCTCCTTCGCCGTCTACGACGTGTCCGGTTCCGGCGCCACCCTCCGGGGCGAGATCAACGGCCACGATCACGGCTTCTCGGCCCTGCACGACCTCGCCATCAGCTCCGACGGTTCGACGGTGTTCACGACGTACAGCACTCCCAGCAGGTACGACGCCTGGGACACGACCGATCTGACCCTGATCCGCAGCTACGGTGTGGAACCGACGTTCACCGGCCAGTCGAACGCGGTCGCGCTCAGTCCCGACGGCGCCTCCGTGGTCGGCGGGAGGTGGGGCGAGACGTCCGTCGGCGTCTTCGACACGGCCACGGGTGCGAAGACCTTCACCTACGCGAACCCCGACGTGCGGCTGGTCGACAAGACCCTCGTCCACACCGGCAAGGACGTCTTCGGCGTGGTGAAGGACGACTCCGACCGGCTCTATCTGTGGAGAGTGCCCGACGTCGCCCTTGCGATGTCGGAGCTCACCCTGACGGCCCCGTCGTCGGCAACCGTGCTCGAACCGCTCACGCTGACGGGCCGGCTCACGCTCTCCGACGGCTCGGCGCCGGGGGCGCAACCGCTGGTGGTGACCCGCCGGCTGCCGGACGGCACCCGCAAGACCCTCCCGGCGACGACGACCACCGCCGACGGCGCCTTCACCATCACCGACACGCCCTCGGTCACGGGGACGATCGGGTACGAGGTGCTCTGGCAAGGCAGCCCGGCGTTCCGGTTGAGCAAGGCGTCGGCGACCGTCAACGTGCTCAAGGCCAAGTCCTCGATCAGCCTGACGCCGCCGTCCTCGGCCACCGCGCTCCAGCCGTTCACCCTGACGGGCCGGCTCACCCTGGCGAACGGCTCGGCTCCTGGTGAGCAACGGTTGACGGTGACCCGCAGCCTTCCGACGCGTCCGGTCGAGACCCTCCCGGCAGTGACGACCACCGCGGACGGAACCTTCACCGTCACCGACACCTGGCCGCTCGGCGGGACGGGCACGTACGAGGTGAGCTGGCCGGGCAGCGCTCTCTACGGGCAGGCCGCCGCCACGCTTGGCATCACGGTGGCCAAGGCGCAGGCGGAGCTCACGCTCTCCGGCCCCAAGAAGGCCCCCGCCGGCAAGGAGCTCCAGTTCAGCGGCGCGCTGACCTCCGCAAGCCGGCTCCCGTCGTCCGTGCTGATCGAGGTCTTCCGCACCGTCACCGGTCGCGACGGCACCGAGACTGTCCAGCTGCCGTCGATCCAGGTGTACGGCGAGCCGACGTTCGGCTTCACCGACACCCCACAGGCGGGCGGTGAATACACCTACACGGTCAAGTGGAGCGGCGGCCCGGCGCACTTGCCCGCGGAGGACGGCCACGTCGTCGTGGTCGGAGGCGCGTCCGACTGACGTTTCCCCGGCCCGGCCGGGTGGCCCGACGGTGGACGCCGTCGGCCCACCCGGCCGGTGCGGAGGAGGCCTCGTATCGTGGCCGGCCAGTGCTGACAGGCCGGTCATCGTCGCCGGTACTTTGCGGGTCGTTGTGACGGATCGGAGCGCCGTAGGGCGGAGCCGCACGTCAGACCGCCGAATCACCCGGGGACAAGGCTCGCGTAGCGAGGGTCTCGGGCGCCGGCATAGACCACGACCATCGTGAAGTGGGCCGGCTCTGGGCCTTGGCTGCTGTAGGCGTGCGGGCGGTCGCCTCGCATGCGGAGCGCGTCTCCCGCGGCGAGTTGGAAGAGCGCCCCGCCGACGGTGACCGCGACGCTGCCCGAGTGGAGCTGCAACAGTTCCCGGGTGCCGGGCGGATGCGCGGGCGTGGAGATCTTGTCGCCGGCAGGCAGCCGGAACTCCCAGAGCTCGGTGAAAGGCGGCTGGCTGTCGTTGATCAGAAGCCTGGCGCGGCCTTCGGAGCGAACCACGGCGTCGGCGGCACGGGAAACGCGGCCAAGCTCCTCCGGGGGCTCCACCAACTCGCCGATCGAAACACCCAACGTGGCGCTGATCCGGGCGAGCGTCGCGATGCTCGGGTTGGTGCGCATGGTCTCGATCTGCTGGAGCATGCCGCGGCTGACGCCGGACCGGGTGGCCAGCTCTTCCAACCGCCAGCCTCGGTCTTGACGTGCAGCGCGCAGGTTCGCGGCGAGGGTGTGGCCTACGGCCTCGGCGGGATCGTTCATGGCGCAATGCTGCCCTAGGGTGCAAAATAGTGCGACTATGACACAAGATACTGGTCGTACCGAGCGTCGAGCGGTGCGGCGGCTGCTCGGCGCCAGCTTCGTGGACTTCCTTGGCTCGGGGCTCTTCCTGGCCTTCTCGGCCGTCTACTTCACCGGCGTGGTGGGGCTCGCCGCAGGCCAAGTCGGGCTCGGCATGAGCATCGCGGGCGCCGCGGCCATAGCCGCCGCGATACCGCTGGGCCGGGCGGCCGACCGTTACGGTGTCCGGCGGGCACTGGTGCTGGTGCATGCCCTACGCGCTGCCGGAACCGCCGCCTACGCCTTCGTCGGTGATTGGTGGGGGTACCTCGTAGTCGTCACGATCATCACGGTCGCCGACCAGATCGCGACTGCGCTGACCCAGGCGTACGTAGCAGAGATCGTCGAAGGGAACAGCCGGGTAAAGGTGCTGGCCTCGTATCGGACGGTGATCAATCTGGCGATCAGCGTCGGCGGTCCACTCGGCGGGCTGCTGGCCGGCACCGGACTCTTCCGGACCATCATCCTGGCCAACGCGGCGGCCTATCTTCTGGTCACCGCGGCCTTCGCCACCCTGCCCCAACCGGTTCGGACCGAAGAGCCCGCCCCGGTCCGGCGAGGCTTGGGCGTGCTGCGCGACCTGCGGCTGCTCTCGCTGGCCGGTGTGGATGGCGTACTGCAGCTTTGGCAACCGATCCTCAACCTCGCCTTTCCGCTGTGGCTCGCCCAGGCGACCACATTGCCGGACGGCTTACTCGGGGCGCTGTACGCCATCAACACCGTCCTCGCGCTCGTCTTCCAAGCTCTCATTGCACGCCACATCACAAGCCTCAGAGCTGCCCGGCGATGTCAGCCCGTCGCTGCGGCATTCGCTGCTGCCGCCTGTCTGTTGTTCTGGTACGCGGCCCAGTCGACACCTCTTGCACTCTTCTGTGCTGCGCTGGTGATGCTGACCGCGGCGGAACTGATCGCTGTCCCCGCGGCCTGGACGTTGTCGTACGCCTTCGCCCCGGATGACCAGAGAGGCGAGTACCTGGCGGCGTTCGGCATGGGTCGCTCGGTCAGTCGCTACGTTGTCGGTCCCATCTTGATCACCGGCATGCTCCAACTGGCCGGTGGTTGGACCTGGGGCGTCCTGGCGCTGCTCTTCGTCGCCGCAGGCATCATCGCCCCCCTGACCATCAGGAACGCAGACACAACGCGGTCGGCCGCAAGCTGACCAACATCTGCCCGGCACCTGACGCTCAACCCCGGCCCGTCCTTGTGCTCGTCGTCGACGTCCGGCTTCTGGGCTGTGCGTACTTCGCCGGACTTGTCCCACGATGTTCGAGTCTGGAACTCGCCTGCGCGGCCCGTTCCGGCCGTCCTCCAGTGGCACTCCGACCAGCCGGAACGCGAACGCGTGCACCTGATGACCCAAGCCTTACCGACACCCCGGATTGCGCCACCCCGCCACCCCGCCATCCCAGCCGACCTGCCGGAACGCCGCGAACCGCGGCGGAACCGCGGCAGTATCGTGGCGGGATGATCGAGCTTCGAGAGGGCGGTGTGATCGACTGCTCCGCCGCGCGGGTGTGGGCGGTGGTCGCCGACTACGCGCAGGACCCGCGGTGGCGGAAGGGCGTCGAGACGATGGCGCCGTCGCCCGAGGGACTCGTGCGGGTGGGGACGACCACCGCCGAGGTCATGCGGTTCGCCGGCAAGACCTATCGCAACGGCGGCGAGGTCGTGGCCGTGGAGCCGGGGCGGTCGTTCGCGTGGCGGACCACCTCGGGGATCGTCGCCGAGGGCGGCAGGCTCGTCGAACCGCTCGGTGAGGAACGGTGCCGCTTCACCTTCCACGTGCGCGTCACCCCGCGCACCGGCTCCGAGCGGGTGCTGGAGCCGGTGCTCAGGTGGTTGCTGCGGCGCTCGATCCGCGCGGACGTCCGCCGGCTGGCCGTGGGGTTCAGCCGCGCTGCTTGAGGGCGCCGTCCACGGGTTCTACGCCGAAGCCCCGGACGGCGTTCCTGAGCAGCACTGCCCTGGCCGCAGTCGCCTCCCCCGAGGCCACCCACCGGACCAAGCGCCCCATCGCCCCAGTCCGGTTCGGGAAACGATCACTCCTGACGCGGGAAGCGATCTTCCAAGGTCCGCGGTGCGCAACGCCGGGTGCCGCACAGCCCGTGGCAGGCGGCCCATGGCGATCCAGGTCGCGGCCGGCCCGTGCCGGGTCGAGCAGCACGCAGGGGGCTCTGGCCCGTGTGGCGTTCAGGAACACCACGCGCGCCCGGCAAGGGGCGTTCAGGAGTGGACGGCGCGGATCTCCGTCACGGTGAACGCGTCGACGATGTGCTGGTTCTGTACCAGGAACCCCACCACTCCCGCCACCGCCTCCACGCCCAGAGCGGCTGTCACCCGTGCGCTCAGAAGGTAGACCAGGGGCGTCGACGGCTGGGTCAGCGTGAGCCCGCGGTCGTGGCGGTGCACGTCCTGCAACGCCCTGATGGGGATCGGCCGCTCGGTGGTGAACCACGCCGCGACCTCCCATTGCGGATGTGCCGGATCGGCGTCGGCACAGGCGTGGTAGCAGGCGACGCAGCCATGGCCGGCATGCCGCCCATGTGGACAGGTCCATTGGGCGATCTCGGCCGGGCTCTGGTCGTGGGCGCTCAGGAGGGCCGCTTCGGTGACGCGGCGGCGCGCCGGCCGTGGCCGGTCCTCCGGCGGAGAGTCAAAGTCGCTGCTGATGATCGGATCCCTTCCCGGCTGCATCCCAACACGTCGGAGCCTAGCGGCGGCGGCCGGACTTCCTGGAGCGGCGGTTCCATGATGGCGCAGGCCGTGCTCGTCGCGATGAACGCCATCCCGACCCTGCCGGCGGCGGCGCGGCTCGGCGGGACGCCGGCCTCGCTCGTGCTCGGCGCGGCCGGGAGTCACCCTGGCCCAGCCGCTGGCCGTCATGTGCGCCCGCCGCGCCCAGCGCGGCTGGTGCGTTCTGGGTTTGCAGGTCAGTTCACCAGGGCGCGATCGGGAGCTTCCCGGATGATGCGGTCGGCGGTCTCCTCAGGAGCAAGGGCTGCGGTGTCGAACCACCAGCCGGCATCGCCGAGCTGGGAGGAGAGAGGGAAGAAGTCCAGCTGCTCGCGGCTGGGGATCACCCAGTCGATCACGGGCGTGAAGCCGGCGTCGGAAAAAGGTGTTCGCCAGCATGCACAGATTACGGTTGCACAGCTCGACTTGCGGCGCTGCCTCGTCGGTGGGCTCGCCAAGTGCCCCCACACGCCCGCTGACGATCAGCCTGCTGAGGAAATCGCCGTCGAGCCGGGCGGCGCACTGCAGGCGCTCGACGACGAGCCCGGTCACCGTCGACTTCCCGGCCGTCGGCATTCCCGTCACGATCAGGCAGTCTGGCGTCCCAGTAGCGATCATGTCGGAATGGGGTCAGCGCGCCTGGTGATCGACAATCGCTTTTCAAGTCGCGCACCGCACGGCCCGACAGTTGCCTGGCGGAGAATGCGGTGATCGGGTGCGGAGGAGCTGGATGACGATGAGTAGTGGCAGAGTGTCTGGTCCATCTCGATTAGGTCTTCGTGGGCTGCTCGGACTCGTGATGGCAGGGATGGTGGGGTGCGGCGCGGTTGTGAACTGTGGGCCTTGCCCTGGGAGTCATGTGCAGCTGTTCGCAGATGCTGCGATCGCCGCATCGGGCTACACGTATGAGCTGTGTCCGGAACGCGGTCCGTGTACGAGAGCGCGGTGGGTGGAGCCTGAGTTCATCACGGGCACCCCGACGCGTGGCGCTGACGGCGGTTCTCAGGTCCCCATCTTTGGTGTCGCTCTTCCTGGGGATGCGACCGATTATTCGCGGATGAGGGTGTCGGTGCGCCTGCTGAATGTCGCTGGCCGAGTCATCGGTCGCGGGCAGGCCACTTTTCCGACCTACATTCCGATGAGGCGGGAGGGATGCCAATGCCATGACGCATTCGTGGAGGTCTTCATCACGCCCTCCCCGCCTGATGGCGATCGGCGTTCGTGGTCGGGGCACCCTGGCGGAGCAGACTGACATTTCCGCTGCGGTGTCGTCTCCGGCGGTGAAGTGGCGCAACCGTGGGCTGAGCCCGGCTACGGCGGCGGTCAAACCGAGCAGCCCGCCCTGCTCGACCGGATGAGGTCAGATCTGGAGCTGTGCCGCCGTGCCTCGGGGGAGCCACTGGAACAGGCTGCTGATCTGTTTCGGCGTCCGCGCCAGGCCGTGCTCGATGCCGTCGCGGCCCTGCCGGAAGTGCTGCCGGCCCCCTCGTAGTTGACCGGCAGCACCGTGCGCGGGATGAAGATCTGGCACAGCCGCCCAGGTGGAGCGGGACGGTGCCGGGGCGGATCTTGGCGGCAGGGGCGGTGATGACGGCCCTAACCGATTTGGTAAGAGAAATCAGGCGGGCGAAACACCTGCCTCACGGTGAGCGACGTGCCTCCATGGCATCCGAAGCGTTCTACACGACGGCCGCCCAAGTCCTGCCCCGCCGTCATTCCCCTGGTACGCCTGTCATCGGACCTGTTCCCGGAGCAGGACTTTCCACAATCCCTCCCCGAACGCCCCCGCGGAGCCGCGGGCCTGCCCACCCCCACCGTCGGCACCGTCCAGAGCATCACGCTCACCGACGCCGCCAACGGCCCCCTGATGCCTGGAGCCCGACCCAGAGATGTCATGGGGGTCGGTGGCGGGCCGTCCCGGGTTCTACCGGAACATGTCTCCGTTCGTCAGAGGGTGCGGCGCGGGCCCGCCTGAGCGCGGATGGCGGTGGTCGCGGCGTTCAGTTCCTGCTCGTCCTTGATGGTGCGGTTCTCCTCGTACGTGACTCCGGGTGGCGGGGCGTCGTGGCCGAGCGGGTCGGCGTCCCAGAAATTGCCCCGGTAGACGACGTTCTCCAGCGGCGGGCCCACGTGCAGCACCGCCGTGTTGTCTGCGCGCGCGACGACGTTCTCCTCCACCCGAACCCAGGAGGCACCGTAGTCCGTGTAGAGCCCGAAGTTGTACGGCGTGCGGGTGTCCTCGATGACGTTGCCCAGCACCAGCGCCCCGTCGTCATGGGAACCGCCCTGCGGCCCCGACACGTACACGCCGCCGCCGTCGGCCAGCACCTGCATGGTGTCGACGGTCCGGTTGCGTACGAGCCGGGTGCCCTCGCCGGGCCCGGCGGTGATCCCGCAGTGCGGCACGTCCCTGACCTCGTTGTGCGCGACGACGCACCCGGACGTCCCCATCACCGCGATCCCCGGCGATCCCGGATATTCGAGCCCGACGCCGCGCACCAGGTTGTCCTCGATCACCGTGCCCCGGCTGCCCGTCACCACGACGGCCCCCGCCGAGAGCGTGTCGAAGTCACAGCCGCGCACGACGTGCCCCTCGCCGCCGGACACCCCCAGCCCGGACGCCCCCAGCCTGGTGAACCGGCACCCCTCGATCACCACGTCCGAGCAGTCCTCGAACGCGACGCAGGCGGGAATCGTCACGGAAGCCGTGGGATACGTCACGGACGCCCCCTCGCCCAGCTCCGCCACGCCGACGCCGCCGCCCTCGTAGAAGCCGCTGCCGTGATAGTGCACGAAGCCCTCGGGGCGGCTCGGACGCAACCAGGTCGCCTCGGCGAACGTCAGCCCGCGGAAGGTGACCCGTCGCGCGCCGGACCCGCGTACCAGGGTCTCCAGCGCCGGGGCGACCACCCGCGTACGGGCCGGGTCCTCGCCGGGGCGGGGCAGGTAGCGCAGCACGTGGTGGCCCGGCCGTGAGCGGTCGAGCACGAACGTGCCCGGCTCGCGCAGGAAGCTCGAGTCGTTCTCGATCCTGGTGGGCAGGCCGGGACCGGCGGAGGTGGTGCCCTCCCAGGTGGAGTTGTACAGCTCGGCGGCCCACTCGAAGGCGGGCGTCGCCATGGTGATCACGGTCCGGTCGCCGTCCTGGGCGACGTCCGCGACGGGCAGGCGGCACTCGGTCCACGGGTACACGCCGCGGTGGACGAACTCCACGTCGCGCGGGCTGGTCCAGGCCAGCGGCGCGGCGCTGTCGGTGACGTAGCCGGTGGCGGTCGCGGCCGGGGACGAACCGGGCAGCCCCTCGATCCCGGCCCGGGCGGCGCGGCGGCCGTCCACGTAGAGCTGGCGGGTCTCCAGGTCGCCGACGTCGGCCAGCCAGACGCCGTCGCGCACCTGCCAGCCGGTGATCGTCCGGCCACCGCTCAGCACGACGTCCTCCTGGTCGGGGGTGCCGTGGCCGTACGCCTGGTAGACGGTGCCCGAGTCGGCCTCGGTGAGCTCCAGAGGCTCGCCCAGCACGTGGACGCCGCGCCTGAGATGAACGACGGACTCCCCGCCGGACTCCCTGGCGGCCTCCCGGGCGCGTTCGAGGGTGGCGAAGGGGCGTTCGAGGGAGCCGGGCCAGGAGTCGTCCCCGCCGGGTGCGACATGGAAGTGGAACACAGGTTTCCCCTTTGCTGTTTATGGCGTACACGGAGTAATACACCATAAACGAGGGAGGTGCCAATGGCGCGAGGTGTGGCGGGGGACCCGGACCACGGGGTCGAGCTGCTGTGGCGGGACGCGGAGCGGGAGCCGCGGCCCGGCCTCAGCCTGGGCCGGATCGTGCGGGCCGCGGTCGAGCTGGCCGACGCCGAGGGCCTGGAAGGGTTGTCGATGCGCAAGGTCGCCGACCGGCTGGGCTTCACGACCATGTCCCTCTACCGCCACGTACCCGGCCGCGACCAGCTCGTGGACCTGATGCGCGACGAGGTGCTGGGCGAAGCCCTCGTCACCGCTTCGGACGCCGCCCCGGACACCGCTATAGACACCGCTAGGGACGCCGGCCCGGACGTCGGGCCGGGCACCGCCCCGGATGCCGGCCCGGATGCCGGGCAGGACGCCGCCTCGGATGCCGATGGCGGTTGGCGGGGGCGGCTGGAGGAGGCGGCCCGGCGGGCGTGGGAGCTCCGCATGCGGCACCCGTGGCTGGCCGAGGTGCGCGGCTCCCGTCACCTGCCGGGCCCGAACGCGGTCGCCCACTACGACCACATGCTCGGCGCGCTGACCGGCACCGCGCTGCGGCCGTCCGAGGTGGTCGCGGTGGTCGGCCTGCTCGGCCGGTTCGTGGACGCCGAGGCGCTGCTCCTGGCCGAGACCCGGCGCGAGGAAAGCCGCAGCGGCGTGTCCGAGCAGGAGTGGTGGGGTGCCCGCGACTCCCTGTACGAACGCCTCGACCGCTTTCCCGCCCTCTCGCGCCTGTGGGAGACGGGCGGCTGGGACGCCCCTGAGGACTCCTTCGCGTTCGGCCTGCGCCGCCTCCTGGACGGCGTCGAGGTGCTGATCCGAGAGCGTGACGAAAGTCGTGACGAAAGATGCCCCGAGTGTGGCACACCACTGGAAACCGCCCCCTCGGGCCGCCCTCGCGTCTACTGCTCGCGGGCCTGCCAGCAACGCGCCTACCGCAAGCGCAGGTCGGCCGACTGACCCAACCCGGCGGGCCTGTGCGGTGCTCAAACGCGAATACCGCTGCTGAACTGGGCGTTCGTGGAGCGATCAGGCTGCTCCGCGGTACTCGGTGATCAGCCCTGTGACGGTCCTCCGGCGGTGGATCGGGGAGGTCATGTCGATCACCTGGCTGGGGGCGCGTGAGGGGTGGGGAGGGGGCGGCCTTGATGCGGGCGATGCTGGTTGAAATGGCGCCCGTATTCGGGCAGGACCTTGCGCAGGTGCCGCCCGCCTGGATGAGCGCTAGTCGCGACACTCGCGCCGTAGCGTTCCTGCGAACCGTTCGGGCGGCGGAGTCGCCGGAGGCTCTCAGCCGATCAGGTTGTAGGCGGCGGCCACACTCAGGTAGGCGAGCGCGGCGAGGACCACGACGGTGCAGTGAACCCGTCCGGCCAGGGTCCACCAGCCCTTGACCCAGGCCAGCCCGGCGGTGACCAGCGTCACCCCGGCCCCGGCCGCGGCCAGGACGGGCAGCGTGGTGATGGTCGTGAACAACGGGCTGCCGCCCAGGAAGAACTCGGCCTGGTTGGCGTCGAAGTCGGCGAACATCGCCACGAGCGATCCGGCGGAGGCCGTGACGAGCACCGCCGTGATCCACACGGGCAGCCCGGCCAGGCGTGGCCCGCGAACCGGCCGCCGCCGCGCCGTCCGCCCGCCTCCGGCGGCAACCCCGAAAGCACCCGCGACTGCGGATCCATCCCCGGACCCGCCGGAGCCGGTGGACCCGCCGGTGCTGCCGGACTCGGTGGACTCGGTGGACCGGCCGGAGCCGGTGGGCCTGAGGCGGCGCCGCGCGAGGCGTACGGCATGCGCGAGGGGTCCGCCCACAGCCGACAGCAGCAGCACGGTCAGGCTCACGCCGAGCACGCCGAGATGAAAGGTGGGGGACTGGTACCAGGCCAGGCGCTCCAGCGGCCCCGCCGGGTTCTCCGTGGCCAGCAGGCCGTCAGGCCGGAACTGGATGGTGCGGTAGCCGTTCTTCTCGCGGAACAGGGCGGGGGCGATCTGCGTCCACTGGCGGCTCTCGGTGGGGCCGAGCGCGACCGCGCCGGTGGTGGTCAGGAGGCCGTCGCCGGCCGCGCTGACCGTCACGGTGCTGGTGAGCGAGCTGAGCTTGCCCAGGTCGGTCATGTCGGCGGCCAGGGCCGTACGGTAGGTGCCGGCGTACTGGGCGACGTCGGGCAGCGGCCCCGGCGTGCCGTCCGCCGGGGCGGGGGCCGGGGCGAAGCGGTCGGCGAAGGCGTTGACCAAGGACCAGGCGGAGTCGGGGCCGCCCTTGCCGATGCCGTTGTAGGAGGCGTAGACGCCGATGCCCCGGTCGGGGATCAGCGCCATGATCGCGAAGTAGCCGGGAATGTTGCCCCGGTGCACCAGCAGGCGCCGGCCGTTCCTGGTGTACTCCTGGAAGCCGTACCCCATGCCGGCGGTGCCCTCGGCGTTGCCGAAGTGGCGGCTCTGTATGAGCCGCACGCTGTCCGGCCTGAGTATCCCCCTGCCGCCGGTCAGCTGGGCCAGCATGAACGCGGCCATGTCGGTGGCGGTGGAGCGGAAGCCGGCTCCGTGCGGCGGCATGTGCCCGTATTTGGCCCCTTCCGCCCGGACCTGGTGGCCGTCCTGGAGACGGTATCCGGGAGCCAGCGCCTGGGCGACGGGGCCGGGCTCGGGCTGGGCCATGCTGGAGTGCGTCATGCCGAGCGGGCGGAAGATGTTCTCCTGCACGTACTGGTGGAAGGGCAGGCCCGAGCGCACCTCGACCAGGTAGCCGGCCAGGCCCATCCCGTAGTTGGAGTAGACGGCCCTGGTGCCGGGCGGCCGGATCCGGGGCGGCTGGTGGTCGGCGAGGTGGGCGCTGAGCGGGTGCACATCACGGGCGGTGGCCGCGCCGGTGCCGAAGTCACCGCCGGCGAACCCGGCGGTGTGGGTCAGCAGGTTCGCCATGGTGACCGGCCGCCCCGGGTAGGCGTCGTCGATCTTGAACGTGGTGAGGTACTGGTTGACGTCGGCGTTCAGGTCGATCCGGCCCCGTTCGACGAGCTGCATGACGGCGGTGGCGGTGATCAGCTTGGCCACCGACGCGGGGGCGAAGACCGTCCGCTCGGCGTCCACGGGACGGCCGGTCTCCACCTCGGCGACGCCGTACCCCTGGGCGAAGACCTGACGGCCGCCCGCGACGACGGCGATCGCCGCCCCCGGGATGTGGTGCTCCTCGAGCTGGCGGGGCACGTAGGCGTCGGCGAACTGCCGTACCGACCGTGCCGGATCGGCCGCCGTCGCGGCGGCGGGGGCGCTCACTGCCAGCAGCGGCGCGGCGACCGTCAGCGAGCACATGAGGGCACGCCAGCGGGATGATTTGCGTTCGAGCAGCATGAGCTGCTCTCCTTTCTGTGGGAGCGCGTACGCGTCAAAGGCACGCCGTCACGGCGTGGTCGTGCGGTTCCGCCGTCCGGGGGTGAGTTGCCGCTCGCCCCCGGACCTGTGTCACAGGCTCGTCAGTCGACGCTGAGCAGGATCCTCTCCATCGCCGCGACCTTCTCCGTCAGCTCGCCCAGCCTGGCCTGCACCTCACCCTGCCGCTGCACGGCCTGCTCGGCCAGTTCGCGATATCTGGCCATCTCGGCCGTCAGCACGTCGGTGCGGTGCCGTTCGAACCGGAAGTAGAACGCCATGCAGGCCGTGATCGCGCCGAACAGAATCAGCACGACCACGATGGGGATCACGATGGAACCGATGTCGATCACTGCGGGGTCTCCTGCACCTGATGGGGTCCTTCCTCGTCGTCCGCGCGCAGAGCCGCGAGGACGGTGTCGATCGTCAGGGTGAGTTCGAAGGGCAGCAGCTCGATGTACTTCATCGCCTTGCCGTCGGCCGACAGCTCCAGCCGCCCTTCGATCAGCCCCGCCTTCTCCAGCCGCTCCAGATGCATGTAGAGCAGCGCACGGGACACCTTGATCCGGCGGGCCAGCTCGCTGACGTGGATTCGGCCGTCGGCGAGCTCGGCGAGGATCTGCAACCTGAGTGGATGCCCGACCGCGCCGAGCAGGCGGAGCAACTCTTCGCTGGTCGGCATGTCGTCCTTGGAGAGGGTCTGTCTTGCACCTGTTAGTTCAGTCTTACAGGTGCAAGTATACGCGTCAAACCAGGACACTGAGGTCGGCCACGTCGTGGTTGCGATGTCCGGAGGGCGTTGTCGTCGGCCAGGGCGGCCTCGCGCTGGAGTCGGCAGAGGTGGCTCCGGACGCGGCGGCCGAGTCTGGGACGCGAATGACGATGGGCGCGGCCTGGTGGCCGCGCCCATCATGAGGCTCGCGTCGTGGTCGAGCGGCGTGATCAGGTCTCGCCGCGTCGGGGGACGTGGATCGCCTTGCTCTGAGCCTTCCTACGGCTGGTCTCCGGCCTTGTCGACGACCTTGGCCGTCATCCGTGCGCTCCACACCAGAGGAGTGCCCGCCTTGACCGTGCGGGTCGCGCCGCCAGGAAGGTCGAAGGTGCGATCGGCGACGCTCTCGCCGTACGTCCCCAAGAACTGGTAGTCCTGCGCGCTCACGATGATCTCGAAGCGTTCCCAGGTTCCCGTGTACGCGAACGCGACGCCGTGGCGGCCTGCCGCGTCGATCGCGTCCTGCTTGACCGCGACCCCCTGGATCATGGGCAGCGCCCGGAACAACGCGGCCCGCACGTCGGCGACCAGCGGCTGCTCGCCCAGCAACCGGGAGATCGTCCGGAAGATCCGCGGCGCCCTGACCCAGACGATCACCCGGGCCTACGGGGCTGACCTCGCAGGCCCGGCGGGGGGCGTGCTCGCGCCCTTCAGGGGGCGCAGGCCAGGGTCTCCGGGGGCGTGGTCGTCGGCAGGTTACGACGCCACTCCTCCTGCGTCAGTGACCGTCCGGCCACCTCGCACACCGCCGCCAGTGGATCCTCGGGGAACGCGACGGCCCACCGTCGTACGGTTCCGTCGGCGCTCGCGCCGGCCAGCGTGGCGCCGTCCGGGCTGAACGCCAGTGATGTGACGTCCGCTCGGGGTCCGGCGAGCGGGTTGCCGAGGGGGCGGCGGGTGGCCACGTCCCAGAGACGGATCTCGCCGTCGCGGCCTCCGGTGGCGATGACGCGTCCGTCGGGGCTGAACGCGGCGGCCCCGGCGCCGCCGAGGCCGTGGGCCTGCCAGGCGTCGCCGATCGGCTGCCGGGTCGCCACGTCCCACACGCGGATGACGGCGTGCTTCTCGTCGGCGGAGATCCCCAGTGTGACCGCGTGGCGGCCGGCCCGGTCGATCTCCACCCACTCGGTCGAGTCCTCGACGAACCGGGTCGACGAGCCGGTGCCGACGTCCCAGAACCGCAGGGTCAGGTCCACTCCGACCGAGGCCAGCAGCTTGCCGTCGGGGGTGAACGCCATGTCGGCGATGCCGTCGACGGGGCCGGTCACCACGGTGTCGTCCGGGTCGTAGCTTTGCGGGCCGGCTCCGTGGCCGGTCATGACGGGGCCGACAGGTTTGCCGGTGGCGAGGTTCCAGACCTGGATGTCGTTCTCGACGGCGATCGCGGCCAGACGCCAGTCCGGGCTGAACGCCACTCGTCCGTCCGCCAGGGGCAGCGGCGTGCCGGTCGGACGGCCGGTCGCGCGGTCCTTGAGCGTCAGCTTCCCGCCGGTCACGGTGGCGACGGTACGGCCGTCGGGGGACAGGGCGATCGCGCCGGGCGGCAGGGCTTGGAGCCGGCCGGTGGCGAGGTCCCGCAGCCTCAGGCCGCCTTCCGTCGCCATCGCCAGGGCCCGCCCGTCAGGAGTGAAGGAGACGGTGGCGGAGTCACCGGCCTGGACGGCGGCGCCGAGCTCGGTCATGGCCTTGGCGTTCCAGAGCCGCGCCGTCGCGTCGCCGCCGAGGGTGGCGAGGAGGGTGTCGCCCGCCGCGAAGCGCACCGCATGGATGTCGCCGGTGTGGCCGGTGACGGTCGTGCCGACGCGGCGGCGGGTGGCGAGGTCCCAGTACTGGATGTTCCGCCTGTCGCTGATCACGGCCAGGGTGCCGCCGTCGTCGCTGAGGGCCAGCCCGTCGATCGGGCCGGTACGGATCGGCGCGCCGGCGGGCCGGAGGGTGGCGGCGTTCCAGAGCCGGACCTCGTCGCCGGTCGAGGTGACCAGGCGGTCGCCGGACACATCGGCATGCGTCACCGTTCCGGGGATCGCCGATGATGCCCGCCCGGTGGATCTGTCCCAGGCTCGTAGCCTGTCGTCGACCACCGCGCTCAACGTCCGGCCGTCCGGTCCGAACATCATCGCGTCGACGGGCCCTCCCGTCTGGATCTGCCGTCCGTCCGGGCGGTCCCCGTTCCAGAACGTGACGCGTCCGCCCGTCGTGGCGACGGCGAGAGTACGGCCGTCAGGGGCGAACGCGATCGAGGAGATCCGGCCGTTGTGGTCGCCGGTGTCGGCGACCGGCTGGATCGGGGCCGCGAGCGGCCTGCCCGACGCCGCGTCCCACAGCCGTACGGTGTGGTCCTGCCCGTAGGTGGCCAGCGTCTTCCCGTCGGGACCGAATCGCACGTGATGGACGGCGCCGGTGTGCCCGGTCGGGATCGTCAGGATCGGCCGGCGGGTGCGGGTGTCCAGCAGCTTGATGACGCCGCCCGTCTCGATCGTGGCGAGTCTGGCGCCGTCGGGGCTGAAACCGGCCACGTCCGCGCTCGGCAGCACCGCGCGTGCCGTGGTGGCCAGGAAGTCGATCATGCCCTGCCGGCTCTCGTCGCCGGGCGCGATCCGGAAGGAGGTGGCCGACAGCAGGCCGGCCAGGAACGGGTCGTCCTGCCGCACCGAGCGGCTCCGGAAATCGACGGCCGCCGACATCGCGCGCCGGTCGCGTGCCGCGGCCTCCTGGACGGAGTTCGCCGCCAGCAATCCCGCCACGGTCACCGTCGCCACCGCCGCCGTCCCGAACGCGAGCCGGCGAACCCGACGCCGGCGCAGCGACACCGCGGAGGCTTCCAGGAAGCGTGCGGCTACCGGCTCGACCGCCGGGTAGCGGTCGTCGCCCGCCCAGCGGTCCAGGACGAGCCTGACCTCCTTGAGCCGGCGCGCCGGGTACAGCAGCTCGGCGCGTCTTCCGTGCTGCTCCCAGTCCTCGGCCTGCTGCTGCATCCTGGCGACGAGCAGGCGACCCGGCCGGTCGCCCTCCAGCCACTCGCCCAGCCGGGGCCAGGCGTCCAGGAGCACGTCGTGGGAGATCTCGGCGGCCTTCTCGCCGAGGACGACCAGGCGCATCGCGGCGAAGGCGTGCAGGACCGTGCGGCCGTCGTCGTCCACCTGGTCGAGCGACAGCGTCCTGCGGGCGTGCCCGTCGGGCACCACCTGGGTCAGCCGGAGGAAGAGCCGGCGCGCCACCTCCTGCCGGTGCGGCGGCAGATCCCCGTAGACCTCCTCGGCGGCGTTGCGCACGGCCTGTTCGATCCGTCCCGCGCGGTCGTAGCCTCGCAGGGTGAGGCGGTCGCCCTCGCGGTTGCGCCAGGTCATGAGCATGGCCTGGGAGAGCAGCGGGAGCACGCCCATGTCCTTGGGCCGCGCCCTGAGCTCGTCCATGAGCACCTGGACCAGCGCGTTCTCCACCTTCAGCCCGGCCTTCTCCGCCGGACCGACCACGGCCTGCAGACGCCCGGAATCGCTCATGGGCCCGAGCGTGGTCGACCGGCTGTCCTGGGCGGCGCGCAGCAGGTCGTGCTCGGCGCACCGTCCCCAGAAGTCGGCGCGCACCCCGAGGACGACCACGGCCGCCGGAGCGTCGTCAGGGCCGACCGGCTCCTCGCTGATCGCGCGCAGGACCTCCAGGAACGCCTCGGCCTCGCCCGCTGAACGGACGAGCGTGAAAATCTCCTCGAACTGGTCGACGATGAGGATCAGGCGGCCCGGCGGACGGTCTTCCGCGTGCCGTACGAGGAGTTCGTGGACGACCTCGTGCGCGCGGTGCGGCTGCTGCTCCAGCGCGGGGCACTCGAAGCCGAAGGCGGCGCCCAGCCGGGCCTTCAGCTGGGCGAGCGGGGCCCGGGTCGGATTCATGATCGTACGTGGCCACCGCGCGGCCTCGGGCAGGCCGGGCAGGCCGGAGGACAGGCTGGGCAGCACCCCGGCGTGCAGCAGCGACGTCTTGCCCGCACCCGAGGCCCCCGCCAGCAGGTGCAGCCCCGGCCCCCGCACCCTGGCTGCCATCGCCTCGCGCAGCAGCTCCGTCTCCTCCTCCCGCCCGTAGAAGAACGGCCGGTTCAGCACCCCGTACGGCTCAAGCCCCATGTACGGGCACCCGGCGAGCGGGACGTCCGCCTGCGGCTCGGGCTCGGTCCTCCAGCGCAGCCAGTGCACATCACGCGCGAGCTCCGACACGCGGTCGAGGCGGTCCTCCTGCCGCTGGAGCGCCGTGTTCTGCTCCTGTACGGCGGCCTCGATCCTGCGTACCGTCTCGTTCAGCTCCAGCTGGAGGAACGCCAGCTCGGAGAAGCTCGAACCGAGCAGGTCCAGCGTCTCCGCGGCCTCGGCCCAGCCGGACGACTCGGCGATGATCTCGGTGGCGCCGACGCCGCGCAGGAGCCTGGCCAGCTCGCGGCTCAGGGCGGCGGCACGCTCGTCGTCGGCTTCCAGCAGCGTGCGGAGTTCGGCGAGCAGTTCGCGCTCGGCGAGCTCCCTGCTGGGCGAGCGCATCCTGTCGGCGAGGCGGACGATCAGCTCGCTGAGGATGTTCGTGCCCAGGCCACCCGTCGACGAGATCAGCTCCGGGACGGCCTGACCGGTCGCCACGCTCACGATGACGGGCGCGGCGGTGGCGGCGGCGAGCATGCCCAGCATCGCGTTCGCGCTCCAGCGCTTGACCCGGCCCGGTTGCCGGCTCTTGGCAGGGCCGGACATCCAGCGCCGGAAGCCCTGGCGCATCTCCGTACGCAGGTCGTCCGGCAAGCCGTGGTCGTCGGCAGGTGCCATCGATCCCCTCCTCCGAGATGATCAACGGTACGCGTCCTGATCAGGTTCCTGCGCGAGAGTATGCCGCTGTGGCAGGGGACGGGGATGCCTTTCGAGCACAATGATCGCTGTCACCGGACGCCGTCACGACACGTGCGGGCCAGGGCCCGGCGCCGGGCGGTGGCTTTGCACAGGGCGGCCGGTCAGAACTTGCCGGGCTCGAACCTTCGGACGAAGACGTAGGTGTCGGATCGGCTGACCAGCTCTATCACTCTCCTGCGCGGGTGCTCCAGCATGGTGACCTTCACGCATTTCAGCGTGACCCGGCGCCGGCCGAGGAGCGCGTCGTAGGAGAGGTACATCTTGTCGAAGCCCCGGTTGTTCCTCATCCCGACGCCCAGCTGTGTGCGGAACGTCCGCGAGCCCGGCGGGTTGAACGGTTTGGCGGCCACGATCGCGTCGGTGGCCTCGGCGGGGCAGCGTACGAGCACGCGAACGTAACTGTCCTGACGCGGGCGACGCGGCCTGATCTTGACCCCCGTCCAATTGCCGATCCCCGCCGGCGCCGCGGGCCGGCCCGCCGCTCCCTCCGGGTTGGTCTGGTCATCGGCACTGTCGCCCTCCTCCACCGGAGGGTCGGGCATCGGCAGGACGGGCGCGGCGCCGCGATCGTGCAGGGGGTTGCGACAAGGGCCGCGAGCAGGCCGAATGTCGCCACAACCCTCATGATCTCCCTCTCGACGGGCATGTGAAGCGATTGACGATGGGAGGGGAGTATCCCCAGTATGCGGGCGAGCCCCGGCAAAGAAGGGGATGCCACGCCGTTCACCAGGTGTTCGACGGTTCCGGGCGAGTCCGCGCCGGTTGCCTGCGGCAGATCTTCTTGGCGGTGAGGGTCGCGCCGATGCGGGCGTAGAAGCGTTGCGCAGCGACGTTGGCTTCGGACACCTCCCAGCGGATCACCTTGCCGTCGGCGGCCTCAGCCGCGGCCTGCATCAGCCGTTCGCCCACGCCGTCGCCGCGTTCGGCGCCGGTCACGTAGAGGTCGTCCAGGGCGAGGTAGTCCTGGCCGGACCAGAAGCTGATGCGCTCCAGCCAGGAGACGTAGCCGATGGCCCGGCCGCCCCGCTCGGCGATCAGGTAGGTGACCTCCGGCGTGTTGACAAGCCGTGGCGCCGGCGACCGGGCGGTCCTCGCTCACTGAGAGCCGGTTTGCGCCGTGGGTGACGGGCGGCCGGGCGTTACCAGCGCTGCGACGACCGCGCCGACCGCCGATGCGATCGCGGCCACGGTGAATCCGCTGGTGAAGCCGTGCAACGTGGTCCCGGCCAGGCTCGCGGCTGCGACGCTGGACATGACGGCGGCTCCGATGGACGCGCCGAACTCGTGGAAGGTGCTCACGATGCCGGAGGCGATCCCGGCCTCGTGGGGCGCCACTTGACCGAGCGCGGTCGCCGAGGCGATGACGAACATCGCGCCGGTGCCCGCCGCCGCGACGGCCACGCCTGCCACGACGCTGACGACGTTCGTCGAGAAGGCCGGTACGGCCATGCCGATCGCCGCGACCGTCAGACCCGCGACGGCCAGGGCGCGCCCGCCCCAGCGGCCGAGCAGGCGCCCGGTCAGGTTGGCGCCGAGCATCGTCGCCAGCGCGACCGGCAGGAACAGCAGCCCGGCCTGCAGCGCGCCGTAGCCCAGAGCGTGTTGGAAGTAGAAGGTTCCCAGGAAGAACACCGCGATCATCAGTGCCGTGGCCATCAGGATGAGGAAGGCCCCGACCGCCACGGGCCGCCGGGCGAGCAGTCGCACGTCCATCAGGGGCGAACGCGCCCGCCTCTGCCACAGCACGAACAGCACGTAGCCCACGGCAGCGGCGAGCACGAGCCACCCGGTGAGGGCGCTGACCCACCCCCGCTCGCCGGCGGCGATGAGGGCGTAGATCAACGACGCGCCGGCGGACGTCACCAGGATCGCACCGAGTACGTCGAGCCGGGGCCGGGAGGCGGGCGAAGGCGTACGCGCCGGGAGCAGTACGGCGAGGACCACGGCGATCACCAGGCCGATCGGCACGTTGACGTGGAACACCCACGACCATCCTGGACCGGCGGTGAGCAGGCCGCCGAGGAGAACGCCGAGCGCGGCGCCGCCACCGCCGAGCGCGGACCAGACACCCAGGGCCTTGTTCCGCTCCTCTCCGTCGAACAGGGCGACCACCAGCGACAGCGCCGCGGGCGACAGCAGCGCGGCTCCGACGCCCTGGGCCACCCGACCGGCGAGCAGCATGCCCGCCGACCCGGCCAACCCTGTGACCAGCGAGGCGACGGTGAACAGCAACAGGCCGGCGATCACGATCCGCTTGGCGCCCAGCAGGTCCGTGATGCGGCCGCCGAGCAGCATGAGGCCGCCGAAGGTGAGCGTGTACGCGCTGACCGTCCAGGTCAGGGCCTCGCGACCGAGGGCGAGGTCCGTCTCCATGTGAGGCAGCGCGATGGCGACGACGGTGACGTCGAGGATCAGCATGAGCTGGGCCACGCCGAGGAAGCCGAGGATGCGCCACCGGGCCGGGAGCGGCTCGTGGAGCTCTGCCTGAGCGTGCACTGCAGGTTGGGTCATCAGGTCCTCCAGCCGATATCTCGTATATCCATATACGAGTTCTGCTGCCCACTATAAGCCGTATGTGCGCATACGAGATAGGCTGGGGGCATGGCTGCACCTCCTGCGCGCTCCAGGCGCCGTGCCGATGCCGAGCGCAGCATCGCCCGCATCGTGTCCGCGGCACGCGAACTGATGCGTTCGGACCCCCATGCGACCACCGATGACATCGCCCGCGCTGCCGGCGTCGGGCGGATGACCCTGTACGGGCACTTCCGGACCCGGGCCGACCTCATCGAGGCGGCACTCGGCGAGGCGCTGCGAGACGGTGACGAGCTCCTGGCCTCCGTCGACCTGACAGGCGACGCGCGCGAAGCCATGGGCCGCCTGCTGGCGTCCAGCTGGGAACTGGTGGCCGAATCGGCGGCCCTGCTGGCCGCGGCCGAAGGAGTCCTTCCCGCGGGACGGGTCCGGGACCTGCACGCTGAACCCGCCCAGCGCATGGCCGACCTCGTCCACCGTGGCCAGGATCAAGGCGTCTTCCGTACCGACCTGCCCGCCGCCTGGCTGGTCAGCCTCACCCACTACATCCTGCACGGCGCGGCGAACGAGGTACGCCAAGGACGCCTGGCCCGTGACGATGCCGCCGACACGGTCACGAAGTCCATCCAGTCGGTGCTGGCCGCCTGAGGCGGGAGCCCGGTTCCGGCGTGGGGCGGTGGACTCACCGCATGCGTGGCCTGGACAGGATTCAGAGCAGTTGTGCTTGCACGAATCCGGCGAGCAGCACAGCGAAGCCGCCGATCTCGCCCACGATGAGCGCCGCCATGAACGCCGTTGTGCCGCGGACGGGATGGCGGAACTGATTGCCGGTGTCCCGACGCCGACCGTGAAGGACATAGCTCGCGATCGCCGCGACGAAGAACGCCACGACGACTCCCGCCGCGACGAGATCGACTGCCGCCGGCCAGCCGCTCAGCTCGACGAAGACAGCGATCAGCAGGGTCGCGAACGAATACAGCAATGCGGCACGATGTGCGATGTCCACATAGGGGTGAGCCCTGTGGCGCTCCGAGTGGATCATCTGCCGGTATTTCCATACGCCCAGCACCAGGGCCGCCATGAAGATCAGTCCTGCCAGCAACAGCACGACGATGGTGTCGTCCCCCAGGGGCACGGCGCTACGCATGACGGGCCTCCGGGAAAAGGTCGAGTGGCGAGGCCGGCTCCGACCCGTCGTGAGAAACGGCGAGTCCGCCGCCTGAGGCGACCCGTGTGACCGTTCTGGCCGACCGTGAACTGACCGTCGCTGATGCTCGTCCCTCTCTCAGCGCTTCTCGCGGTGCCACGCCCCACTACCTCTCCGATAACTCGAACATATATGTTCGGGTTATCGGAGCCTATCTGACTCTTCGGCACAGGGGCGACAACTGAGGGCTTCCACGCCGAACCTGCGCGCCCGTACGTGAGGCCCGCGACCGGGGCGCGCTCGTGGTCGGCGTCCCGCCCCGATTCGCCTGGCCACCGCTACGGCCGCGCGGCCCCGGCGGCGGGATCCCCGACGGCGCTCGCGCCCTGGCTCGTCACCCGGTGCCCGGCTTCCTCAAGGACGGTGATGGCCTGTTGTTTCCTCAGCTTGGGGACCAGAACCAGGTCGGCATGGAAAGTCGAGGCGACGAACACCGGGATCGCCGCCTCCGCCAGCGGCTTGACGATCGCGGACAGCATTCCGGGAATGTCCAGGCCATGTGCTGTGGCGCCTCCGTAGAAGCCGATCCACTGCTCCGCCGCGTCCATCCCTCTGGCCTCACGGACCACGGTCAGCCCTTCCGGGGCGCGGACGAGCACCAGCCAATCGTCCTCGGGCGGCCCTCCATGCGGCAGATGCTCGACGGCGAAAGCGGGAGACATGATGTTGAGATGCTGGGCGGTGGATGCGTTCATGGGCATGTGTCTACCAGGCGCCCCTTATTTCGACCCCCATCTATCTTGACGAACGTCTAAGTAGCGTGGGATCGTCGTGCCTGATTCGACATGGGTCGAAGTCTTGATGGCCTCGACCTCACACCCGCAGAAGGGAAACCGCCATGACGACGGACCAGACCAGCGGCGGCTTCATCGGCGACCTGGCAGAGGCTTTCGCGCCGCCCGCCGCCGGTGGCTGCTGTGGAGCTCCTGCCGCCGCCTCCGCGGCCGGTGACGCGGCCGACCTGGCAGAGGCAGCCGCAAACGCCTGCTGTGGCAGCACGGCCGCCGCCCAGCAGGCCGCTCAGGCCGGTTGCTGCGGTCAGGCCCCGGCCGCCGCCCCGGCTGTCGAGGCAGCCGCCACCGGCTGCTGCGGATGACCTCCACCATGCCGGACCTCCCTCAGGCGCCCGGCCTGGCCGCCGTCGTGGAGCGGGTGTCGGCGGCGCGGATGCAGGCCACGGTGCACGAGCTGGCCCGCGACCACTACGCCGGGCGGCGCGTGGGCACCCCCGGAGGCAGGGCCGCCGCCGCGTGGCTCGCCGAGCGGCTGCGCGAGCTGGGCGCCGAGGTCGAACTCGACTCCTTCCCCGTCACCGACGTGCGGGAGCTGTATGCCACCCCGGTGCTCGAATGGAACGCAGGCGGCCAGGCGCTGCGCCTGGAGCACCGGCGGGACTTCGTCGAGCACCTCGCCTCGGCTGAGTTGCCGGACCCGCGCACCGCGCCGCTGGCCGCCGTCTCCGAGGCCGACCTGCGCGGCCGATGGGTGCTGGCCGAGGCCGGAGACTGGGCGCAGGCGTGCGAACGAGCCGAGGCCCACGGCGCGGCCGGCGTGCTGACCGCGCGCGGCACCGATGCCGAGGGGTGGATGCCCAAGATGATCGCCGGACCGGCCACCCGAGCCGTCCCGATCATCGCCCTGCGCCCCGACCTGCACGCCCGCCTGGCCGACGCGCCGGCCGCCGGGCCGGTGCGGGTGACCGCGTCGATGCCGCTCCGGCAGATCTCCACGGACGGCCGCAACGTGCACGCCCGCTTCCCCCACGCCGGAGGAACGGGGAGCGGGCCGCGGGTGCTGCTGGCCGCGCACTACGACGGCGTCGGCGACGACCCCGGCCTGCGGCTGCCCGCGGCCGCCGACAACGCCTCCGGCGTGGCCGCCGTCCTGGAGGCCGCCCGCGTCCTGACGGCGGCGGACCCGGCCGTCCGGGCCGAGTTGTCGGTGGTCTTCCTGGACGCCGAGGAGGCCGGGGCATGGGGCTCGGCCCATCACGCGCCCGCGCTGCCGTCCGACACATTGGTGATCAACCTCGACGGCGCCGCGCACCTGCACCAGGCCGCCTCGGTCGAGGCCGGGGGCCCCGCCCACGCGGTGCTTGCCACCCTGGACCAGGCCGCCCGCCTGACCGGCGTGCCGCTGCGAGCGGGCGCGATGGCCTCCGACAACCGCCGCTACGCCGCCGCCGGCCTGGCCGCGATCGGCATCGGCATGGGCATGCCCGGCTACCAGACCCCCGCCGAAACCCCCGACCGCGTCGAACCGGGCACCCTCGTGGCGGCGGCCCGGCTGCTGGTCGCCACCGTGGGGCTGCTGGCCGCCCGGACCTCGATCTGATCAGGCCCATGGCCTAACCGGTGACGTCGAGTTCGGCGTACATGCCGGCCGAGTAGTGGCCCGGGAAGTTGCACAGCAGTTCGTATCGGCCCGGTCGCAGTGTCAACGTGGTCCAGCTCGTGGATCCGGGAGCTATGCCGTTCCCGGCGCCCGGCCCGCACGTACGAGACGCCTCGCCGAGGCTACCCGCCTCGCTGACGCGCCCGTCCGAACCGGTCACCCGCCGTCCCGGCGCGTGCCCCGCCGGGAGCGGCAGCACGACGACCTCGTGGGCGAGAACCCCCTCGTTGTACGCACGCAGCGAGACCTTGCCGGCTGGAACGCTCGAAGGCGTGGCCGTCAGTCTCATCCGCGTGCCTGATCCCATCTCCGCGAGGGACACATCCACCACATGCCCTTGAAGCGGTGGCGCAGTGCACGCAGGCTGCTGATGTGGCGTGGTCGCCGCACCCGACGCGGCTCCTCCCAAGCCGAGGTTTGCGCACATGACGGCGCTCATCGCTGCGTAACTGATTGTGTGCAGCCACATGCTCCGCACCTCCGTCGCTCCGCCTCCGCTTGAGGCCGGCCGTCCTGAGGCTCTGGGTGAGGACACCTCACCCAGGTCCCCTGCCCCGACGGAGCCATGGCATGCCCACGCCCACATCCATCTGGTGGGATCGGATCGAAGTGGAACTCGGCTGGAGAAGCGGCCATCGACGTCGTCCAGTGCAGGAGAGTCAGCCAGGCAGCAACTCGCCGAGCAACTTCTCCACCCGGAGGCGGATGTCGTCGCGGATGGCTCGGACGGCGTCGATGCCCTGTCCGGCGGGGTCGTCGAGCTTCCAGTCCTCGTACCGCTTGCCGGGGAAGATCGGGCAGGCGTCGCCGCAGCCCATCGTGATGACCACGTCGGAGGCTTGGACCGCGTCGACGGACAGGACCTTGGGGCGGGCGGCGGTGATGTCGATGCCGACCTCGGCCATGGCCTCGATAGCGACCGGGTTGACCCGCTCGGCCGGGGCGGAACCGGCCGAGCGGACCTCGACGCGGTCGCCTGCCAGGCGGGTGAGCCAGCCGGCGGCCATCTGGGAGCGTCCGGCGTTGTGCACGCAGACGAACAGGACGCTGGGCTGGTCAGACATGCACGGGCTCCTTGGCGAACAGGCGGCGGCCGGCCAGGCTCACGTAGACCAGGGCGACCAGGACGGGAACCTCGATGAGCGGGCCGACCACTCCGGCCAGAGCCTGGCCGGAGGTGACGCCGAAGACGCCGACCGCCACCGCGATGGCCAGCTCGAAGTTGTTGCCGGCGGCGGTGAAGGCCAGGGTGGTGGAGCGCTCGTAGCCCAGGCCGATCAGCTTGCCGGCCAGGAACGACCCGCCCCACATGAGCGCGAAGTAGGCCAGCAGCGGCACCGCGATGCGCGCGACGTCGCCGGGCTGGGCGGTGATCGTGCCGCCTTGCAGGGCGAACAGGATGACGATGGTGAACAGCAACCCGTACAGGGCCAGCGGGCCGACGCGTGGCAGGAAACGGCTTTCGTACCAGTCCCGGCCGCGGGCGCGTTCGCCGAGCCGGCGGGACAGATATCCGGCGGCCAGCGGGATGCCGAGGAAGATGAGCACGTACTGGGCGATGTCCCAGGCCGAGACCTCCAGCGCGGCCTGCGCGAGGCCGAGCCAGCCGGGCAGCACCTGCAGGTAGAACCAGCCCAGCGCGCCGAACGCGACCACCTGGAAGACCGAGTTGAGCGCCACCAGCACGGCGGCGGCCTCACGGTCGCCACAGGCCAGGTCGTTCCAGATGAGCACCATGGCGATGCAGCGGGCGAGCCCGACGATGATCAGGCCCGTGCGGTACTCGGGCAGGTCGGGCAGGAAGATCCAGGCCAGCGCGAACATGACGGCCGGGCCGAGCACCCAGTTCAGCACCAAGGAGGAGAACAGCAGGCGGCGGTCACCGGTGACGGCGCCCAGACGGTCGTAGCGGACCTTGGCCAGCACCGGGTACATCATCAGCAGCAGTCCGAGCGCGATCGGCAGGGAGATGTCGCCGATCCTCACCGCTTCCAGCGCGGTGTTCAGGCCCGGGACGAGCCGTCCGAGCAGCAGTCCGGCGGCCATGGCCGCGATGATCCAGACTGGCAGGAACCGGTCGAGCGTGGACAGGCCGGCGATGACGCCCTGCGCGGGCGCGGTCGAAGAGGACATGGCGGCGCTTCTCAGACGGTCGCGGGCACGTCGAGCAGGGCCGACAGCTCACCCAGCGTCTCGGGCACCAGCCGGTAGTACACCCAGGAGGCGCGCCGCTCGGAGGTCAGCAGCCCGACCTCTTTGAGCACCTTCAGGTGGTGGCTGATGGTCGGCTGGGACAGCTCGAACGCGCCGGTGATGTCGCACACGCACACCTCGCCGCCGGCCCGGCTGGCCACGATCGACAGGATGCGCAGCCGCACGGGGTCGCCCAGCGCCTTGAACACCCGCGCCACCCCGGCCGCCTGCTCGGCGTCCAGGGGCTCGCGCATCAGCGGCGGGCTGCACTCCAAGAGCTCCAGAGGTTCCACGTCTTCTCCGTATAGACAGTTATCGAAATCGATTCCTCTCTATATTGACATGTATCAAAGCCAGGAGGACCCGGCGGAGCTTGGGGGAGATCTCGTACGGCGAAGGGCGCAACGCGGCTCCAGCCGAACGGCAGTCCGCGAACCGCCGTTCCGAACGGCGACTCAGACCCCGGTCAAGGTGCTGCGGCGTTCGATCATCAGCACGTCCCGCCAGAGGCCGCGGTGACAGCCGATGCGCTCGCGGGCGCCGACCACCCGGAAACCGAGGCCCTGATGCAGGGCCAGGCTGGCGGCATTCTCGGGGAAGACGCCGGACTGGATCGTCCAGACGCCGGCATCTTCGGCGGCGGCGACGAACGCCGCCAGCAGTGCCCGGCCGATGCCGTGAGCCTGGCAGCCGGGGTGGACGTAGATGCTGTGCTCGACCACTCCGGCGTAGACCGGGCGGGACGAGACCGCCGAGGCGGCCACCCAGCCGAGCACCTCGCCGGAGTCGCTGTCGGTCGCCACGTAACGCAGATGCGGCAACCGGCTCGAGGTGAACCCCTCCCAGCTGGGGGCGGTGGTCTCGAAGCTGGCCTGGCCGGTGTCCAGTCCGGCCTGGTAGATGGCCAGCACCTCGGCGGCGTCGCCCTCGCGCATCGGCCGGATCTCCAGGCCGGGCCCGATGGCGGGCTTGACGGCCTGGACGCTGGCCGAACGCACGCCGTCTCCGTGGTCGGCGGTCATCGTGATCGTGACGGCGACGAAGCCGGCCGCGACGAGCAGGTCCCGGTACTCCTGCACGGTGAGCGATCCGGCGGCGCAGCCGATGCGCTGCTCGGCCCGCCGTCGCGCCTGCTCGTCGAGCACCTGGACGGCGACGACGTCGCTGACCCCGAACCGGCCCCCCGGTCGCAGCACCCGGTACGCCTCGGCCAGCACCGCCGCCTTGTCGTCGGACAGGTTGATCGCGCAGTTGGAGATGACCACGTCAACCGTGTGGCCGGGCAGCGGGACCGCTTCGATCGTCCCGTGCAGGAACTGCGCATTGGCGACACCCGCCTGTTCGGCGTTGCGCTGGGCCAGTTCCACCATGGCGGGGCTGGCGTCGAGGCCGAAGACCGTGCCGTGCGGGCCGACCCGGCGGGCTGACAGCAGCGCGTCGATGCCGTCACCGGATCCAAGGTCGAGCACCGTCTCGCCGGCGTGCAGCTCGGCGATGCGCTGCCCGCTCAGCGCGTTGCGGGCCAGGGCGGAGTAGTGGTCGGCGATCTCGTCGTGCGCCATGGGTCTCCTCAGTCGCAGACCGGTGCGGCCGGCACGGGGTTGCCCATCACCACGTCGGCGGCGGTGGGGAAACAGCTCACGCAGGCTTCGTTGATCCGGTACAGGCTGGACGTGCCTTGCCTCTCGACCAGCACGAACCGCACCTCGGCCAGGATCTTCAGGTGGTGTGAGACGGTGGACTGGCCCACCCCGGAGGCGGTCACGATCTCGCCCACGCTCATCGGCGCGCGCCTCCGCGCAAGCAGCGACACGATCTGAATCCGAGTGGCGTCGGCCAGGGCCTTGAACCAGCTCGCATACTCCTCAGCCTCGGCGCGCGGCAGAGGCCCCTCTGTCTCGTTCATCGAAAATCGACGATAGTCGATTCATGGCGGGCGTGGAAGCCTCTCATGGCACACGCCGCGAACACCGGCTCGCTGGACGCGACCCGCTCGCCGCGCCTGCCGTCGCGACTTGGCGTCCCCGACGCCGAAGCGCAGAGGCGACGAACGGATGCAGGGCGAGCGGAGGGCGGGCGCGTGGCAGGCCAGGCCGGAGACGCGGCAACCACCAGGAGCAGGACCAGCGCTGTGCGCGTGACGAAGCTGATCAACGGCAGGACCAGCGGACGAGCAGCTGACCCAGCTCGTCGGCGAGCCGTCCACCCGGCCCGAGGACTTGCCGACCCTGTGGGCTCGGCACGACGCGCGCCTGCAGCGGCGCGGATGCAGGCGCCGGCGGAGCCGACCTTCGGAGAGTGGCGGCCCGTAGGGAGCCGGCGCCCACGACGAACCGAAGGGCCCAGTGCTCAAGCCATCATGAGACCGCATACCCTCCGCGGCCGGCTGATGGCCGGAGTGCTGGTCCTGCTCGCGCTGGCCTGCGCCACGATCGGCGTGGGCACCTCGATCGAGCTGGAGCGCTTCCTGGTGGACCGGCTGGACCAGCAGTTGTCCATGGCGGCCGGCCGGTTCGCCGTCATACTCGAGCACCGCCGGGAGGAGGAGCGCGAGCGCAGCGACAGCCGTGGTCAGTCGATCGGCACCCTTGGCGTGCGCATGGTGAACGGCCAGGTGATCAACGCGGCCGTGGTCCGGTCCCGTAGCGCGGACGACGCCGAGCCCAGTCTCTCCGCCCAGGACGTCGCCGCCTTGGCCGCCGTACCGGTGGACGGGCGCGGCCATGCCGTGGAGCTGTCCGAGCTGGACGACTACCGGGTCATGGCGACCCGGGGCAAGGACGGCGACGTGCTCATCGACGGGCTCCCGATGGAGGGAGTCGAGGCCACGGTGCACCGGCTGATGTTGGCTGAGTCGGTGGTGTTCGCCGTGGTGATGGCCGCGGCGGGGACGGCGGGCGCGCTGTGGGTGCGGCTGTCCCTGCGGCCGCTGCAGCGGATGGCTGCCACGGCGCAGCGGGTCAGCACGCTTCCGTTGTCCAGCGGTGAGGTGGCGCTGCCCGACCGCGTACCGGTTGAGGACCAGCGTACGGAGATCGCCTGATGTCCCCCGAACGCCGTCCAGGAGCCGAGTTCCTGGTCTGGTCGTGCGTCCACGGCCTGGCGGTCCTGCTCATCGACGGCCCCCTGCGCGGACTCCCCGACGAACTCGCCGATCCAGCCGTGCACGACCTGATCGACCTCATCGAGAAGGGCCTGCGACCAGACACCAAGTAGTGCCGTGTCAGGTCTGCCCGGCGAAACTGGCGCGGCGGGAGGCCGCGACTCGGCGTCGGGCGACAGCCGGTCCCAACGCTGCGTCACGTCGAGTTCGGGCAAGAGCCGGCATTTCCTAGTGAAGCACCGCCCGCTGCCCGAACGGATCCCACTTCACCACGACGATCCCCTTGTATCGCTCTGCGAGTCTGTGGCGCAGATCCTGGTCGAAGCTGTTCGTCTCGACGACGACCCGGTTGGCCTCCTCGTCGATCCACCCCGCAGGGGCGGCGGGCTCGTCCTGGAGCTCATCCGCGTGGAACACGCTGCTCAGCGCCGCTTGACTGTTCGCCACCCGGCGCACCTCCGGCACGATGTCGTACCTGACCTGTCTCCCCTCGGACCAGTACGCCCCCGAGAGCACCGCAGCGGCCAGCGCGCGTCCTCGCGCCGTGACGTAGGGGGCGACGAGCCGGTACGGTCCGCCATGGGCGATGTACGGCGGAGCAAGGTCGTCCGGATGCGCCTCGGCCCGCTGCTCCGCCAGTAGTTGTGCTCGGTTGAAGGGCTCGATGCCCTCGTAGGACCTGAGCATCACGGGCGAGACGAGGCCGCACCGCCGTTACCGAGCCTTTTCCTCCGAGGGCATGGGTGGTGCCGCGCACGCCCGGGCGGTGTGACGTCCGGCTCGGGGCACGTCAAGCTGACGCTTCCGGCGGAGCCGTACGACGTCGGGACCACCACGAAATCCGGGAAGACGAACGTCACGGTGACCGACGACCCCGGCACTCCCCGGAAGATCGTCGTCACCGGGGCGGGGGCCCGGGCGGGTTCCGCGTCACCTCTGCTGTCCCGGTGCGGCGTCCTGCGTCCAGCGGCGGCGGTAGTCGCCGGGGGTGGTTCCGTACTGCTGGCGGAAGGCCAGGTGGAAGCCGACCGTCGAGTGGTAGCCGACGCGTTCGCCGATCCGGCTGTGGGGGAGCGTGGTCTCGCTCAGCAGGCGTGCGGCCTCCTGCATGCGGCGGGCGGTCAGGTGCCGGATCGGCGCCTCGCCGACCAGCTCGCGGAAGGTCGCCGCGAACGCCGAGCGCGACATCCCGGCCTGGGCGGCCAGCGACTCGACCGTCCAGGGCTCGGCGAACCTCGTCTGTACGGCGTGCAGCGCAGTCCCGATCGCCGGGTGACGCAACGCCCGCAGGACCGGCGAGCCCTCGGCCATCTCGCCCACCGCCGCCCGCAGCGCCAGCACGAAGACCAGCTCGAAGGCGCGCAGCGCGACCAGCGTCGCGCCGGGCTCGGCCAGGTCCCATTCGCCGGCCAGCCGTCCGAGGGTGCCGCCGAGCAGCCCGTGACCTTCCACCGTGGCCCGGTCGAGCACCAGGACGGGCGGCAGCGCCCGGTAGATCGGCGAGCCGGCGGCCCGGTCGTAGTGGAGCCCGCCGCAGAGCAGGACGGTCCGCTCGCCGGGCCCGCCCAGCTCGACGGTGCGCACGCCGCCCTGCGGCCGCTCGGGCAGCACAGCCGCGAGCGGCACGGCGGGACGCCCCGGCCGGTCGCCCAGCCGGTGGGCGCTGCCGTGCGGGAAGACGGCCAGGTCCCCGGCGCGCAGCAGGACGGGCTCGGCGCCGGGCAACTCGACGGCACACGTGCCCTCGTGCACGTAGTGCAGCAGCGCGCAGTCCTCGGCCTCACCCGCGACGCCCCAGGGGGACCCGGCCTGCCAGCGGCTGTGGAAGACGCCCTCCAGCCGCAGCGGGGCCAGCAGAGCGCTCAGCAGGTCACCATCCACCGGACGATCCTTAAACAAACTGATAGTTCGCTTTATAGAGCGTATCGCCGACTCGGTGGAGGCTGTCCGGCATGACCTTTCTTGTGATCGGCGCGGCAGGCGCCCAGGGCGGCGCGGTCGCGCGGCGGCTCGTCGCCGAGGGGCACACGGTACGCGGCCTGACCAGGAGCGGCCGAGTGCCGCACGGAGTGGAGCCGGTCGCCGGCGACCTCGGCGACGCCGAGGCGGTGAAGGCGGCCTTCGCCGGGGTGACGCACGCCTCGGTGACGCTGCCCATGGTCTACGAGCCGGACACGGTGGCCGCCCACGTCCATCATGTGCGCGACGCCGCGCTGGCGGCCGGGGTGCGGCGGCTGGTGTTCAACACCGCCAACCGGCTGCCCGAGGCCGCCACGCAGGTGGCGGCCTTCGAGACGCGCCGGTGGGCGGTGCGGACGCTGCGGTCGGCCGGGCTGCCCGTCGTGGTGCTGTGCCCGCCGGTCTACCTGGACAACCTGGCCGCGCCGTGGGTGACGGGCCCGCTGGCGGCCGAGGGCGTGCTGCGCTACCCGCTGCCCGCCGACCTGCCGGTGCCCTGGCTTTCGCACGACGACCTGGCCGCCGCCACGCACGCCGCGCTCGTGCGTGACGATCTGGAGGGAGCCGTGCTGAGGCTCGGCGGGCCCGACGTGGTGACCGGCGACGAGCTGGCGGCCGCCTTCGGCGCCCGTTACGCCGCTCAGGATCCGGCCGAGTTCGAGTCGGGCCTGACGATGGCGCTGGGCGCGCCGACGGCCGCCGCGGTGGCTGCCACCTACCGCTGGGCCGCCGCCGACCGCGACCTGTTCGCGGCCGACCCCGCGGTGGCCGATCTGCTGGGCCTCCGGCTGACGCCCCTACGCACCTGGATCGCCGCCCAGCCCTGGGCGAACCGGTGAACGGCGTCGAGGCGGAGATCGTCCGTCACCACGAGGTCATCGCACGCTGGCTGACCGGCGCCGCCGCGCGGGAGGAGTTCGCCTGCTTCGCCGACGCCCACGCCCCCGGCTTCACGCTCGTCACCCCCGACGGCCGGACGCTCACCCGCGACCAGGTCCTCGCCGAGGTCGAGGCACTCCACGGCAGGGCGCCAGAGCTGACCATCGAGATCCGCGACGTACGGATCGTCGCCTCCGACGGCGCGCTCGTGGCGGCCACCTACCAGGAGGTCCAGCCGGATCGCACCCGGCAGTCCACCGTGGTCCTCCAGGCCGCCACGTGGCTGCACCTGCACGAGACCTGGCTTCCGTGACGTCCCCGGAGGAGCAGCTCACGCGCGTCACCGCAGCACTGGCCGTCACAGCGGGATCCGGGGGCCGGGCGGGCGGCTGCCCGGGCGGGGGTCCCGGCGGTCCGAGGCCAGTTCGCCAAGGGGAGCACCACGTTGCTCGGGCCGAGGTCGATGGTCACGGCTGCTGCCCAATGGTGCCTACGCCGCCGTCGTCATGAAGGTACGGCCGCCGCCGGCGCCGGCCGTCTCCTCTTGTCCTCCGCTACAGCACGCGGACGTTCTCGGCCACGTAATCGAAGCTGTCCTGTGACCGTTCGACGCAGTCGAATTCGACCTCGTCACCTGCCTCCAGAACGCGATACCCGCTCGCCGAGATATCGCTGAAGTGCACAAACGCATCACGATCTGCCGGAAGGTCGGGGGAGGAGATCGCTCCCCACCCCTTCTCGGGCAGGAAGAACTTCACCGTGCCTCTAGTCATGATCGTATTCTCGCTGTCCCCCTCGGGGACGGCCACTGGATTTAGAAGCGGCTCAGGAGGTCGGATCCCTGCTTGGCCATCAGCCGGGCACCCACGCACCACGCTCGACGCCGCCACCAACCTGCTGACCATCCACGCCATCGGCGCGCCGCGCGATTCAGAGCCGAGGCGCGGGGCGGCGATGTGTGGCAGGGACCTCGAACCCGTACCTTTCGCCGAGAGCGCGAACGTCCGGCCGCAACGACGTGGTTCCAGTCGGTCGCGCCCTGTCGTGGCCGCGGCTGGGCGGCGGTGCGGCCCGGGATCATCGGCGCTTGGCGGACGTCCGCGTTCCGGCCTCCTCGGCGGCGCGGCCGGCGCTCCAGACCATCGTCCGTTGGTGGACCCGCCGGCCGTCGTGGCGGAGGCCGGGAACCAGTGGCGCCGGGCCGTGCTCGGCGAAGCCCATGCGCTCGAAGAACCGCACCGCCCGGCTGTTCTCGACCAGGGTCTGCAGGTGGCAGCCGGGAGATCCGGCCTTCCTGAGCCGGTCGAGCCATCGGCTCATCAGCCCGTCGGCGGCGCCTGTCCCTCGCGCCTCGGGCGCCACGTTGATGTGCAGGTGCGCGGGCCACCTGGCGTCGGCGAACTCGCCGGCGCCGGGCTGCCCGCGGATCGCGGCCCACGCCAGATCGGCCAGGCTGCGCGCGAAGAAGGCCGCGGGCCTGGGCCGGAAGACCAGCCGGTAGGTCCGCATCGCCTGCTCCATGCGCTCGCCCTCGCCGGGGAACCGCGCACTGTCGAGGCATCCCGTCAGGTAGCCCACCAGGGCGCCCCCGGCGACGGTGACGAAGAGCGAGTCCGGCTCCAGCTCCATGTAGGGGTCCAGGTAGACGGCCGCCTCCGAGTCCGTGTGCCCCCACAGAGATGCCGTGGGAGCGCCCTCGCCCACGCGCTCGAACAGCTCGGCGCGGTCGCTCGGTTTGAACGTACGGATCTCCATGACGCCTCCCTCATGGTGTACGATCTACTCTGTACGTCATACACGATTATGAGGCTATATGACGTACACAGATTCCGGCCGCGCGAGAGGATGTTCGATGGCAGAGCTGCCACCCGTCGTGGCGCGGATGTGGGGCCGCGAACCCATCACG